>JBJELF010000117.1:0-40770 GCA_051879015.1 Lachnospiraceae bacterium
CCCAGAACGGCTTCATAACACCATTTCCATTTTCATCTTTCACTTCACCGCAGGCATCCAGACAAGCAGCGCCTGAATTAATTAAATGGAGGAAACCTCCAGCCTCCTTAGCGATACCTTCCAGCTCGTAACCGCCAGTAGCCTTCTTTACTGCCTCTGGGCTCCAGTAAGTACGCACATCAGCAAAAATCTGTGCTCTGCCCGTCAACAACTTCATAAACAACATACCCAATCCATTTAAGGTATCATTCTCTGTAGCCAATACATAAGGCTCACGGGCACCATTCCAATCAAAAGAGGAGTTCAATACAGCCTCAGCAAAATCACCATTTGGATAGAAATCGGTCCACTGTCTCTGACCTTGGAAACCAGCCACCAACGCATTGTGTCCAACCATTTCCTCCTCACAGCCCTCTGGCAGCTTCGTATTTCCGTTCATCAAATCCTCGATGATACAAGCCATCTTAACTACAAACTCCCAATCCTTCTCTTTCTGTTCTGGGCTCTTCTTGACAAAATCTGGATTTTTATCCCAACCTTCCTTACAATTCTCCTTTGTCCATGCAAGAGCACGCTGGAAGGTTTCTTCATTGTAAATTCCTCTGTCCATACGACGGATAATTTCTACTTCATCTACAGATTCCATTCTCATACCCAAATATTCTTCCATAAAAGTAGGGTCAATAATAGAACCAGCAATACCCATGGTCACGGAGCCAATCTGTAAATATGATTTTCCTCTCATGGTAGCTGCAGCTACAGCTGCTCTTCCAAAACGAAGTAATTTTACTTTTACATCCTCAGGAATTTCTGTTGCATCAGCCTCCTGCACATCATGTCCATAAATACCAAAAGCAGGAAGTCCCTTTTGTGCATGTGCCGCCAAAACTGCTGCCAAATAAACTGCGCCTGGTCTTTCTGTTCCGTTAAAGCCCCATACACCCTTGATGGTCATGGGATCCATATCCATGGTCTCAGAACCATAGCACCAACATGGTGTCACAGTCAATGTGATATCCACACCTGCCTTCTTAAACTTGTCCGCACAAGCTGCTGCCTCTGCCACACGACCAATTGTGGTGTCTGCAATAATAACCTTAACAGGCTCACCGTTAGAGTAGCGCAAATTCTCCTCAAACAACTTAGCTGCGCTCTTCGCCATATTCATCGTCTGCTCTTCCAAAGATTCTCTTACCTTCAAAGGACCTCTGCGGCCGTCGATGGTAGGACGAATTCCAATCACTGGATAACTTCCAATTAATCTGTTCTCTGCCATAATCAATTTCCTCCTATCTCATGTTTGCAGTTTTTATAATATATATTATCACTTTCTTTCCGATTTATCTTGTGATATAATCATAAGTAATGGTAAAATATTCACTTTTTGGAGGTATTCCTATGCGTTACATCGAATATCATGAACGAAAAACTCATGGCACTCTAGATTTTCCCTTCGCTTTCTATCATGTCAATCAACATCATCCTCGCTATATGATGCCTTATCACTGGCATTCGGAAGCAGAATTAATTTATATTCTCTCTGGCGAATTTACAGTCCTTTTAGATAAAAAAGAATATCCTCTTCATCAAGGAGATTATCTCTATGTACCCAGTGGAACTCTCCATGGTGGAACACCTCAAAACTGCTGTTATGAATGTCTTGTTTTCAACATGGAATCTCTCATCAATGAGACTCCCTTCGCAAAGGCATGTCTGCAGCCCTTTTTACAAAATCAAATTGAAATCGTAAATTATATTCCTGCCCAATCTGCCTCCCTCTGTGGCACGCTTCGTCCCCTCTTTGACGAAATGCGAGAAAAATCGGAAGGTTATCAGTTAAAAGTACTCGGAAATTTTTATCAATTTTTAGGTAATATTTTCACTCAAAATTATTATCATCCTATCAAGCCGGAAAGTCAAACAGCTCAAAAACGAACGCAGCAATACAAACAAATTCTGACCTACATTGGACAAAATTATAGTGAGGATATCACCTTAGAAGACCTTGCTGCCTGCGTCCACCTAAACAGCCGCTACTTCTGCCGTATGTTCCGCGAACTGACTCATCAATCCCCGATTGAATATCTCAACACTTACCGTATCGAAGCAGCCTGTGAGCAGCTTTCCTACACGGATAAAACCATCACCGAAATTGCCTTTGACTGCGGCTATCACGATGTAGGATACTTCATTAAAGTATTCAAAAAGATTAAGGGGCTTACGCCGACACAATACTTACACAAAAAATATACGACATCAAAATAAAAAGGATAAATTACTTCCAAACTCCAATAAGACTATACACTACTCATAAATACCGATAAAGGCCAAAGTCGGTGCTACACGAAAATCCTGTATGTGTATCACCAATTGATCCGTCTCCACACCTGCTAACGGCACAATCTTTTTATGCCCTACTACAGTGCCCGCTGACAATACGGTACCATTTGCTAATTCCACCGTAAATCGCTCAATTCTCTGGCTGCAATAAATATTTTCTTTCATTACCAAATGGCGAATTTTCTTCACCGAATCAAAACATATGGTAATCTTAATCTCGGACTCTCCCACAGGTGCCTCGTACCAGTTCTCATAACTTTCCCTGCGCACCTGTTCAATGGAATGCCCCTCCAACTCACTGGAGGCAGATAAATATCCCTCTGTCTCCAATAAATTAACTTGAAAAGCATGCTTAATATAAGTTCCCAGCTCCTGCAGTCTCTCTGCATCTTTCTCATGAATACGTCCTCTGCGATCAGGCGGCAAATTCAGCAGAAATGTTGCATTTCCTCCCACAGAATGATAATAGATATCCACCAATTCCTTCAGTGGACGTACCTGATTGTCCTCTCTCGCATGATAAAACCATCCTGGACGAATCGAAGTATTAACTTCTGCTGGATACCAAATCAAATCTTTCTCATCCTGCAAAATCTCTCTGCTGCCCAAATCCTTGTCACAGGCCAGAATCTTTCTCTGTCGGAATTTTGTGTTATCCTCGTGCTGACTATTTTGTGCAATGATTTCCGTCTCGCTGGTACGTTTTGGCACCACACTCCACTCCGATTCTCTTGTATCACCAGCTTCATTTCCGCACCAACGCACATCTGGACCAGACACACTGATACAAGCTTGCGGCTGCAGTCGACGCACCGTATCATAATAACGCTCCCAGTCATACACTTGTCGTTTGCCATTTGCGCCTTCTCCACAGGCACCATCAAACCACACTGAAAAAATGGGACCATACTGAGTCAAAAGCTCCGTCAACTGATTGACAAAGAAATCATTATACTCTTTTCCCATACCATAAGAACTTTGATTTCGATCCCAAGGAGACAAATACACTCCAAATTTCAGACCAGCCATCTGACAAGCCTCCGACAAGTCCTTCGCCAAGTCACCCTTTCCATTTTTATAAGGACTGTTCGCAATTGTATGCTTTGTATACTTACTGGGCCACAAACAAAAACCGTCATGATGCTTACAGGTTAATATAATTCCAGTCATGCCTGCACTCTTAACTACATTTACCCACTGATGTACATCCAAATCAGTTGGATCAAACGCAGACTCTGGCTCAGTTCCATCCCCCCACTCCTTATCGGTAAACGTATTGATATTAAAATGGATGAAAGCATAAAATTCCATCTCCTGCCATGCCACTTGACGTGGACTTGGCACTATTTGAATCAAACGCTCATCTAACTTTTTCATAGTCAAATCCTTTCTGCATAAATATTGTTGTAATACTATAGTCAAAAAATATTAAAAATTCAAGCTGTCTTTTGATATCATCATATATCTTCGATTTTAAATTTAACAAAAGTATACGCCGTCATAAACTTGCTTGGCTCACTCATCTCTTCCTCCATATCCAGCAAATGTCCTGGAATTGTATTCAGGGAAATTTCATGCTCTCGTTTTCCTGTGCGGATAGAAAATCTTGAGATTTCTGTCACCGCCTGCATATAATTCCATTCTAGTATCTTTTGTTTTTCACTACAAACAGGTTTTCCATTCAGCATCAACTCATAACAAAAATATCTGGAATCCATAGCAATTCTAATCGTTAATGGCACTCCCAACTGATAATCTCCCACTTCCAACTCCGTCACTGTTCTGGCATACAATTTTCCGTTTGCTCTCAGCACAAGACGCACCGCTATCTCACCTTTAGCATCCATTAATTCCAGATAAAGAGCCTCTCCAATGACTTCTGGAATCAAGGTCACTTCCACAATCTTGCCATTTTTCTCTGCTTTTGGCATGAACACACGCTCCATGATGGAAAAATCCATGGGTTCTCGATCTTCAATATAGAGACCCTGACACGCAAAATCTTTCACTGGTCGTATCTCCGTTTTTACCCAACTCGGCACATACTCATTCCAGTTTCGTCTGCTGTCCTCATCCGCTAAATATTCTTCAAACTCACTTCTCTGCTCATCCTCAACAGGTACTGGAATCTGAGCAAACCAGATATCTTCTTTATTGACAGAATAGGTCACATAAATATCGGCATCCTTCGGAAACTTTTTCCCATCTTTTTCTGGTATATTTGATTTAGAGACTTCAGGTAAAATACCCTCTGCGATGCCACGCATATACTGGGGACCCAAATCCTTCCAAAATCCTGCATAACGCAATCTTGGCACCTGTCCATGTATCAAGCGCATCTTAGAAAAATGGATACCATCCTCGCTGGTGGTTATGCACAGTGGGTAGCGATGCTCTGTTTCCAATGTCGGATCATAAATCATAGCAAATTTGCCGTCGGATGTTTTCTGTCCCCAAACTTTTTGACCACTCATAACCAAACTAGGAGATTTCTCCACTGGTCCCCAATGCTTGCCTCCATCATGACTTCTTGCCGTAAAGGAATGTTTCCAAAGTCCCACCACTTCCTGATTGTCAATATGATACCAGCAAAAGGCCTGATATGTACCGCCATCCTTCGGATGTTTAATTAAGATATGCTCATCCGTATCTCCATTTTCTTCTGCCCACTGCTGCACTGCCAGTGAATCTTCCAACAGTTCCTCACAAGCTGCTACAAACCCAACGTCCGCTGATTCTGTATAAAGAGGATAATTCAAATCCTCTTTCTTCCAGCCACCCTGCCAATTAGGCTTGATAAAATAAATCTCCGACAAACTTCCGTCAGCATACAACTCTCTGACCACACGCCCAATACCATAATTATCCCAGTTGGTCATCCATTTATAGGGCGACCAACCGTAAAATCCCAACAGTAACATACGATTTTGACTGCTCCGATAAAAGCTCATTCTCTGATGCATGAAACCATAAGTGGTACCATCAAAGGTATGCGTCAATCCCTTGTAATCTGTCACGGTCGTCTTTGGAATGCAATACTCCGGAAAAGAAATCTCAAATCCACCCCAATTCCTGCCATCCGAGGAACTTGCCAATACCGAATAACCAGCTCCTGTATGCTCTTCCACGGGATTGCACAAATACTGAACATAGAATTTTCCATTCCAGTAAGCCAAATCAGGGGCATGTTTGTAAGTGGAATTCGTTCCGTCCGCCCACTCTGGATGCAGACGATTTGCCCTTACAATCTGTACACATTTTACACCTTTTGCAGGAAAAATCTGCCCATGATGATAATCGCAGTTTGGCAGCACCTCATCTGTATATTGGGGTAATTCCCATGGATTTAATTTTTCTACTTCAAGAGTACGATACTGACGTCTCAGCTCTTGAGTCTCCTTATGCAGCATTCGTATCTCCTGACGAAAAGTCTCATTGAGTCCCCCCGCATCCTTTGTCCTCGTCTTTAAGGTACATCCCAATCCTTCTATCTGCAAGTAGTACTTTGCATTAACTGGATAATACTGTCGCTCAATCAGAGCATGCATAGTCAATTCTCTCGACAATTTCTCCATATCAAATTCGGGATTTTCAAAATCCTGACAGAGACGCACATAGAGACTGCACTGCATATTTGCCATAACGCCACTGTACCCCGCTGCACCCAGACGCAATGATTCCAACAGCGTAGCCGTATTGGCATTGTACAATTTTAATCTGCTGTCTCTGCACGCCGCTAATTTTTCCCGAATTTGCTTGATGTCACAGCAGGTATCCTTTAAAAAATAAAATCTTCCACTCTCTGCGCACCATTTTACCATTTCTGGTGACAACACACGTTTGTAAGGATAAGGACATTCATAAAAGCCCAGATGAATTTCCTCTGGAATTTGAGTCAACAAATCTTTTAAATGATTCAGCCAGACCTCGTCAGATTCTTCCTCCTTCGCCAAACGATTGGTAATTAAAATTACTGCATCTACTCCCGTATTGGCAATAGCTAAAATTTCCTCTACCTGTTCCTCAACTCCATCGGAGATATGACCCGATGCGATAACAGGCACACGACCTGCCACTGTCTCCTTAACAAAACGCGCAATCTCCACACGCTCCTTCAAAGACAAATAAAACATTTCACTGGACTGGCAAACGGCAAACAAACCATCCACTCCATTTCTCAAATACCACTTAATCAATTCTCGCAGTGCATCATAATCTACCTGATTATCCTCCGTAAAAGGAGTCAACATCACTGGCCACACACCACAACGATTCTTCCTCTTCATTTTTACTCTTCTTCCTTTCTCACAAGTACTACCAAGTAAATATTACAGCTAAGTACCTTTCCTCCAGACAAAAACAGACAGGAAAGTCAATCACTTTGTACTACTACAGGCAATTTTTAACCCAAAATTTCATAATCTATCAGCGCAATTTCTGCCTTCTCACAGCCTTCCAGTTCCAACACCCAAATTTCATTCTTTCCCTCTCGCAGCAACGGTGCTGGCAAATACAATGTTTTCTGTGGTCCTGCTATATTCCAGTAACGTCCCAAATTAAAACCATTGATCCAAACATTCCCCTTGATGAAACCATCCAAACGAACAAAGGTATCTGCCCTCTGTCCTTCTTCTACCTGAAAGAATCCACGATAAACTGTAGGTCTCTCCATTATACTCCACTGTCTTCCTCTGATTTTCTCTTCCTCCGCTTGTTCCACAGCTAAGCCTTCTATTTTTTCTTCGACTAACAAATCATCTTTTTCCACAGAAAAAAATTCAAACTCTGCTAGATTTTCACAGGTCACACAGTACATCTTCCAGTCATAGTGATATCGGTTGGCAATGCGTACTCCGCCCAAAATTCCTTTTTTCTCCCAAATATGACCGCCATAATTCACACGTCCCATATTTTCCACCAAAATAGAAAGCTGACCACTCTCACCCGACTTCATACCAAGTGTAATAACATCATTGCGCTTTCCCGTATCTTCCTTGATTCCTAACAATTTTCCATCCAAATATACCTGTGCTCTGTCATGAAGTCCGTCAATAGACAGCTCTATTTTCTCAAAAGGACCTCTCATCTGGCTCTCATATAATACAAAGCCAAAATCCTGCCCCAGTTCTTCCATGCTCATTAAATAAGAAGATGTTATTGACTTCTGCAATCGTCTCACATTAGCAAACAAATCTGCCTGTTCCGTCAACTTTACCGTTCCATAAGCTTTTTTAGGCAAGTTTTCAGCCACAATTTCCCTATGTACTCCCGTTTTTTTCTCAATTACCTCTTTGATTGAAAAATATTTCTCTGTCAAGTCACCACACTCGCTGACCGGACAATTATAATCATAACTTGTCACTGTCGGCTGAATGCCATTTTCATAGTTAGCTCCATTGTAAAAACCAAAATTTGTCCCACCATGGAACATATAAAAACTAACCGATGCACCCAAATCTAACATCTGCTCATAGACCTGTGCCGTATCCGCACTATCTCTTTCATGATGTTTCTCATACCAATGGTCAAACCAACCATTCCAATACTCAGCGCAAAACAGTGGAGCATCTGGACGGAACTCTCTCAATAACTCAAAATTTCGCTTTGGATTGCTGCCAAAATTGATTGCTGGAACGACATTAGGCAACGAGCCGCCACTCAGCATGAAATAGCCAGGACCATCTGAGGTAAACAGACACACATCCACCAAATTTTTTCGATAAATATCCTGCACCGCTCTCATATATCTCTGGTCATCACCAAAACTGCCATACTCGTTCTCAATCTGCATGGCAATAACACAACCGCCATTGGTCGAAAAATGAGGTCTTACAATCTCAAATAATTTCTTATAATAATTCTCCACTTTCTCTAAAAAACCTTGATGAAAACATCGAATCTTCATATCAGGAATATTTAACAGCCAAGAAGGTAGACCACCCATTTCCCACTCTGCACAGATATAAGGACCTGGACGCAAAATCACATATAATCCCAGTTTTTCTGCCAATGACAAATAACGTCCCAAATCCAACATTCCGGTAAAATTAAACTCGCCTTCTTTTCTTTCATGCAAATTCCAGCAGGTATAGGTCTCCACTGTATTCAAACCACACTGCTTCAACTTCAACAATCGGTCCTCCCAGTACTCTGGCACCACTCGAAAATAATGAATTGCTCCCGAGCGGATCTGAATGGGATCACCATCCATATAAAATCCATTTCTATTATACGTTAATTTCATAATATTTAACCCTTTTCCACATTAATTGTCCACGGTAAACGCACGATTTTATTTTCTGGTATTATTTTAAGATACCAGGGTCAAAAGGTCATACCTTTCATGCTTGCATGAACAGGTATGACTTTGGGACCCGCCAAAACATGAGAAAGTAGCCCAAATCGGGCGGATTTCGAATGTTTTTGGATTGCGGGAGCACAACGTGCGGAGCAATCCATAGGTATCAAGGGGTCAAAATACCTTTTGACCCCAACATCATTTTAAATAAATGCACGAAAAAGAGGGGAACGATTTTCTCGTTCCCCCACATCTTACATTGTATGCTCTTTCGTCCACTGTACCAACTCGTCCACTGTTGTGAAGGCAAGACCCGTCACCGTATCTGCACATCCATAATAAATTGCAATACGCCCCGTATCTGCATCTGTCAAAGTAGCACATGGGAACACCACATTTGGTACATCTCCCGTCAACTCATAAATTTCCTCTGGTGCTAAAATATAAAACTTTGAACGATACTTCACTTTCCAAGGCTGATCCTTATCTAAAATTGCAGAACCCATACGATAGACATATCCATTGCAGGTTCTCAGCACCCCGTGATAGATCAAAAGCCAACCTTCATCTGTCTCAATCGGACAAGGACCTGCACCAATCTTTGTTGACTGCCAAGCAGAAGCATCTCCGTGAAATGTGCCCATCACAAAACGATGATGTCCCCAATATTCCATATCTGGGCTGAAGCTTAAAAATACATCACCAAAAGCGGTATGTCCCGTATCGCTTGGTCTCGATAACATAGCAAACTTTCCATCAATCTTCTTAGGGAAAAGCACACCATTGCGGTTGTATGGCAAAAATGCATTTTCCAACTGATAAAATTCTTTAAAGTCATATGTATAACCAATACCAATCGTCGGACCATGATAGCCATTACACCAAGTAATATAATAACGGTCTTCAATCCATACCACACGAGGGTCATAACGATACTCTCTTTTCGTGATTTCTGGATCCTCCCCCTTAAACACAATCGGTGTATGATTAATCTCCCAGTGAATAGCATCCTTACTGAAGCCTGCGTAAATATCCATACTTACGCCCAAACTGTCACAACGAAACACACCTGCAAAACCATCCTCAAATGGCACAACAGCACTGTTAAAAATACTATTTGCTGTAGGAATATCATGTCTTCCTATAATGGGATTATTTGTATAACGCCAAACTGGTCCTTTGTAACCTGCTGGTTTCTCCTGCCAGGGAATCTTTGGTAGAGATGCTCCAATAATCTTACTCATGATTCTCCTCCTTATACTGTCATTAAATATTTTTGTCCGGTCAGGTCGACCCAACCGGACAAATGTTGTTATAATACATTATTGTGAAACTTTTGTCAAGGTTAAAAACTGGCAAACTTGCTGTCTTTTATGGAGATAAAATACTCCAAACTGTATAAGCAATTTATAGGATGCCAAAAAAGTCTTTTAACCCCAACATATTCCCATCAATCTCCACCGAGACCGCTTCGCTCAACACCCTGTACAAAACGCTTCTGAACAAACAGATACATTACTAACAGAGGCATTAATACCAAGAAAGCGGCTGCATTACAAGCTGCAGTCTGAGCCAATGGTGACTCGTTAAGCACAGTGTACTTTGTAGGCATAAGATCAACAATATTAGCCAAATACCACTTCATCTGTGTCTGCATTCTCGCAAGAATCAAAGCCAGATTGCTGTTGGTAGAACTAAGCAAACCACTATAATAAGTATCGGAATAATTCCAGATAAAACTCAATACCATAACCGTTGTCAAGGATGCATTTACACCTGGAATAACGATACTAATAAAGGTACGTCCAAAACCACAACCATCTACATACGCAGCCTCCTCAATGGAGATAGGCAACTGACGATAGCTCTGTCTTAAAATATAAATGTACAGACCACCCTTGATACCAGCTCCTGTAAGAGCCAAAATATAGTTAGAAACTGGCTTGCCAATCAGATTTAAATCCTCTCCTCTGATTGCTTTAATGATACCAAAGATATCAAAATGTCTGAAGTTCAAATACTGAGCCAACATAATGGAATCACTTGGTACAATAATGGTAAAGATAACTAAACCAAATAAAATTCCGCTTCCCTTAAACTTTAAACGTGCAAAGGAGTAAGCTGCCAATGCGGCACAAGCTGTCTGCAACACTGCCAATGCAAATGCATTCAGCAGAGAGTAGGTAATCGCAGTTGGATATTTGGTAATCAACCAAGCTTCCCACATATTCTGCAGAGAAGTTGCAGCTGGAATCCAAACGGAATTCTTTAATCCCAATGCGGACTGCGCTGTGAATGCCTGTGCTGTCATCTTTAAAATAGGTGTCAAAATGATAAATCCCAAACAAACCAACAATACATAACGGAATAATGTCGTCAGAAAACTCATCGCTTTCTTCTGAATTAATACTGGATGTAAATAGGTCTTCAAAGGTATCTTATCTGTCTTTACTGCTACATTAGTTGTCATAATAGTATACACCTCCTGAAATAATCGCTGTAATTACCAGGACAATAATCGTGCTGACAAGGAAGTAAATCACACTCATGGATGCTCCAAGTCCGTAACGACCACCAAACGTGGTAGTATTAATTGTTTCAGCAATTTCCGCCATACCAAAACTATCAGACAAACTGTAGATGGTACATACCAAAATCATTGGAGAAATCATTGGCAATGTAATCTTACAGAAGCTTTCAAATGCAGAACAGCCTTCAATCTTAGCAACTTCGTACAGAGAAGGAGAAATTCCCTGCAATCCAGATAAGAAAATCAAAATCTGCACACCTGCGGTGGTAATAACGTCAAAAATATCGTTTACAAATTCCATAATGACATTGATAATGCTAATAGGAATACCACTAGCAGTAACAACCTGCATAATGCTACCAATATTGATAAAGCTGGTAGCTGCCTGTTCTTCCACATTTACGTCAGACAACTCAATACTTGTCATTCCAGTTGCCAAAATAATTGGGATAATGAAAACCACACGGAAAAATCCACGACCTTTAAAATCTCCATTTAAAAGCATAGCAACAAACAGAGATACAAAAATCTGGAATGGCCAATTTTTGATTGCTTCTCCAATTGCCTCCAACAATGCTGGATTAAACTCTGTATTGACTGTCAAGGCATTTTTGAAGTTTGCAATTCCAACCCAGGTATAACTGAAACCGCCATTCTTCATAATTTGCATCTCATTAAATGCATAATAAAAGGTTGTTACCAAAGGAATTGCAAAAAATGCCAAAAAACCAATTGCCCAAGGAATCAGGAAAATAATTCCCCAAAAAACTCTCTTATTCTCATAGGACATGTCTTTGAAGAACGATTTTTTCTTCTTTGCAGCAATTACTTCACCTGAACTTTTGTTGTCTTTTTTCATTCTTACACCTCCTACTGAATTACATAGTTCTTAGCAGCAACAGAAACACCTTCCAACACTGCATCCAATTCTGTGTAATTGAAATAAATGGTCATGCCGTTGGAATAGACAACTTTCACATAATCGTCATTCTCATCAATGATTTCATGAGATACAATTGTCGTTCCCTTTACTTTCTGATAAAATTCATTGTACTCAGCATAGTAATCAGCAACCTTTTCATTCCACAAACCATACTCAGCCATGAAAATATTTTCACCGGTGGTATCCTGCAAAATGGTGGTATCCGCCGCAATAAAACGGAATTTCATGATACTCTGTGTTTCCATACATTTCATCATATCATAGCGAACATCGGAAGTGCTGGAATTCAATGCATCGGTAGAATAAGATACACATCCATTCAATACCAACTGAGTAAATGGAATCTTTGCATCCAGTACACGCAGACCACTGTTTCCACTTGGAAGATCCGTAATATAATCTGCTGCACCATAAGCCAATACCGTTGGATTCGAGAATACCATAGTATAGCTTTCATCTAATTTCGCTAATGCTTCCTGATAATAGGAAACGGCATTTGCCATGGAAATATTTGCACCCTTCTTGTAGTTAGCTGAGATAAATGTCATGAAATCGGAAGTAGAAAGACCGCTAATTCCAAGTTTATTATAGGAATTCATAAATTTACTGATATAATCTGGAATATAGGTAGGTGCAATAATATATAATGGATAATCTGCACTGGTTTCAGCCTTATTATTTACCAAATTAAAATTATAAATCTGAGCAATCTCTTCTGTGATAAAGAAAGCACGCTCCTCCTTAGACAGATAATCATCCGTATAAGCAGTCTGTAACTGGAAGTCTGGGAAGAACTCGCCACCGATCGAATCGATATAGGAAGCCAATTCTTTCAATCCACTTGTACCGCCAAGAGCACTGGATACTTTCACATTTTCTACTGCACGCTGATTCAAACCTTCATTTGCAATTCCAGTGTACTGAACCTTAATATTTTTAATGCCATTGGCTGTCATATCTTCCAAGATAGCCTTTGCATCTGCAAATGTAGTCAAAGATACATTGCCTTCATAAGGAATACCTAAGAAGTACAATTCCTTATCAATTTCACCCAAGAAATCGACAAAGATTGGAGCATCTTCCTCCGCCTCTTGCACAGTCAACACACCTTCGTCAATCAGATAAGACTGATATGACTTTGCCATACCATTATAGTTTGCATCATCCCCTGTCAACAGACGATAACGAACGGTAATATCACCAGTAAAATAATCATCCGAAGTCATACGCTGAGTAAAACTGGTAGTTGAACCAGTAAAACTAGCTGTATTTTCTACATCACGAATTACGAATCTCAAATACTCTCTTGCATAAGGGAGAGCAGGACGATAGCCATTTACTTCGGTACTCAAAGTAGCAACCTCAGCTCCATCTTCAATAATACCTAATACCGCAAAATCATCGTACTTGATACCATAAATAGGCAAATTCATCAAGTTATTGTAAGAAGTGTAAGTTGCTGCATTAATCAACTTATCTCCTCCATAATATCTTGCGCTGTACTGCAAACCTGTATAATTACTATCCAGATTAATCAATGCACCACTGCCATCTGGCACAAACATATAACCATCTGTACTGTCTGTCGCCAACATATATGGGAAGAATGTAATGCTGCCCAAAGGCTCCTCCAGATTATAAATAATCTCATCAGTAGGAATGTGAACAACCAAATCATCGCCATCCAGATAAACATCCACTGTCATCTTAAATTCCTGCTTATTTGGCAAATCATCCGTAGTACCATGTTCGGTGGCATCCGCCTCCAACTCCTCATAGCTGTAATGTCCAACCTCATAGAAAATACTATAAAGTTTACCAGCTGCCAAACCACTCAGCTTATTCTCTTCTGAATACTTTCTGCTATAGAGACCAGATTTTTGAGAATAACGATAGGCTGTCTTTGTAACCGTTTTTGTGTCACTTTCATCCAAATACTGCAATACTAACTCTTCCATACGCTCTTTTGTAATTAACGTAGGAAAATCTTTGTATGTGACAGTATCGGAACCTAAATTATATACCATACGAACACCATTGTCGATTTTCTCAAAGGTTAAGTTCTCCATATCAATCGCATAACTCTTGCTGTCCATCGACGATGTGTTACCATATAAATCTGTTGCGGATCCCGTAAAATAGGTCATGATTAAATCAGACAGTGCATTCTTATCGGTAACTCCCTCAACATCTGCCATATTGGAATCAATGTGATGTCCCGTCGCCAAATCTTCATAGCGGAACGTTCCACTGCTTGGATTTAACTGTAAGGAAACCTGATCTGTCTCTGCAATGGTAATAAACTTATCACCGGTATATTCTACTGCAGTACCTACTTCACGCTGCACTTGTTCCTTTGAAACGGTTGAACTAGTGCACGCAGTCAAACCCATTGCCAAGCCTGCTATCAGCAGGAATAATTGCTGTTTTCTCACTGTAACCGCCTCCTTTACAATACATACATTAAAATTTCACTCCAAATGGTACCTGCGTTATTGATAAAGCTTGCAACAATTGTCAATAACAATGCCAACACGAAGATGATGATTGCCATTGCCACGAAGCTCAACAGAACAGAACCAATTCCCTTAGAGAAGCTGAACTGATGAACCATCAACAAACCGATAAAGCAATAGAATACAAATATTACCATTGGTGCATAGAATAGGAATGTAACAAATGTACTTTCCTCCAAAATGATAACTCTGGAAAGCAATGTTCCAAGAACGGTCAAGAAAATTCCAGGATACAAAGAATACATTGTAACCTTAAAGATATTCTTCAGATTTCCTTTACCATCAATCAAAGTACCAATTGCCCAGTTACCTGCCACAAAAATCAAATAAGGGAATACGGAGCTAATCAAAACCAATGGAACATTGACTTTGGATGTATCTTCCATATTTACCAAAAATCCTGAGAACTGAGTTTTAAACAAAGCTGACCATGCATATAATACTAATATAACAAAACAGAATCCAACACTTCCCTTATTCTCATACTTGACATCATCAAATGCCTTGAATGGACTGGAAAGAATATATCCTGGCCAAGATAATGCATTGTAACGCAACCAGCGGCATGCCTTGATAAACTTGCTATTTTCCAGCTTGCCCTGCTCTTTTAAGGTACGCATTACTTTCTTGATAACGATGAATAATACAACAATGACAATCACAATAATTATGGTCTTTGCTATATTTTTTTCCATCCAGTCTTCTCTTACACGCTCATAAGCTGCAGAATAACTGTCTCGGTCACCGCTTGCCTCGAAATACTTCATCGCCAGCTCATAATCTTCCTGACGCAGCTCATAACGTCCAAGACCCATGTTAACTAAGATGGAGTTTGGATTGATATCATAAGCCTGTGCCCAGTAGCTAGCTGCTGTCTCGTAATCATACTGACCCTGATAATACAGAGCATCGTTAATCAACTGACCATACTCAGTTGCCTCAAACACTTCCAATGTACTGGTCTGCAAATCAGAAACCAAAATCTTGTTGTCCATGAATGCTACATCAACAGGGCTTCCTAATGTTCCCAATATATTACCAGAGCCACCCACTACATAAGCCAACAAACCATCTTCACTATAGACAAAGACACGGGAATAATTTACATCAATGACCGCAAAACGTCCATCATCTCCAGCTGAGATACTAGAAATCAACGAATTGGAAACATCTCCCGTATAATCGCCCAAAGGAACCTGCAAATATTTATAAACACCAAAAATATTAGAACCATCTGCATTCAGACGTCTGATTGGCTCGGTAGAATCCGATTCACTGATACTTGCCAACAGATAACCATCCTTATCCATTGAAATATCACTAAAACTGGTTGGCAGCCACAATGTCATATTTGCCAACTGTTCTTCCGTTGCAATCATACGACGGAAACGCTCGTACAAACTTGGGGATACATTAACCGAACCATAATAACAGTTAAACTGACCATCTGGATCCAACTCGATGATACCTTCGTAAACACTCTTTGCACGCACATAGATACGACCGTAATCATCGACAACGACCTTGGTAGGCTGATAGGTTACTTCCAAACCAGTGATACCAGGATTGCCCAAAGTTCTTACATAATTACCTTCTGAATCAAACTCTACAATTATCCCCTTGCTTTCCTCTGCCACATAAATTTCATCATTCTTTGTGACAAACACGCAAGTAGGCGCAGAGATGGCAGTATCTTTTCCATCTGCATCCGTATAATCGGAAATGACAAACAATGTATTGAATTCTTCATCCGTAACAACAATTTTACCGGTCATCGCCATATATACTTTTCCATTGCGATAGAAAACAGACTGCATATTGTTAATGGAATCAATTCCAAGTTGTTCTGCACCGACACTATATAAGTAGCTATAAGCATCAGGCGAAGCAACTGCTTCATCCCAAAGATCATAGCTATAGGTATCTGCATGAGCAGTGATTGGTACGAATGTCGTAATAATCAACGTAGCTAACAATACCAAAGGCATCAGCAACAGGCTTTTCCTTTTCTTTACTTGCATACTGCTTCCCCCTTTACTCTTTCATACCAGATGTTGCCATTGTGGACATAACGTTTGACTGCATTAAGATAAACACGATTGCTGGCACGGAAAATGTGATGATAGAAGCTGCGGACAAAACACCTGCACGAACGGTAGATACGTTACTGTTGCTGGCCAACTGCTGCAGCATATAAGCCACACTCTTTAATTTTTCTGTGTAGATATACTTATCACCGGTATTGGTCCACAAACTCTGGAAAATCAGAATAAATGC
This sequence comes from Lachnospiraceae bacterium, assembly GCA_051879015.1. GTDB lineage: Bacteria > Bacillota > Clostridia > Lachnospirales > Lachnospiraceae > JBJELF01. Next base: position 16,905 of record JBJELF010000117.1, read on the forward strand.
GGTAATCCATGCTGGTTTAATCAATGGAAGCATAATCGTCAAATGAATGCGAAACTGTCCAGCACCATCAATCTTTGCTGCCTCCAGCAAACTGTCCGGAATCTGCTCCATAAAGTTCTGCATCAAATACAGACCCAAAGTAGAAGCAAATGTTGGAAGAATGATTGCCCAGTAGCTATCAATCAAACCCAATTTGGAGATTGTGATAAAGTTAGGAATCATAGTAACTGTTGTGTTAAACATCAAGGAATACACAATCAGGCTGGAAACAAACTTAGATCCCGGAAACTTATATTTTGCCAACGGATAGGCACATAATGATGCAATTAAAATATGTCCCAGAGAACCAATCGCAACTACAAATAAGGAGTTGAACATATATCTGGAAAATGGAACCAATGAATTTGCTAAAATATTAAACAAATCCTTAAAGTTGTTAATAGTAGGATTCTGTACAAATAACTTAGGCGGGAACATATACATTTCATTCAATGGTTTTAAGGATTGATTGACCATGTATAATACCGGGAAGAAAAAGAGGAATCCAGTGATAAACAAAAAACCACCCAACAGGAGATTTCCTGTAAAACTTCTGGAACTGTTTCTCGCATAAGCTTTTACATTATCATAGTTCTTCTTAAAGAGTTTCATCTTAAAGAGTTTCGTCTTAAAGAGTTCTGTCTTCATTTATAAGTCTCCTTTCCTATGAGCTTATGTCATCACGTACCTATCTTACGCAAGAACTTATTAAACAACATGTTACAGATAATCATCAATGCAAACAGGATAACCGCAATTGCAGAAGCACGTCCCATCTCCATACGAATCAAACCATAGTCATTCAAATGGTTTACAATGGTATGAGATGCATAATTTGGGCTTGGGAAACCAACCAATGCATCGGCTACTGCACCTACAGAGAATGCACCAGTGATGGACATAACCGCACCGAACATCAACTGTGGTTTCATGTTTGGCAATGTGACATACCACAATTCCTGCCAACGGTTTTTGATACCATCAATGGCAGCTGCCTCATACTGGGCATCTTCTACACCCTTAACACCGGCTGCAAAAGAAAGGAAGCCAACACCTAAACTCATCCAAATGGATACGAGAACAACTAAAGGAAGAATGGTACTTTCATCCGATAACCACAAAATTGGTTCATCAATAAATCCCCAGTCCATCAACATACCATTTAAGTAACCAGTTGCATCATTGGAGAAAATCAAAGCAAATACCAAAATAGTATTACCAGCCATAGATGGTGCATAGAAGATAATTGTTACCAGCGTTCCAAGCCAATGTGGAAGCTCGTTAATCATCCAAGCCAACAAGAAGGATAAAATATATCCACCAGGTCCTACAAACACTGCAATCACAAATGTATTCTGAATCGCCTTGATGAAAGTGGTGTCATGCAAAAACAATTCACTATAGTTCTTTAATCCAACCCAGTTTGGTGACTGCAATACATTATAATCTGTAAAGCTGAAATAAACCGCTTGAATAACCGGGTAAACGGTAAAAATCAAAAAGAAGATAAGGAATGGCGCCATCATGACGTACAAAACACGATTCAGCTTTACCTGATACCAAGTACGTTTCCAGTACTCTTTAAAACTAATTCTATCTTTTTTCATACGCAGCTCCTTTCCTACTTACTCAAACCAAACTCTTCACGTTTGGTCTTTAATTCCTGATCAATAAAACGAATCTGTGCATAGATTGTATCTACTGGATCCACATAGTCATCCACTACGGATAAGAATGCATTCTGCAGACAACGACCCGTAATATATCCACCAGGTACCTGAGGAGTGCCACGCAGACTCTCAATAATCGTAGCCATTGCATCTGCACGACCATTTGTTTCAGCAATTGCCATAACTGCCTCTAAATTAGCCAATGGAAGTTCCGCAGAATCACCTTCTACTACCTTCAACTGCTCATTGTATTCCTGCTGTGTTGCAGCACTCGTCCACCACTTTAAGAATTCCCAAGCTTCATCCTGAGTACCCTTTTCTTCAACGGTCTGTCTAATAATCATACTAGAGCTAACCATACACTGAGCGGTGTGGTCAATACTACCATCTGCCTTCTCCGTTCCAGGAATTGCTGCAATCGCCCACTTACCTGCAATTTCAGGTGCAGCAGCAGCAATCGAATTGATATATGTATAGTCGACAACCATAAGTGGAATTTCACCTGTACGGAAACGAGTAACAATACTAACAGACAAATCAAAGGCATACTTGGTATAGTACTCTGTCCAATCCTTAAAAACTAACTGTGCATCGATTGTATCTAAGTTTGTCTCTGCACCGTCAGCACGATACAAATCAATATCATTCTGATATAACATAGATGCAAATACATTTGCCACTGGAATAGTAGCAGTTGAGCTGTAACCACCAAGTGTAATATATCCAGTTGATTCAAAGAAACAAGCCATATTCTCCGCCTGCAGATATGGAAGCAATGTCTTCAACTCATCCCATGTCTCAGGAACTTCCCATCCCATCTCGTCAAAAATATCAGTACGATAGAATAATACTGGGAATGTCATTTGATCAGGCAATGCATAATAGCCACCCTGATACTCAAAGTATTCCATAGCACCCTCTGAGAACTGTGCAGCAACTTCATCAAAATCATCAAACTGTGTTAAATCATAACCTGCCTCACGATATGCAAAGTTTGTTGGCATAGAGTAATTCAACTGAATTGCTACATCTGGTCCATTTCCAGTCAAAGTAGCTGGCATAACGGTATCAGCACCAACCATCTTCAACTCAACATTGATGTTACTATCAGCAAACGCATTGTTAATCATAGAATTTACTACATCATACTGGTCTCTTGTAGAAGTAGCAATCCAAACAACGATACTGCTATCCTTCTCTCCTGCACCTTCCATCACCACGGTATAATCATTGGTAAAGGAACCAACAAATTGCTTTACATTATGAAGCAATCCAGTAAAGAAGTTTCCATTTGCCTTTCCTAATTTATAACCTTCTCCACAAACCAAAATATAATCCAAAGTCAATGGCTGGTCAGACAAAGCCAAATACCAGTTGGATACTGCAGTAATGTTATCATTAAAATTGGACAACTCAGTGGCAATACTATCTGGCTTCTTAATCAACTTTTCCAGCTGAATTAACATCTGAGCCACTTCTGTAGTCTTAGTGCTGCTTGCAAGAGAATCACCCAAGGACTCCATAACGGAAGTCAGACGAGCATACTCGGTCTTCATAATATCTACCATATCTGGAACAGATGTGGTAATTCCGTAGTCACGATACTGGTCAGGAGAACTTCCTGTAACAGCGGTAATCTTACGATACAGTGTATTGAAATTCGATACACTGATACCAGTCTGCTCAATCGCATAAGCCAAATCACCCTGTGTAACCGTCAGGGTCAAATAATTGCTTCCTTCCTCCAAATAGAAATAATAAGCTCCGTCCTCATTTCCTAAATAATCCAACTGGAAATTAGACTCATAGTAGAACTTCACATCAGCGGCTTCCTTAAATGGAATTGCTCCATTGATTTTTAATTCACGAGCAGAATAGAAGTCACGATTCGAGGACTGTGAAAAACGCATTGCAATCTTATAAAGTCCACTCTTTGGAACATTTAACTCCCAGGTAATCGCCTGTCCATCATCAGACCAAGAGCTATCACCAATGGTATTCATAATAATATTACTAGCATGATAAGGAATGGTCTTTTCAGAGGTTCTGTCATTCTGTGGAGTCAACATTGCACTAGACTTCACATAGGTATCCTCTGCCTGTACCATCACTGCACCGTCTGCTATCTCTGATGCATTGACTACTGCTGCACCATTTGCCTTTGCATCTGCCAAATACTTTTCGTAGGAAATCAATCCATTGGTCTGTGTCAGCTTGATATAGGAAATACCCATACTGCATTGCTCCGATACCAATGAGAGGATATTGCTTCCTTTCTCAAAATAGAACAACAATGGTCCCTCCACAGAATAATCTGCGGACTGTAAAATATAGGATCCCCAATCTGGTGTCTGTCCCTGCTGAGGAGTGGCCTGATTTCCATCTGTCTTCATCAAGAAATTCTTGTTGGTATCATTCCACATACGAGGAAAATCCAACGCATAAGCCTGTTCATAAGGAACCTCGCCATTAATCTTTAAATCACGAAGAATGGTCTTATCATTATCTGCTGATGGGTAGTAACCAATCTCAATCTGATACATACCAGAAACCGGAATTTCCACCTCATAGCTAATCTCACCACTTGCACCAGTTAAAATATTTCCATCCCCCAAATCTTCCAACTTGTTCAATGTACTATCTTTGTACTGGTCTGCACTGATTTCTACAACCGCACCGTCCTCATTTCCCTGAACCTTATCGCCCAATGCCTCTAAGTATTTGGCATAGGAAATATATTCGGACTCTACACTGAAATCATATTCCCCAGATAAAATTTCAGCACGCAAAGCGGCATCCGATTGATTCTGGCTTTTATTTACCAAGAAAATAATCAGCACAATTGCGACGAGAACAACCACTAATCCAGTATTTTGTAATCGTTTTTTTGTTTTCTTTTTCATGCACGCTCACCATATTCTTTCCAAATTTAGCCATTACAGCCTCTTGTTTTGGACAAATTAAATTGCCCTATTTTCAAATGGATTCGGGGAACATCTCTGTCCCCCGAATCCACCCAAGGCTATAATACAAAAATTATAGTTCAATTGCTAAATCCTCGTGCCTCAGCAAAACAGCGGCACTGCCGATTGGCATAAAACCTTGAAGTATCTTTGCCTTCAACTTATTTACCAACTCCTGCGTCTTTCAACAATGCAGACAGCTCATTCTGATAGGACTCACAAGTCGAACGAACATCATAATTTCTTGCAAGCATATCGGTTGCAGGTGCCCAAGTGCCAGCAATATCAGCAACGAACCAAGACCAGTCAAATACTGCACGAGTGTGAGCCCAGTCAAACAACTCGATATCCTGTGTTGTACAGAAACTTCTTTCTTGACCTGCCTCTGCGCCAATGTTTACATCAGAGCCATATGCATCATGGATATAATCAAAATCACCATTGTAGTTAGCAAAATCATCTGCGATCTGAAGCATTACTTCTACAGGAATACCCAACTTATCAACAGAAGCTTTTACAATTGCATTGAATCCCCAATAGGAAAGGGCAACACCGTAATTATCACTCAAGGTAGTATAATCACCCTCACAAGTTACATTGGAACCCCATGGCCAGTAAACAATACCCCAGTTTCCACCAAGCTGATCATAGAGACCGCCTAACTGCCATACTTCTGCTCTTGCGATAACAATCTTACCAGCTACCACATCATTCAGAGTATATGCATAATCATCAGTATTTGTACCATCTTCATTTGTAACTCTTGTCATTGGATATGCAACACCGCTGCTCTTCAGCTTCTGATAGAATTCCTGAGCCTCCATAAATGCCTCATTTGTCATGTTCAACTGACCATTTGCATCTACGTACTGTACACCGTTTGCACTAGCAGACATTACAGCCCACCAATATGGATAGCTACCAATTGCATAAGTACCATCACTCAACTTGCTCTGCAGCTCGGTTAAGTATGTAAGGCAGTCATCATAGCTCCACTTACCTTCCATGAACATATCAGTAGGTGTCTTCTCCATACCAAGTTCTTCCAGATAATCTCTGTTGTAAACCAATACCCATGCATCACCAATGTTCTCATAAGCAACACCCCAAGTGGAACCCATATAGGTAGCAGCATCGATATAAGTAGAACCAACCTTGAGATCATCTACATACTCACTGATATCTACCAACAAATCATTTGAAAGATCAGAAATTGCAGATTCTGGATTAACAACAAGCATGTCTACACATGGATCACCAGCGATAACGGACTCCAATAACAACTCATCATCATTAAATCCATCATAGCCTTCCATAGCAGCTTTCTCGAGTACGATGTTGTACTTCTCCTCAACATACTCTTTTGCTTCCTTCCAAGCTACATCCTCGCTCTCAAGATTACCCCAGAAACCACCAAAGCATTTAACGGTAACACCGCCAAAATCATAACTTTCTTCTGGCTCTGCTGTTGAAGCATCTTCCCCACCCTGTGTTGTTCCTTGAGTCTGTTCTGCAGCTCCTGATGTTGACTTACCGTCGTTGTTTGAGCTAGAGCATGCGCCTAAGGAAAGTACCATAGTAGCTGCCATACCTAATGCAATTGCACTTTTGAATGTTTTTCTCATTCTTGTATCCTCCTCGTTTTCTTTTTTATAAAAATAGCAAGTTTTCTTTTATCTTGCTATATTTATACATTTTGGTTAGCATTTAACATTTTGATAAATGTTTTTTGAAGTTTTTCTCAAAAGTTCATTTTTTATTCACATTTGATGTTGTTATCTTACTATATATTATTCAAAATGTCAAATATTTTTTTAATTTTTTTGTCTAATTTTTTTTAATTTTAAGTTTTTTTCTTTCTTTGATTAACCTTTTGTTCATTTTGTTACTCGTCAGTTTATTATTAAAGTTTTTACTAAACTTTTTCCTAACCAAATTTACATCTTAACCGTAATTAACATGTGCCAAATCTCCTGATTATCACATAACTCCAGCACAACCTTCCCTGGTTCAAAGACATACTTCATCTCGTAATTCCATAATTTAAAACAATCTTCCGTCAGTACCATCTGTACACTTTTGCTTTCTTTTGGCTGAAGGTAAATTTTTTGAAAGTTTTTTAACTCGCGCACTCTGCGTGTCGTAGACGCCTCCAATCGCCTGATATAGAGCTGAGGTACTGCAGCTGCTGCATAATCCCCTTCATTGGTAATGGTCATCTGCAGACAATAACTATGGGGTTCTTCCCCCACAGACAGGTGAATATTATGATAAGAAAATGTACTATAACTTAATCCCTCTCCAAAGCGATACAATACCCCTCTTCTCTCGTTACAATAGTTCATTGCCACATAGGAAGATTTATAATTGTAATAAACTGGAAGCTGGGCACTGCTGGCAGGAATCGAGAAAGCCAAACGTCCCTGTGGAGCGCATAGACCATATAAAACTTTTGCAATGGCTAAACCACCCCATGGACCTGGATAAGGAGCATACAAAAGAGCGGTACTCTTTTTAACAATATCTGGAATGGCATAAGCACGGCCAGCAATCACAACCGTGACAATGGGCTTTTGCAGAGCTATCAGGGCATCAAACAGCTCCCGCTGTACCAAAGGCAATTGTAAATCGGATACATCCATCCCCTCTCCACATTCCATAGCGATTTTACCGCCAGATAAATTTGCCGCACCGTTAGCATCATAAGATACCCCCTCATATCGAGAGGAGGAGCCTCCCAAGACCAATACAATCGCATCACAATCTCTTGCAAGAGCAACAGCCTGCTCCCGCTCCTGCTGGCTGCCTTCTAGTACATCACATCCCTTTGAAAAGCAGACTTCCATCCCATCAGAACTTAATTGTCTCATTCCTTCCCAGACAGTACAGCTCTTCTCATGGGCCACTGGCGGCGTATAATCTCCCATCTGTCGATATCGATCATTCGCATTTGGTCCAATCACTGCTATCTTTTTGACTGGGTGTAAATGTTCTTTATTGAATCTATGTACATCTAATGGAAGAAACTGATTGTCATTTTTTAGCAGCACCACCGACTCCTCTGCAATTTTCTCAGACAACTCATCTGTGCCGTAGTCAGATCCTGCCTTCATATTGCTGTCCATATAAGGATGTTCAAACAGCCCTCGCTCAAACTTTAATTCTAATACCCGCAGAACTGCCTCATCAATTTCTTCCTCATCAATCAGCCCATCCTCTACTGCTTTATCCAACAGAGAAAATCCTTTGTCCCACAAGCTAATATCCACACCTGATTTTCTTGCCAGAACACCAGCCTTTTCTTTATTTCCCGTCAAATTTCTGAGATTATCAATAGCCAGACCATCTGCCATAACTATACCCTCAAATCCCATCTCTTCCCTTAAAATATGCTTTAACAAATAGGGATTGGCATGACAAAATACACCATCAATCTCATTATAGGCTGCCATCACCCCTTTGACGCCTTCTTTACAGCAAGCTTCCATGGATGGCAGATGAATCTCTCGAAGCTCTCGTTCTCCAATGCGAGCTGCACTGGCATTGATACCGCCTGTTCCCTCGCCCTGAGCACAGAGATGCTTTGCTACTGCTATGACTCCCGATGACTGCATTCCACGCACCGCTGCTGCCGCCAACTTACTAGACAAATAAGGGTCCTCCGAATAACATTCCTCGCTTCTGCCCCAACGTGGGTCACGCATTACATCCAACACAGACATTAAAGCAAAATCCACATGTCCATCCTGAAGCTGTTTTCCGCAGGAGGCATAAGCTTGCTCCAATAAATCCGGGTTAAAAGTGCAGCCCACTGCTAAATTAACAGGCAGCATAGTACCTTCCAACGCCTGATGTCCATGAGGACATTCTGAGCTCATCATCATCGGAATACCCAAACGAGAATGCCGAAGGACATACTCCTGTACCTGATTATAAATTTGCTTTGAAAACTCAGGAGTAATTCCATTCTCCTCAGTCTTCTGTGACCAGGGATCTGCACGGTAGAGACCATACAGTACCCCCAAACCTCCAAAGTGCTTTACCTCATCACAAAATTCCTGACTCAAAGTTACCTTCTCGCCCTTGCGTTCATAAATTTGAAAACCATACAGTCTTTGATTGATTTGCCCTACTTTCTCCACAAGAGTCATGCGGCTAAGCAAATCTTCTGCCCTCTCTTTTGGGGAATATTGAGGATTTTTATAACATTCCATTCTTTCTCCGTTCTACTGTTTTACAGCTCTATTTTATTCTTATATTTTTTACACTCGGCCGATTGCTCGGTGCTTCCAGCCCCCACAAGCGCTGTAAGCAATCCAAGCTATCACTGCTCATGCCGATTATCTCATCAAATGATCCTATATGCGCTCATGCAAGCATATTTCATATATAACCAATTAACAGAACTTTTCATTTATATTTTACAAAATGCTAATTTTTTGATTGATTTTATAGTCCTTGACTGGTATAATCTATATAATAAATGATATAAATCTTTTATAAAACTTAGGGGGATTCTATTATGCCTATTTCTTACAGAATACCAATACCAGCCATCTCCTTTCAACCTCCAGTGTATATCTGTCGCTATAATGACAAACCTTTTACGCTAGATGGTAATCTCTTGAAAGATTTTTGGAAGGATATTCCTTTTACTGACGAATTTATTGACATCGAAGGTCCTATTCGCCCAATGCCTCGCTTTTCTACCCGCGCAAAAATGGCATGGGATAAAGAACATCTCTACATAGGTGCTATCTTGTATGGTGATGAAATCTGGGGAACTTTGACAGAACGAGAGTCCGTCATTTTTTATGACAATGATTTTGAAATCTTTATTGATCCAGACTCTGACACTCAACAATACTATGAATATGAAATGAACGCCAAAAACACAGTCTGGGACCTGATGCTTACCAAAGCTTACCATGATATGGGCAAACCTGTCAATGGATTTGATTTCCATGGACTTCGATCTGCGGTTTACATCGACGGTACTTTAAATGATCCATCTGCTCAAAATAAATACTGGTCCGTTGAAGTAGTGCTTCCCTTTTCAGCTCTCTCAGAGTGTGCGGCTCAAAATCGCCCTCCTGTGGACGGCGAATATTATCGTCTGAACTTCTCACGTGTACAGTGGCTTGTAGATATCGTAGAAAATACCTATAAAAAACGTTTAAAGCCAGACGGCAGCGGTCCTCTTCCAGAGGATAACTGGGTGTGGGCACCTACAGGAGTTATTAACATCCATTATCCAGAACTATGGGGATTTCTCTTTTTCAGTGAGTCCAATCAATCCGATGACCACTATGTCATTCCTAATGATGAATATCGCAAATGGGAACTCAGAAAGCTCTACTATGCAGAACAGGCTCATCTCGACGAAAATGGCTGCTATACTGACCAACTGGATGTACTCTTATCGATTCTTCGCCGTCTCAGCCCCTGTAAAGAAAATAGTACTGTGGCAGAACTGCCTTATCGTGTACAGACGACACGCCATACCTTTGAAATCAGCTGCCCCGACTGTGACGGCATTGGTGAACTTTCCATTTTTTCAGATGGTAAGGTTACTCATTTTGCGTCACGCAGCAAGTAAGGAGGTTTTGCTTTGAAAAAGATTACCGAAAAAGACATTGCAGATGCCTTAGGGATTTCCCGAGTATCTGTCTGGAAGGTATTCAGCGGCAAAAGCGGCACTTCTGAAGAAATGCGTCAAAAAGTATTCAACAAGGCAAGAGAATTGGGCTATCCAATCCCCCTCGCCAATCAGCCCCAGCTGCCAGAATCTCATTCAGCCAACACAACATCCGAATCCTCAACCAACTCAAAAACCATAGCGGTCGCGGTTTCTCACCCTGAAACTTCGATTTTTTGGATGAGCATTCTTCATGAAATTGCCAAGAGAGCCTCTCAACAAAATTATAGTATGCTTTACATTTATCTTCCAACCAATATTCCAGAAGATTATCAGCTGTCCATGCAATTTTTTAACGGTTCCATTCAAGGTTTCATTGTACTGAATATTTACAACAACCGTCTGCTGCATTTACTTAATGAACTAGACCTGCCAAAGGTATTTCTTGACATTACTCCTTCCTTCTCTCTTTACCATTTAAATGGCGATTTATGTTTCATTGAAGGTTTTCATGAAATTGCAGAAATCACCAATCATCTGATTTCTCAAGGGTTAAAGAAGATTGGTTTTATCGGTGATATCAACTATGCCTACACCAATCAAGAACGCTATCAAGGATTTCTTCATGCCATGCAGGCAAATCAGCTTCCTGTCAATCCTGATTTTTGTTTAACCACAAAGTTTAGTGCAGACTCTTATGCCGAGAAAATTAATGAATTTCTGGACCAGCTGACTACCCTGCCAGAAGCGATTATCTGTGCCAATGACTATGTAGCCAACATTCTCTGGAACAGCTTAGAGCAGCGTGGCTACCAAATTCCACAGGACATCGCCATTTCTGGTTTTGATGGCACAACGGAAATTTCTCACAGCAATGAATTGACCACAGTACTCGTCAATACGAAACGCATCGGCACAAGACTAGCCAAACAGCTTTTTTATCGCATGCAGTATACTGATGCAGGCAAAGAACTCATCTATATTCGTTCAGAAGTAAAACTGAGCCGTTCTACTCAAATTTTACAAGATTAAGGCAATTTACTCTACTTTTAGTAAGGAAAACTCTTGATAAAAAGTAGTTTCTCATATAATTGGTGATGCCTGCAGAGCAGGCATCACCAATTGATTAATTTGCCAATATTTTTGCTAACATGGATGCAGTACCTACATTGTATCCGGCAATACCATAAATTCCATCATGATTTTCACCCGTAACTAAAATGAACGGCAATTTTCCTGGCTCTAAAAACATTTGGCGCACCAATGTATTATAGTTTGTGTCAAAATCATCCTGCAGTATCTGAACATTTGGCAGTACACTCAAAGTGCGCTGCAGCGTTGGATTTTTCAATGCCTCCTTCTGCTGGATGACAAAATAGATAGGTGCCGATATCTTCTGAAATTCCTTTCTCTGATCGTAGAGCTCATTTAAGATATGTTCCGTAGGCTCACGGCTCTCTTCCAGCCAAATAAACAGAGCCTTTCCCTTTCCTTCCCACTCAGACATCATTCTTTCCTCTCCGTTTAGACTGCACAGTGGGATATCATCAATCGGATTATCCTCTAGCATATCCTCTAATTTTGCTCCGCGCAAAAACAGCGTAATATGCTTTTCTTCTCCATCCGCAATAGTGAAATCCACTTTCTGTGCCAATTGATTTCCATTGGTGAGACGATTGGTACTGACAAGACGGTAGATTCCTGGTACCAAATCAATGCCTATTTCATGACCTTTTCGAGTGACATTCTCCTCACTCAACCACAGAACTCGGAACTGCTGATCGACAAATTCGGCCACTGATAATTGCTCCAGGTAGCGTACATCCGGCTCGACTGGTCCACGCAGCCATAGCTTAGCACTTCTCTCACGACGGTCCTCAACTATACGTCCAATTGTAAGAAATTCTCCATTGCAATAACATTCAAGCGCATAGTCCACTGGATTTAAACGAGCTGGAATTCCAAGCGCACGATAAATCTGCACACAAGTCACCTTTTTCGAGTGATCGCTGCCGATACCGCCTTCCAGACATCCTCTGGCACTGGTAATCAGCCGACTATACTCTAAGTCAGGTCTTACCTTTACATGAGCATTGACATACTCGTAAACCCACTTTGGATTGGAATAAATTTTTTCCTTTTGCTCTGCTGTAAAGTAGTTCTGCAGCCACTTGCGCCATGGTACCAAAGGTTCATAGGATACACGAGGACAGAGAATATAGGAGTCAAAGACCTTTTCTGTCAAAGAAGCATCTGGTTCAGTACAGGTACAATGCTCTATCAACAAATCCGCCTTCAAATCCCAAAAATCTTTATCGCTTAAGGTAGCCAATATCTTATATTTCCAATCCTCTGGGCAAATATTTGTGCAGTCCCAATTTAAAAATTTCTTTACCTCAGCAATATTTCCACGTGATTTTTTTAAACACTCGCGAATAAAATTCTGTCTCTCCGCCGGAAAGGCAGCAATATAATGCTCCATCTCCTCTTCTGGATAAAAGCCAGCAATTTTTTTCTCACGTTTTTTTGCTGCTTCCCTCAAATGTAAATCGCCTAATGCTTTCTGCTCTTTTGTCAGCTGATTATTATATCTGCTCACACCACTTGGAGCAATGAAGTCCATGTCTACCGGTACATCCAACTCCTGCATATTCTCTCTAAGTACAATCTGAAATACCTTCTCCTCACCTTCCTCCAAGGCAGCCAGCACTTCACCATATTTCCTACCATCGCTGGCACAAACCAAAAGAGAACCATATCCAGTCTTTAAGACGGCATTGCCCTGTTCATCGGCAAACACTGTAGCAACATTGCCGAAATGAGCATAATTGAGTACCTGAAACATGACCTTAGCACCCGATACAGGTGCTCCTGTCTCATCCGAGATATGAATGTGCATTTCTACGGTCTTAGCATATAAATCCAAATGGTTGACAATTCTTGACATACCGCCTCTTCCAACAATTTCATCATCAGGTTCTTCCTGACCAAACCATCTGGAATGTACCAACATCGCTCTGGCAGAAGCAGCAGTAAACCAACCACGATTTAAAATTTCCTCTGGTTCACATGCTCCCAAAAAATACCATTTACCATCACACCAAGCTTCCACCCACGCATGATTATCATCACAGTGAGACCACAGTGGAACATACACCTGTCTTGCAGGAATACCTAAGGAGCGGAATACACTGACTGTAAAAGTAGACTCCTCACCGCAGCGTCCCAGCGCAGTATGATACATAGTCATAGGATTTTCGGTACGATCATCTGTAGTGTGATAGGTACCTTCCTCAGCACACCAATAGTTAGCTGCAATGACTGCATGCTGCATGTCTTTTCCAGCAATGATATCTTTTAACTGACTATAGAAAAATTCGCGATGCTCCACAATATCCTCATTGTTAATACGGTGATGCAGCACATAATTGGCAAACATTTTCTCTGGCACCTTACCTGCAAAAGGACCGGAATTCCACAGAAATGCACCATGTCTTGCATAAGCGAAAAAGACCTCCGCTGGATAATCCAACGCATCACAAATCGGCATTGCTGTATATAAATATTTCAATGCCTCCGCCTCATCCGTATCACAATGAGACAATGTTGCCTCAATTTCTTCTCTGCGGCATTCCAACAATGTCATTTGTCTTTGAAAGGCCGCCTCAATTTCTTGACTGTATTTCTCTGAAAACATTTTATAAAATCCTTATCTTATTTCTTTATTTCAATCCATGCTCAGTTAACTCAACTCACCAAGCACGTTCTTTGCCGCTCTCACTTTTTCCTGCGAGGTTCGCCAAATTTCATATTCGGACAGAGAAGGTAAGCCCATGCTGACAGCCCCCTTGCGATATCGCATCTTACTGTCCAAAGTTTCTTTTCCAGACATATGAAAAGTGCAGAGATCCGTCGCAGCAGCTAAGGTTTTAATAACCGCCGCATTGACTCCTCCTCCTGCCATAATCTGGATTCGTCCAGCCGCTGCTGCCTGCAGCTGCCGCAGCAGATCTACTCCCTCCAAACAACTCATACACTGTCCAGATGTCAAAATTGTGTCAATCCCCAGTGAAATAACTTGTTCCATCGTCCAAAATGGATCTCGACACATATCAAAAGCACGATGCATGGTAATTCTCTTTCCTGATGCTGCCGCTGCACACTGCTCCATAAAAGCAACATCCAAGTCTCCATCCTCATCCAAAGCACCGATGACTACACCCTCAATATCTAACTCACACCAACTTCCAATTTCATCCAGAATTTGATTTTTCTCATAGCAGCTATAACAAAAATCTCCAAACCTAGGGCGAATCAGCACCCTCACTGGAATCTCCACATATTGACGTAATTCCCGATATAGAGCAATATTAGGGGTAGTCCCGCCAATAATCAGATTGGCGCAGAGCTCCAAGCGATCTGCGCCTCCTTTCTGAGCATTGATGGCAGATTCCACGCTGTCTACACAGCATTCCAACAAATATCTCATATCATCTCCATTCTGCCGCCTTCATCGACGCAAAAATAGTTGTGAATCACTACTCTATCAGACACAATGGAGACGGAACACCTGTCCAATTGGTGTACTCTCCTCTGCAGCTGATGTTACCAGATAGCCACCCTCAATACGCTTAAATTCCACAGAAATTTCTGCGCCCAGCTGTTCAATGGCTGTCACTTCTCCCTCAAAAGGAATCTTCACCTCTGTCTTAACCGTTGCTGTCTCATCTGGGTACATACAAAAAGCATAAACCAGCTTTTCCTTTGCCTTCTGTGTAAAACAAATGTCATCTTTCTTATAAGGAGCACAGATACGTGTGCCATAGATTGCCTCACCGTAAGTACGCATCCACTCACCCAGACCCTTCATCGTTTTGAGTGCGCCCTTTGGAATACGTCCATCTGGCTGCGGTCCCACATTCAGAGCCAAATTTCCGCCCTTTGCGACAATATCTACCAACAAGCAGGCAATTTGTCTTGGACTCTTATACTCATCTTCATACTTGAAAGAGAACGAGGTTCCCATAGTGATACAACTCTCCCACGGGATACGAAGAGGTTCATCAGGCACGCACTGCTCTGGTGTCACATAATTTTCATAAGGTCCACCAATCGTGCGGTCTGCTGACAAGACCCAAGGCTGATATTTGCGAATTTCCTCTATCATCTCACCAAGACGAATATCCTGCCCTCTGCGCTCACAAACCCAGCCTGCATCAAACCAGAGAATATCAATCTTACCATAATTGGTTGTCAATTCCTTTACCTGATTCTGAGTAAACTGAACGAACTCCTCCCACAGCTCTGGATGTTCTTCTGGTCGATAGGAAGGTCCTCTCCATGTAAAACTACCCCTCTCCATTTTGTCATTCCAGTAGCTTGGCACATGCCAATCTGCCTTGGAGAAATAGGCCGCAATACCAATCTTTCTCTTTCTCATTGACTCAAATAGATGGGCACACACATCAGCATAACGATTGGTGTGAAATGGACAATCTGGTGCTGTGATTTTGTAATCGGAATACTTAGAATCAAACATACAAAATCCATCGTGATGCTTCGTAGTAAAAATAAAATAGCGAAATCCTGCATCGGCAGCTGCATCGGCCCATTTTTCTGGCTCAAAACGAATTGGATTAAATGTCTTATTTAAATCGCGATACTGCTGCTTAAAACTCTCACCATCTACTTCCCAATCCACTTCATCTCTTGACCAGTCGGCATCCATATCACTGAGAGCCCAGGATTCAACCAACCCAATCTGAGAATAGGGTCCCCAGTGCATCATTAACGCTAACTTCTGATCCTGAAACCATTCCAACTGTCTCAAGACTGGCTTGCTGGTAGGCCATACATAAGCATCTTCGGTGCTATAATTGTGAACACCATTCACTACTTCCACTGTTTTTTCTTCTGTATTTTCCGCTGCTTTACTTGCCTCCTCACGCAGCTGTTCTTCATTTTTTACAACCTCACTCATTCAGAGTCCTCCTTTGCCATTTCTTCATATAATGCGTCCAACAAAGTCCCTGTCGAGTCACATTTGTGCTCCCAATAAAAGATTCCTGCATACTCTTTTTGTTTGACGTACTGCGCTTTTAAAGTCAGCGATTTTGGATTATCGTAGGAAATAAAGGTGGAACCATCAAACAAGTACGGTGCCTTCGCTTCATCATCCCAATACTCGGTGTACCCATTTTTATTAATATAATCTCTCGCCAACACTTCATAATCTGGCCCATATCCGCCGCTGGTCGCACAAATCTGCAGCAATCCATGATTTCTGTCACTCAAATTTGTCCATTTGCGCGAATAGAACGCAGCCCCCATCAAAAGTTTCCTCTTATCTGCCCCATATTTCTCAAACAATTCCAATGCCTGAGCACAACTGTTTTGGAATACATCGCCTCGATTAGAAAATAAGGCAGTATGATGCCCTGCCAAAGCATGAAAACCACATTTCAAATCGTAAGTCATAACGCAGATGTAGTCTAAAATTTCATTTAATTTATCAATTTCCACACAATTTACATAATATAAATCTGCTCCCGCAGCAATGGACAGGGTGCGATGTCGTCCATCCTGCTGCTCCAGTATATCCAAAGAAGCTCGGATTTCTTTGCAAAATAAGGTAAAATTGTATTTATCCTCCGGCACCACATCACTGCCATTGGACGGCACACAGGGATACTCCCAGTCTAAATCAATCCCGTCAAAATCATAGATGAAACAGCTTTCTGCCAAAGCTCCTGCCGTCTTTTTTCTCATCTCATCCGTTCGACAGCAAAGAGTAAACGCATCGGACTGGTGCTGCACCATGGAAAGCACAATTTTTAAGTTTGGATTCCACTCTCGTATCTGCGGAATCATCGCTACCTTATCATGCTTGGCACAGTGCACACCTCCCTCCCTGTCTAAATATCCAAAAGCGATGTGAATTCCATCCAACTTGCCTGCATCTTCCTGTGTAAAATCACCACTGCCCACATAGGCGTATATTAAATGCTTCATCACTCTACCCACCTTATCGCCGTTGTTTTTCAGACGTTATTATTTTTACTTCAAGCGGAATGTCTTGATTTCATAAGGTTTGATTTGGAAGGTAATCTGATTTCCATTTACTTCTACATTACCCTCTGCTTCTTCCATCAAGTTAGTCTCAATTGCCTCTGCAATCGGATGATTTACTGTTAACGTAACTTTGCTTCTGCAATTTTCTACCTCATAGCAACGAACGATGATACCATCCTTATCTTCCGCCTGCTTGATAGTCTCAAGTACCACATTTGGCTGATCCACACTCATGAAAGACATACTGCGATTCTTTGCCTGACCTGCGACTGCAATCGCCGGTACATTCAAATTCATAGCTTCCTTCACAGTACCGCCCTGCTGCCAGCTGCCAGCATGTGGATACAGAGAGTAAGTAAAGTAATGTTCTTCCTGATCGGCAGTTTTGTTTGGCTCGGTACCAGACTTCAACAAAGTCAAGGACATCACACCATTCAATGCCGAATGTCCATACTTGCAGTCATTCAGCAAACTGACACCATATCCGCCTTCCGACATATCCATCCACTTTTGAGCACAGCTCTCAAATCTTGCCACATCCCAGCTCGTATTCTGATGAATCTTTCTTTTTAAATTACCAAACTGGATATCGAAGGTCGCTTCGTCCGTATGAATATCGATTGGGAAATGTACCTTCATTAAGTGCTCGCAAAGCTTCCAATCCACATAGGTCTCAAAATCGATACGGGCAGTATTGGCATAAAAATGAATCTTCTGACGAATCACACAATCCATAAACTGACGCTCTACCTTCAATGTTGCACGTACTGGACCCACTTCCTCCCAGCTGAGAGATACCACATTGTCCACTGCATAAGATTTTTCAGTATAAAATACATCAATATTCCAACTGCTGTAGCAGCATGGCTTATCCTCATAGACACGAAGCTCATTGCCAATGGTTCCTGGCTTCAATACTTCTCTATCATTCTTTTTATCATAAATGGAAGTAAACTGTGCCTTATCATCCAAAGTAATCTGGTAGTAAGGAGTCTCAATGATGGTTCCATCAAAGGAGAATGGCACTTCTGCTGCCGCGTCACAGCCACTTAAGGTCAGATAACCCTTGGATGGCATATGCTCTACATAGGCAATTGCTCCATTTTCTGTCTGCTGTACCGGATAAACACGGATACCGTCAGTCACGCCCGCAGCGGATACCTGTCCAAGAGAAACCACATCATTTCTCTCAAAACCTAAGGTATTAAATACGGTCAGTCCTTCCTGCTTTTCTATCATCGCTTCGATACGCTCTTTTATCATCGCAGCCATCTGCTCTGCCATCTGTGCGTACTCAACTTTGGTCACATCATATACTTCACGGATAGAGGAACCTGGCAAAATATCATGGAACTGATTTCTCAAAATGAGCTTCCACAATGCATCCAATTCCTCCTTTGGATAAGCCACACCGTACTTCTCTGCCAATACAGATAAAAGTTCCAGATTCATAATATCAAATTCTGCCTTGCGATTTGAGCGCTTATTTCTTGCCATAGAAGTATAGGTTCCTCTGTGATACTCAAAATACAGCTCTCCAACCCAAGTAGCCAGACGACGATTATCTTTTACGCGAGCTTCCAACTCTCTGAAATACGTTAAAGAACCTTCCTGACGCACTTTCGGAATGCCCTTGATACCCTTTTCCATACGCTTGGAAGTTTCCAACATTCTTCTGGTAGGACCGCCGCCTCCATCACCATAACCATAGGAAATCAAAATATCATCATTGATTTCCTTATTGCTGTATCTACGCCATGCACCCATGATAGCATCCGGATGAAGCATACCATTGTAGGTTGTAAAGAAGCTGCTCTCACTCTGATTGACACCCAATGTGGTAATCAGATGAGTCAAAATCTGAGAGCCATCAATACCCTCCCACATAAAGGTATCATTTGGAAGTTTATTGTATTCATTCCAAGCCAACTTAGTTGTCATAAAATACTGAATTCCAGACTTTTTCATAATCTGAGGCAATGCCGCACTGTATCCAAATACATCTGGCAGCCACAAAATATAATTATCCTTATCAAATTCTTCTTTAAAGAATTTCTTTCCTACTAAAAATTGACGAACTAACGATTCTCCGGAAGTCAAGTTACAATCGGCCTCTACCCACATACCGCCTTCTGGCTCCCAACGTCCTTCCTTAACACGCTCCTTAATTTCTTCATACATCTCTGGATGACGCTCTTTTACAAACTCATACAACTGAGGCTGGCTGGACATAAACTTATAATTTGGATATTCTTTCATCAATTTTAATACAGTCGCAAAACTGCGGCAGGATTTCTGACGCACCTGTTCCACGGTCCAAAGCCAAGCTACATCAATGTGAGTGTGTCCGATACAAGTTGCAACAATATCACTATAACCTGCCAAATCTTCATACAAAGCCTTGCCAATGTAATCCGATGCCACCTTGATGGAATCATGGAACTCCTTGGTGTAAGGCTTACGCAAATCAATTAAATTGATTGTGTCAGTGACAATTGTCTCAATCTGAAAACGCTCCTTATCATTTTCCTCCATACGATTCAATCCCCAGAGTGGCACCTGAATGTCGTAATAGAGCGCCTTCACATCCAAGGCTACCTGTTCTATATCAGCCAACAACTTCAGCTCAGAATGCAAGGTACCCGTGTAAGACTGCAAATCCAACTGGAATGTCTTTCCGCCCTCAGCACAGTGACTCAAAACGATTTCACGATGATTGATATCCAAACCCTGTACTACCTCTCCATCAATAAACGCCAAAAATTGAGGATTCTGTCCATCATCCCAATCAGTTAAACCGGTATGAATCCGAAGCTGTACTGGCTTTTGATCCAGCTCCTCTGGAATCGTCACAGTAGTACGAAACCAGTAATGTCCATCTGGTCCATACCAGAGATCCTTACCTGCCTCAAATGGCTCCCATGGAATCTCGCTCTCATCCACTTCCTTTACATCAATGAAACATCCCTTTTTCATCTGGAAATCACCTAAGCGAATCCTTTTTACGATAGACAATCCTCTTAACTGACTACAAATGACCTGCGCTCTTTCCTTTGCAAATTTCATAATCTCCATTCCTTTCTTATACGATAATGCCTGCTGACAGGCATACTGCTCTATACAATATCATCCTTCCTATCCAGCAGATACATCATTTTTAACCTATCTTAATATCTGCCAAATAGGCATTTTACAATAATATTTGTTCTACGAACATGGCAAACATCGAATTTGACCATGCAAACCAAGGTCTCGTAAACTGGGTCGAGTCGTCACACAAAAATCCCTCATGCATAAATCCAGTGCCAGCATCGGTATGAAGCAGTGTCTTCAATATTTCTTTCTGCTCCTTGGAATCACAGGAAGTCATGCCTTGAACAGACAGCGCAATTGGCCAAACATAGCGATATGGCGTGTGAGGACTTCCCACTCCCTTTGCCTCCAATCCTTCATAAAAGAATGGATTATCCTTGCTGAGTACAAATTTTCTTGTATTCTGATAAATCTCATCTTCCTTATCAACACAGCCCAGCCAAGGCAATGCCAACAAACTTGGTACATTCGCATCGTCCATACAATTACGGTTTCCCAAACCATCCACTTCATAGGCATACATTTTGCCGTAAACGGGATGCTCAAACACAGCAAACTGCTGTAATCCAGCCTCTACCTCTGCTTTCATGCTCAGTGCCTGCTCTGCCAATTTGGAATTTTGATAGATACATTCTGCTATCTCAGCAATCATGCCACACACTCTGGCTGCAAAACAGTTGGATGGGACTAAATAACCGTACTTGCAGGCATCATCACTTGGACGAAAACCAGACCAAATCATACCCGTGTAGCCAACTGGCGTACCCTTGCCCCCACAACAGAGAGTATCCGATGGAGGACAATTGTCACGCTCAAAATAATAGTTCGAATCGGTCATATGATGCTGCTCTTTTTTCCAAGTAGTTAAAATAAGCTCCAGCGTTTCTTCAATCTCAGGAGTAAACACACTCGTATCCTGTGTCAGCTTCCAATACTGCTCTAAGAGCCATACAGGGTAGCAGAGCGAGTCAATCTCATACTTGCGCTCCCACTCCCAAGGATTATCATCGGTATGGTCCTTCGCCCAGCAAGCACCATTTGGCTCTGGATTAAAGGCATTGGCATAGGGATCAATAGCAATCTGCTGAAATTGCTTCCAAAGCAAATCTCTTACCATCTCCCTTAAATCCTTCGACTCATTTAAAAAAGATAAATAATGTACCACCTGACAACTACTGTCTCTTAGCCACATGGCCTCAATATCTCCAGTAATCAGAAAAATTTCATTTTTGTTGATACAGCGCACCGTCGTCTCGATGGTATTCAAAAAACACTGGCGAAACATGACGATTAATTTTTCCTCTTCTTCATCGGATAACCCATGAGACTTCTGCTGTAATTTTTCACATAACTTATCTGCAATCTTTTTTGCTTCTTCTATCAAGCGCACACTGCGCAATTCATTTTGCTGCATCGAAGTTTCCTCAACTTTCGTTTATTCTTAGTAACGATTCTGCCTAACATACAGGATATTGACAGAATCGTTATTGATATGATTTCAGATTTTTCCTACTGGTTTAAGGCATCCTCTCTGAGCATATTGGTGTACCAGAAGAATACCTGTGAAATCTGATACAGGTCGCCTTCCTTGCATGTCGCTCTCCAGCTCTCCTTGTAATAGTACAGCCAACGCTCCAAATCTTCTGCCATCTCCATAGGATTTCTCAGTGCATACTCTTTTTCCGGTTTGGTTAATTTCACCCAAAGATACAATCCCACATCATTCCAGATACGCATTGCCTCCAACGAAAGTAATGTGTTAGTTACAACTTCACGATGTTTGGTATCCATAGAACGACTAATTCTACGGATTTCCTGCTCCAACGCCATAATCTGCTCATTGCGCTCTGGAACTCGATCCATCGGTACCTCCAGGAATTTACTCATTATCATTTCCTTTGAAAACTTCTTCTGAGTCCATTCTTTATAGTGAACCACATGATGCCAGTCAAAGGTGGACTTACAGTCAGAATCTGTCCAGCACTGTACCAATCTGCCCGATGCATCCCCAAATTCCAAGATCGAAATCTGACGATTTATCTCTTCTAAGCTCAAATCACAGTCTCCCCAAGAAAAGACCGCACCATAAATGATACCTGGTGTTGAGAATATTGGCTGATTGATATGCCCATAATCACCCCAGTCTGTATTTAACACACCAAGCGCCCGATATTTCTTGCCAAACTCACACATCCTCTTGACATTGAGGTAACTGCTCGTCATGGTGTTAATCCACATATTCCATCCACAACAGCCTGGACACATATACTGTGTCGCACCCGCCTCAGCAAAAATACGGCTGGCATCCTCATTTTGGTATGGGCTGTAGCCCCAATTTAAACAAATAGTACCCTCTGGCAATTTTTTAATCAATTCTGGGTATTTACAAATAATATCGCCCCAGAACATTGGAGTTTTGCCATGCTGACTCAAAAATTCAAACAAGGATAAAATATGATTCACATATAAATTTCCTGTTCCTTCCTGCTCAGCCAAAGCAGCACTTCTGCCTTTGCCCAAATCAAAAGTCTCATCACAGCAAATATTAAATTTATTGCTGCGGAACAGACTCATATATTCTTCCATCATATCATAAATCAGCGGCAGAGACTTTGGATTGGACACGTTAAGCGTGTGATGGTTCATGCGATCCAGAAAAGAAAATGCCACATTCGGATCATCGCTGTTTTCTAATTCACACAAATCTTTATAGGTCTTGGTAGACAGTAGCTTATGTAAATGACCGAAAGTTGCAATGGCAGGAATCAGCTCAATTCCACGCTCATAGCAATACGTATCTAATTCTAAAATTTCATCTGATGTCAACGGAGTTTCATCTCTCCACATTTCTACCAAATCACGGAAAAGATAACTATGTTCAATATTCAGTTGGAATTGGTTAATTTTGTAAAATGCCAAAATATCAACCAATTTTTTCATATCAGCCAGCTTCAAAATACGACCGCGAGTTACATCATGGAACAATCCACGATTGGACACCGATGGCTCATCATCAATCAAGACCGCATCCAATAATCCTGCCTGCTGTCTAACAATTTGACGCAAAGTCTGTACCCCCCAGCCCATGGAAATTACACTTCCTCCAACAATCACTACCATCTCCGGTGTTATTTCCAGCTGATAATGTTCTTCCGGCATAGCCGAATCAATTTTTAATAAGATATCACCTTTTCTTGCCTTGCCTCGAGAGATAGACAAAGTAATCCCTGCATAGGTTTGAATTTCCTCTTGCAGCATTTTGGCATATACCAATGCCTCTGTACTGCATGAACAATCCAGCATAATCATAGAGGTCAGGTCCATTGCATATACACCTGATTTTTCCTCTACCTTTTTTGGTACTGGTAGTAAAATCATAATTGATTCCTCCT
>JBJELF010000118.1:0-10161 GCA_051879015.1 Lachnospiraceae bacterium
TACAAGCTACGCTTGATAGTAAGAACCCCACAGGCTTGCCTGTGGGAGTAGTCAGTTTGCTGATTGATGAGTACGATGTTCCGTTAGACAAAGCATTGCAGGCAGGATACTATAACGAAATGGTATCACTGATTCGCAATATGTTCAGCAATTCGCTTAAGACCAATGTGAATTTGCATTTTGCGGTACTCACAGGCTGCCTGCGTGTTTCAAAAGAAAGTATTTTTACGGGATTGAATAATTTAAATACGTTATCGATTACAGATGTGCATTTTGATGAATATTTCGGCTTCACCGATGATGAAGTAAAGGAACTTTTGGCTTACTACAAACTTTCAGATTTCTATCATACAGTCAAAGAGTGGTACGATGGATATCGTTTTGGTAATGTGGCTGTATATTGCCCATGGGATGTCATCAATTACTGCTACACGCTTTTGGCTGATCCGATGGCATTACCGGAGGATTATTGGTCGAATACCAGTAGCAACAGCATTGTGCGGCGTTTCGTTGATAAAGCCAATAAGAAGACGCGGGATGAGATTGAGCGATTGATTTCAGGAGAAACAATTATAAAAGAAATTCGTCCTGATTTGACTTATAATGAGATTGACAACACCATAGATAACCTTTGGAGCGTGCTTTTTACTACAGGGTATTTGACACAGCGAGGAATAGATCACGCAGAACTTTTGAAAGGGTATTGCTATACATTCCAAAATCATATTCAGGATAATAGACGAGTTGCAAAGGAATAGTGAGAGATTGAAAA
Source organism: Lachnospiraceae bacterium (assembly GCA_051879015.1). Classification (GTDB taxonomy): domain Bacteria; phylum Bacillota; class Clostridia; order Lachnospirales; family Lachnospiraceae; genus JBJELF01. The sequence continues at coordinate 773 of JBJELF010000118.1, forward strand.
TCGATGGATCATATACCTTACGATTGATAAAACAACAAGGCAGGGGTTAAATCCTGCCTTGTTGTTTTGACCCGAAAAACAGAACCTTATCAACAAATATCTTTTTGGGTATATTTCCAATAGGCCGCTATTATTCCAATCACGGCAGCTGCCATACCGATTAGAACCATCTTTGCATCAATACTGCCATTCGCAATGATATCTGCTCCCTCTGTATAGCCGAATGGAGTAATGTATTTAAGAAACTCTGCACTTTCTGATATGTTGGCAATGATATTTAAGAAATACATGATGATAGCAATACCTAATCCAATGCCAAGACCGCTGTGACGCAGGAACGCAGAGATTCCAAAACAAATTCCTGCAAGTTCTACTTGAAGCAGGAAATATGCAAGATGAAGTAAACAAATTTCCTTCCAGAGGATTTCTTCCTCAATTAAGATGATAGATGCAATCGATAGAGCAAACACAATGACATTCATAATAATAATCTGAAGCATAACTGCAGCGAGTTTTTCTGTGATTAACCTAATTCTGCTTATTGGATGAGCAAGGAGAAACTCAGCAGTTCGCTCTTTTTCTTCTTTGGCGAGGGCATTGATAGCAATCAGCGCAGCAAAGAACGCACCGCCGATACCCAAAATATTACCGCATTCAATGGCGTAAAAGCCGATTAGAGTACCAAAATTTAGTCTGTCCATACCGAAGGCTGCCGTAAAAGCACCCATAGATGAGAACATATCACTGACATTTGCCATTTCTCCTTTCATTTCCGGATACATAAACACACAGATTGCGACAAAAAATCCGATGGAAGCCGTCCAGACAGCAAGGGACTTCCAGCCCTGTTTTAATTCATGCTTGATAAGAGTCATGCCTGCTCACCCCCGTTTTCGTAATAGTGAAGGAAGATTTCTTCCAAATCTGGTTCAGACATCGAAAGGTCTGTAATGTTTCCAGTTAATAGAGTTTGAAGGAATGGTGTGATGTCGCCGCTATAGAGAAAACTAAGAACACCATCCATTTCTTTTAAATCACGGATGCCATCCAGTTTGTCAAGCTGTACTTGCCCGTGTACAGTAATTCGTTTGGCATTTGTCTGAGAGAGTGCCTCCACACTGTCACAGGCAATGATTTGCCCCTCGCGAATAATAGCAGCTCTTGTACAATTACGCTGAATTTCTGAGAGAACATGACTGGAAAGAAACACCGTTACCCCTTTTTCATTTCGTTCCCTGACAATCTCAAAGAATTCTCGCTGCATCAGAGGATCAAGACCGCTGGTAGGCTCGTCTAAAATTAGAAGCTTAGGCTGATGCTGAAGGGCGGAAATAATTGCCACCTTCTTTCGATTGCCAAACGACAGTTCCTCCACCTTTCGATTGATATCCAGCTGCAATCGCTCACAGAGATTCGCTGCTTCTGCGGAACAGTCCTTTTTTCGCAAATCAGCGGATAGCTTTAAGATGTCTTTGACTTTCATGCCGGAATAGAATACCGCTTCCGAAGGGAGATAGCCGACATCAGATAGGATTTTATTCTTATCCTTGCGGATATCCAATCCAAAAATTCTTGCTTGTCCGGATGTAGGGCTGATCAAACCAAGCAGTGTACGAATGGTAGTAGATTTACCAGCACCGTTTGGCCCGATAAAGCCAAAAAATTCCCCTTCTTTTATATTTAGATTCAGTTCAATGATTCCCCTGGATTTCCCATAGTATTTGGTCAGATTTGATATTTGAATGATATCCATATAATTATCCCTCTTTTCGTAAATATATTGATTTCCAAAAATCAAGCAGTTTTATAAAATCCTGCTCCATTTCATCCACATTTATTTCTCCTTGCTGCAGTTTCTCCCAAAGATAGCCTTCCGAAGCCCAATACATATCCTGGTACATCATCTTCAAATTAAGTCCAGGAACAAATTGTTCCGGGTCTAAATTTAATAGCTTGGCATTTTCCTTAAAGTCAGCATGTCTTGCAATACTTGCTTGAATGTCGGAAGATACAGAAGGATCTTTTTCATAATATGCTTTTAGCACGAAGGCTCCCAAGTTCGGATATTGGCGCATAATTTCAATTTTGGCTTTCATGCCTTTGTACATACTTTCAAATAAGTCTTTCTGATAGTAGCAACCACTTTTTTGAAGTGTTTCTATGGTTAATGCGGCACATTTTTCCCATAGAAATAGATACAGCTCCTTTTTATTGTGAAAATAATAGAACAGCAGTGATTTACTGATACCTGCGGCATCTGCAATTTCGCTCATAGGGCTTTTTTTATAAGAATTTTGTGAAAATACACGAAATCCTGCATTAATAATTGCCGTTTGTTTTTCTGCAGGCAGAGAAAAAAATTTTTCGTTCATGGCAGCCTCCTTAACCGATTCGGTTAATTATAATTATACATCATTGACCGTTTTTGGGAAGACCTTTCCAAAAGAAAATTGATGTTTTTGACTTAGTTTTTTCTATGAGTGTAAATTAAATATTGCATATCTTTGCCTAAGAAAGTATACTGGATATAAAAAAGGAAGGAAAAGATGAAGATGAAACTAGGACAAGTTGGACGAACCATCCGCATGGGTGTAATCGGATTGGGATTTCGAGGAATTCCACAGCTAGATCTTTTATTGTCTATGGCGGATGTGGATGTAGTAGCGGTATGTGATGTGTATGAGGATCGTGTCAAGACGGCGCAGGAGCATGTAGAAAAAGCAAGAGGCTTCTGTCCGATGGGAACTTTGGATTATCGTGAGGTAAATTCCAGAGAAGATGTGGAAGCGGTTGTTATTATGACAGACTGGAAAACCCATATTATGATTGCAGTCGATGCAATGGAACATGGTAAAGTGGTAGGTATGGAAGTGGGAGGAGCCTCTTCTGTGAATGAATGTTGGCAGCTTGTGCGGACCAGTGAAAAAACCGGAATACCGGTTATGCTGCTGGAGAATTGCTGTTATAATAAAGAAGAAATGACTCTGTTAAATATGATTAAGAAGGGAGTGTTCGGAGAACTGGTGCATTGTCGGGGCGGTTATCAGCATGACCTTCGTGATGAAATCGGAGAAGGAGATCTTACCCATCACTATCGTCAAGATCACTTCATCCACCGCAATGGGGAACTTTATCCGACTCATGAACTGGGGCCGATTGCTTCCTATCTGAATTTGAATCGCGGCAACCGTATGTTAAGTCTGGTTTCGATGGCATCTAAGAGCATTGGAGAGCGCGCATGGCTGCAAAAGCACCGTCCAGACACAGACCTTACTCATATAAAGTTTAATCAGGGAGACATTGTAACAACCATGATTCAGTGTGCCAATGGAGAAACGATTATGCTGACGCATGACTGTACTCTGCCTCGGCCATATTCCAGAGGAGGATATGTGCAGGGATTGAAGGGAATTTGGCAGGAAGACAACCGTTCGATTTATTTGGAAGACCGTACACCAGAAGATCCGACTAGCTGGACACATCATTGGGAATCGGATGCAGTTTATATGAAAGAGTACCTGCATCCACTCTGGCGTGAATACGAAGAATTTGGTCTTCGCGGCGGTCATGGCGGAATGGATTATCTTGTGTTCCGTGCCTTTATTGAATCGATTCAGCAGCATAAGGCATTTCCAATTGATGTATATGATGCTGCAAGTTGGATGGCAATTACATATTTGAGCGAACAATCCATTGCAATGGGTTCTATGCCAGTACCGATACCAGATTTTACTGATGGAAAGTGGATTTGCCGAGAGAAACGTCTAGGAGATATTTATTCGCTGGATGCAGTTTATGAGGAGTATTTTGCATAATTAGATTGATGTTTCCTTTCCGATGCAAAGTTTCCTGTCATTTATTTAGTTTGCGTACACAAAAGAATAGAAAAGTTTAGTGGCCAAACTACCGATTGTTAGGTGGTTTGGCCACTTCTCCTTCATCCATCAAAAGGATTTATTTTTCATACAGACTGATAATCACGTCAGCACATTTGTCAATTCCCAGTCTTCCACTATCAAGACAAATATGATAATTCTGAGCTTTTCCCCATTTCATATCCGTATAGAAACGATGGTAGGCAGCACGGCGTTTGTCCTTGTCCTTCAGACGCTGTTCAGGTGTCTCAGTGCTCTCTCCATACACCTTAACGATGCGCTCTGCACGATATTCCATACTGGCATGAATAAATACATTCAGGCAATCCGCCTTATCGCGCAAGATAAAATCAGCACAGCGGCCTACAATCACGCAGGGACCTTTTTCCGCCAGTTCAAGAATAATATCTCGCTGGATACTCCACAATTTATCCTGATTTGTCGGGCCCATGGAGCGATTAGAAAGGACAGCGGAAAGCCAGCCGGATGCAGCATCTTCACTTTCTTCTTTTATGTAATTGAGAGCAAATTCACTTTCCTCTGCAATCTTTTGAATCAGCTCCGCATCATAACATGGAATACCTAACTTTTCAGCAACCTTTTTCCCAATTGTGCGTCCGCCGCTGCCAAATTCACGGCTTATGGTAATGATTCTGTTTTTCATGCGTTTACTCCTTTTTGATTTAATTCCTTATATGTGTGATAAATTAAAAATGCAGCTATAACAAATGTAAGAATATCAGAAACCGGCATGGAATAAAGTACACCGTCCAAACCAAAGAATACTGGCAAAAGCAATGCAAATCCAACACCAAACACAATCTCACGAATCATAGAAAGCATGGTGGAAGCAGCAGCTTTGCCCATGGCCTGCAGGAAAATAAAACAAGCTTTATTGACGCAGGCGAAGATCATCATACACAGATAGGTACGGAATGCCTTAATAGCGAAGTCGGTATAATAGATACTTTCATTTGCTGCTCCGAAAATTGCGATCAGCTGATGTGGGAAAAATTCTACAATAATCAGCGCAGCTGCACCGACGATTGCTTCCGAAATCAGAAGCTTAGTGAACAATTCCTTTACACGCGGATTCAATCCTGCACCCATATTGTAACCTACAACAGGAATACAGCCAGCTGCCATGCCAACAACAATAGAAATAACAATCTGGAAGAACTTCATTACAATACCGACAACTGCCATCGGAATCTGTGCGTACTCTTCCTGACTGAAGATTACATCCATTGCACCGTACTTGCGGATCATATTGTTGATGGCTGCCATAGATGCAACCAAAGAAATCTGGGAGAGGAAACTGCAGATGCCGAGTACCAATGTTTTTTGGACAATGCGTCTGTTGAGACGGTAGTCTTGTTTTTCAGGCTTGATGAGATGCATATTCAGCAAATACCAAACTGCCAGGACAGCCGTTACAATCTGACCCATTACCGTAGCAACAGCAGCACCCATCATGCCCCATTTGAACACGAAAATAAAGATTGGATCAAGAATAATGTTCAGCACAGCACCCGCCAAAGTGGATGCCATCGCAAACTTAGGATTGCCATCCGCACGAATGATAGGATTCATGGCTTGACCAAACATATAAAATGGGATACCGAGGGAGATATAGAAAAAGTATTCTTTCGAGTATTGGAATGTTTCTGCGTTGACTGTGCCGCCAAACATGGTAATAATCTGGGTGCTGAACACCAGATAAAGGATGCAAAGGATTAAGCTGCTGATAATGGTAAGAATGACTGAGTTTCCGACACTTTTCTTTGCGTGTTGTGGTTCATTTTTTCCAAGGCTCAAGCTGACAAATGCACAGCAGCCATCACCAATCATAACAGCGATAGCGAGAGCAATGACAGTCAATGGGAATACCACCGTATTGGCCGCATTGCCGTATGAGCCAAGATAAGTTGCATTGGCAATAAAAATCTGGTCAACAATGTTGTAAAGTGCGCCGACCAATAGAGAAATAATGCAGGGGACTGCATATTTCCTCATCAATTTACCGATTGGTTTCGTTCCAAGAAATTGATTTGAATTTGTGTCCATTAGAAATCTTCCTTTCTTTCATAAAAATGTAACGATGATGTTGGGGCCAAAAGGCATTTTGGTATTTTGACCCTGGTATCATAATAAAGAAACGTGCAGCCGAGGTGTTTGCTGGATTTACGCCACCTTGGCTACACGCTTGTTCTAAAAAAAAACGTGCAGCCAACAACTGGATTTACGCTGTTTGCTACACGTTAAATAAATCTTACTTGATTTTTATGAAATTTTCAACATAAATTTTGAACAAAAAATTTTTTTCTTGCAGTCATGATTTGAAATGTTTTGTATCTAAGTTGTCAGGCATATCCGTTTACGATACCATTTTTTCGTGATAAAATAAGTTTATCAATTAAAAAACATTTTAAGGGGAGGGAATGCTTTGTATATAGAATTACAGACAGAAAGACTTGTACTTAAGCCGCTGGGATTACAATATTTGGAGTCCGTTCATTCCTATGCATCTGACATAGAAAATACCAGATATATGCTTCATCTGCCAAATACTTCCATCGAAGAGACCGCTGCATTTCTTCGGGGAGCAGATATGGAGTGGAATAAGAATCAGCCTGAATTTTATGAATTTGCTGTTTTTTATGAAAATCATCCGATTGGTGCGGTAAGCATTTATCTGGAGGATGATGTTAAAACAGGTGAATTAGGATGGATACTTGACAAAAAATATTGGAACAAAGGAATTGTGACAGAGGCGGCAAGAGAATTGATTTCTTTTTCAGTAAGAAGGTGCGGTATCACTCATTTTATTGCTCACTGTGATACAGAAAACCTTGCTTCATGCTGCGTGATGGAAAAACTGGGAATGAGAAGAACCGGAGAATATGGCGGACGCAAAAATAAAGCATCCAGCGAGGAACGTCGGGAATATCAGTATGAATTATATGCGAGTTTGTTAGAGACAACAAAAAACACCAGAGATCTTGGAGGGTATCGAACCAAGGAGGGGAAGTTGACTAAGTTTCATTCCATTCTTCGAAGTGATAGACAGCTGCAGTCCAGTGCAAAAGATATGAATTTTCTTATAGAGCATAATATCACTACTATAATTGATCTGCGGGCAAAAGAACTGGTTGAGTGTGTACCAAGTAGTTTTTCTGGTGTGGCTGGATTTCAGTATTTTAATTATCCAATGGAGGAAGGAAGCAGAATCCCTGAATCAGAGGCGGCTGTACCGGAAAGTTATATGGAAATTGCAGCTGCGAAGGAAATGCCGAATGTTTTTCGCTGTATCGCAAATGCAGAATCAGGAGTCATGTATCATTGCTCGGCTGGAAAAGACCGGACAGGAGTCGTTTCTGCGATTTTATTGCTTCATGCAGGGGTATCGGACAAGGAGATTGTACAAGATTATGTCGATACAAAAGAATATTTAGCTGAGATACTAAAAACTATCCCAATAAATTTTCCGCGTATCAACATGAATATAGTGACACCCTGTCCAGCATACATGACAGAATTTTTAAGACGATTTCGAGACACATATGTGGATACAGACCATTATTTCAGACAACTTGGACTGACCGAAAAGGAAAGGGAAAAGATTAGGCGAAAGTTGGTATAGAGAGCAATTAAATTGTTGTGCAAAATGATTGGATGAAATCCTTTTGATGAGAAAAAACGGGTAGGAATCTCGGTGGAGAGATTCCTACCCGTTGACCATTTAATGAAAAAGTTTGGGAAGTTCTGGAAAAAGATTATTTTTTTTATAATAAATGAATTGACAAATAGTAAAAAAAGATTATATTATATACATTAAGTAATAGTATTGGCATATGGGGGAATTATAGTAACTAGTTCATTGTTTTCTTGATTATCAAGTATATTGCTTAAAAAAGTCTGAAAATCTCAGACAATATTTCGGCAACTGAAAGAGGGCTACTATTATAGAAAACAGAATGCGTTGTTTAAAAGGTGAAAAATAGAAGACTTGTGGACAGTATGGAATTCCTAGAAGAAAACCAGGTCAGTGCAGAAGAGAAAATGGATTGGTTTGTTTAAACAGTGTGTGAAACAAAATGAATAGAGGGGAGGGAAGGTGATAACATTGAGAGCAGCAAAAGAAATGATGTTACGGGAAATCGCAGGTGAGCATATTTTAATACCTACAGGCTCTATTGCAGTGAAATTTAACGGATTGATTAATCTGAACCAAAGCGGTTTATTGCTTTGGAATAAGCTTCAGAAAGACTGTACAAAAGAAGATTTGGTGAATGCATTGTTGGAAGAATACGAAGTAGACAGCGAAACTGCAGAAGCAGATGTTGAAAAGTTCTTAAATAAAATGCGTGAGGCTGAAATATTATTGGAATCGGACTGATTCTAAATAAATAAAAAATGGAGGGGACTGATTATGAGCAGATATTCTATTTGTTGTAGGGCAAGATGCCCTTGCCTGAATACATTTGGGTATGTCAGGAAACTTATTTACATCATTCAAGGAACTGAAAAGAAAGAAATGTTCCTTAATAAAAATCTTTGGGAGGAAAGAAAATGAAAACAAGCAAAATGAGAAAAATGCTTGCATTGGTTCTTGTTATCTGCATGAGTGTTTCTACGTCTGCGTATGCAGCAGGTGGTCGTGGAAAAGGCGGAAAAGGAAACAAAAACAACAGTTCTTCTACGAATAGCGAGACTACCATGACACTGGTAGAAGACGACACTACTGTTGAAGAAGGAACAGAACTGCGTGCAAGTACCTATGCGTTAACGACTACTTCATCATCAGATGAAGTTTCAGCACAGGCAGATACTACTACTACACTTAAGTATTTCCCTGTTACCATGTATAACTATGATAAAGCAACCATTAACAATGCTACCCATCAGGTAGAGGTGGATGGTAATCTCGGAGATACTTGGAATGGTATTTATTTTAGTGCTGGTTCTCCTGCTGCAGAAGCGTATAGTGAAGAGATAGCAATTGAGGATGGTACCTATATCATTCAAAATGCCCGTGCTGCAGCGAATAATGTTGGATCATGGCTGGTAGGAGATACTAGCGGCATTACTAGTACCACCAATCAGTCTAATGCTACTCGGTGGACGGTTAAATCTAATGATGATGGAACCTATACCCTTAACAGCACCAATGGCTATATGACCATTGGAAGCGGTGCAGATGGTGAGAAGACTGCTACAACTGCCAGCAATATTGAAATTGTTGGTTACACTGGAAATACCTATACAGGTTGTGTCCAGCTCAAGAGTGGCAGTTATTATCTTTGTCAGTGGGGCGGAACGAATGTAACCGTATATGGTGGATACTATGTAAATGACGATGCGGGTAATGCGTTTTATTTCTATAAGGTTACTGATTCTGGTACAGAGAAAGTCACTTTCACTACCACTGACAGCCTGCCATATGCAGCATGGAACTGGTGGAATAAAGGCGAGACGAACGCCTATGGTCAGTATACCTACAGTGGTCTTGTG
>JBJELF010000119.1:0-9947 GCA_051879015.1 Lachnospiraceae bacterium
TGTATTGCAGATAAGCAGGAATCGGTGATGGTCTCATAAACGGAGCGCAGCATACCACGCACTTCACTTCCTTGGACTATTGGCTCAAAATAGACATCATCATAGTATTGACCCTTTGACAGGGAATGATACGAGAAGAAATCATAGGAGATATGTTCTTCCGTCCATCCTTCCTTTGGGGTAAAGGTATGGTCATTGCTTGTGTTTGGGATGAACAATGGAGTTTTTGTTGTCAAGCGATATTCCAGACGTCCTGTAAATAATGGCTCGCCTTTACTATTTGCAGTGGCTTTCTGCTTTGGCAATGGAATGAAATGATAGGCATTAATAAAATAATCTTTATCTTTATTCATCGGAGTCCTCCTGTCCTGGAGCCAATCGATAATCACTGACATACAACATGTCATTTTCATCATACTCCAAATAATTTATCATACGGATGGAACGCATCACCGAGCAAAACTGTGGCAATACACGCACGGTTTCCACAAACTGTTTCATTGGAACTGCTTTCTTTCCAATGAACATCCATTCTGCGTTTACATTTACATTTGTATTTGCATTCGCATCGGCTTTCTGTTCTGTAATCAAGGCAGTGATTTCTCCCTTTCTTCTGGAAGTCACATAACGGTACTCATGTGTCTCATCAAAAAAATGTGCTTCTAAGATGGTACGATGACTCCATTGTGCGAGCATCGTTTGTCCCTGCTGTTCATTTTCATATCTTTGAAATTCTACGCCATCCTTAAAATAAATGAGCAGATAACCAGTCTTTGGTATCTCATCTGTCCACGTTATCATCTGCATTCCCTCCGTTCTTTTGCAAAAATGCGATCAGTGCTTGCTCCGCTTCTTTTTGCGTACAGGCATTTTGCCAAATGACCGCTCCATCCGCTGCAAAAATGCCGCGTCCAATGGCACGCAATCCACCAATAGGCAAAAATCCCATTTGAATATCTTGAATCACGAGCCAAAGTAAGCCCAATACCACCTTCCATTCCTCGTTATCGGTATCCGCGCACTTATTCACTCGAATGACAAGCTGTGTTCTTCCTTGAAAACAAGCAATCTCTGTGTATAGGCTTCCAAGTGTCGTGGATGCATCAAAGCGATTAATCTGATTTCGAGAAATTTGAATCGCAGTGGCACCACTCTTGCGTGGCAGCACACTTTCTTCAATCGAAATCCATGATTTGTGGTTTAAACTGCCAAACCAACGTTCTGTCAATGTCTGGCTTGTATGTTTGGAAGCTCCCAACTCCATTGCAATCTCCATGAAACGTCCGCGAATGGGACCATTCCAGCTTGTTCCTGGTACAACGGCTTCTCCATGACTGGTGATATGCTCATAGTCTGCCTCATCACTCTTGGTCGAATACTGACGAATGCTGATTCCTCCGGTCAGGCGTAATGGTACGATAAGGCAGGCATCTCTATTCACCACTTCTGTGGATGTAAGCCATTCATCCAAATTTTGTTTGTAGTCTTTTGCCTGAGTTCCTAAACTCCATTCCCCTTGCTTATCCTGTTTCATTTTGGGTTTCTCAAATTGAAGCCATTCCGTGACATTGTCTCTGGTAAATTCCCACTGATACACTTGGAGCAGGGTGATACAACCAAAACCACGATTTTTGCGGTAACCTAGGCGCAGTGCCCCTTGATTCATCCCTGCAAATGCTGCCTTGATTTGGTTCATTGTCTTTTGTTCATCATCTCCATCGCGAATGGTCAGCTCCAACCAAAAGCATCCCACAGCTCCTGCATCAATCACTTCCCAGTCGAATTTATTGTCTACTTGAAATTGTTTCGAGAGAAGGATTTCGGTTTCTTCTGTCCCTTCCGTTTTCTGCTTGATATTGTCTTTCCGTTTGAGAGCAATGCCATTGCGATAGCAGATATGAGCTTCCTTTAAGATGGTATCTGAAATAGATAATTTACTCATTAGTCCTATAGTTTGAATGGATGCATTACTTTTTTCTTGATGTCCCATGAACGATTCGGTCTGGCTGTCCAGTGAAAGATAATCACGCATTGCTCCCGCTAACGAAGCAGCAGGAATCAATGGGTTTCCATCAAAATCACAGATAACATCCTTATCGGTCTCCAGTTCCTCTCCACTTGAAATACACAGTGGTGTTTTCAGGCAAAATGGAAGTGCTAAGAGTACTCGTTTTTGAATTGGTCTATTTTCTCTCGTAATCAACACCGTTCCCTCCTTATTTTTCCGCTCGACAAGCATATTTTACTTCCAAAAGATATGCCATGTAATAACTTTTAGCCAATACATTTTCATCTGCCTGTAGCTCACAATCATACTGTTCTGCAAACGCCGTTCTCACTGCTTGTTCATCATAGTCTTGTAAAATTTTCTTGGCAATCTGTGCTTTCTTTTGTTTTGCTAAATTGCCTGTTTTACTTTCATAGCGCTCAGCTACCTCCGTTAAAAGATACTGGCGTAAATCCAATGCCTTGGTAGTTGGCTCATACGATTTACAGGTTGAAATCAAGTACTGAATGAGTGCTGGATCGTTCATTGGAGAATTTTCTTTTTTCTCAAACCCGTTTGCTCTCTGCTCGTACCATGTTTCCCTTGCCATCTTCTGTGCCAGACGTTTGGCAAATTCCTTCATAATGTCTCGTTCTAATTGCTTATTCGATTCTACCGATGCATCATGGGAAATCATTGTCTTTTCTGCTTCTTTCAAATGTTTTTTCTGCTTTTGACTGACTGGATACACCGAAATTTCTCCATATCCTTCACTGACGCGTTCCCCTAACCAAATATTGTGCAAACATTTTAAATCAATAGGAGAGTCGGATTCTACCTGATAGATAATTGTCGTTCCCTTATCCCACACATCTAAGATGGGTTTTCTCAAATGCCACTGACGCTGGAAACCGCCTTCCATGCGATATCGATAAAAACTGCGCAGAATCTTCAGTTTTGTTCCTTCTGGCAAATATTGCTCTAATTCACTCGTCAATACATCTACATTGGTAGAGCAACGTCCCTTATCGTCATATTCCATTAAGGGTGCCTCGAGCTTCAAGACAAATTCCTTGCAAAGACAGGATTGTGCCGTTGTAAGTTTTTGTGGTTCCAACAATTCCAAATCTACCAGTCCATACTCTGCGGAATGATTAAAGCCCATACGAAACTGTGGATGGCGCTGCATGGCTGCATGAATGTTTTTCATTTGAGCACCTGTGGCTTCAATGTATCCTTGAAAACTTTGACCCGCAGAAATGCTGTTCAGCTGATAAAATTGACTTTCTTCGTCGCCCTCCCATACTCTTCCGATTGCCTTATTCGTAGGACGAGAATGATGATAATTGACCTCACAGTCCACATTTTTGCCAAAATAGGTATGTTTTTCTTCTCCGTAATTGCGAGCATCCAAGTAAGCATACTTGACTGACTTGAGCTGAATTCTGACATCTCTAGTTTCTTCGCTTTCCTCTTTCTGACAAGTGCAGTCGTAGAGCTGTTCCTCCTGATTTTTGACGGAAAACAATGCTGCAGAAGTAGGAACCATGCGAAGTCCCAAATGTTCTATGTAGGCATTGGCACACTGCCACTCTCCTTGTGCACAAACGGTTTGATATCCCTTGTTGTTCAGCTCATCCAACCATTGTGCCAATTTTCCAAGCATCATGGAACCTGGAATATAATCTAAGGTGTGTTCCTGTCCGCCATTCACGGACTTGATAATGAGAGGGGCACGTAGATGTAAGCGGTAGGGCAAACGATAGCGAGCGGTATCCTCCCATTCCAAAGGATGAATCGGTGGTGGTGTTTCATTCTCTAGACTTGGAATGATATGTACGGACACCTCACCCAATCCTCTGGTGCGGTTACAGCCCATATGGCGCAAATTCAGGCAGCAGTCTTTTAATTGTTTTTCATAGTCATTTAATTGTTCATCCGTTTCCGCCGTGATTTGTACATTGGAAAGGAAGACACAACCTGACTTGACAACACGACTGGATCGTAAACTACCTTCTTTTGCAATACCAGTCTGTGCATTGATGGCGGTCTGTGTACGAATATAAGTAAATTGATTCAGTACCGTCTGCGGATGCGTAAAATGTGGATTCATCTGTGCAAGCTCGGCTTGATACTGTGCCTGTTTCTCTAAAACGGCTGTGTCAAATGTTAAACAACCTGCACAGTCACCGCTTTCGCCAAATAATGCGATGATATCGATGTTTCTTCCCCAGTCATTGAGCTCCAATGCACTTTCTCTTAGACATCCCTTAAGACGTTTCGCTGGAATCATGGGTAATCCCCACTTGTCATGATACACATCTTGGTCAATCAAGGTATTATAACCAGCTCCATCGGACACCAACAAATCACTCTTTAATTCGATTCTAATTTGACTCTTCCGTGTTATCATTTTTCTCCTCCAAATCCACATAATAATCTAACATTTCAAGTGCATCATACCAAACAGCATAGGTTACAGGTTGGTTATCCGCTGTGCGAAGTGTCATATAAGCAGCTTTCTTTGGCAATTCTCTCTTGCGTGATTTCGCAAATGAACTCACCGCAATGACCTCATGTTCCCCCATGGAAAACGCATCCTTAAACTCCTGCGCTACGCTGCGTGGAATCTTCTTTGGATTGCCAAAACAATCATACACTTGTTCAAAGATGGAAAAATCATAGTCCTGACATGCTTTGGATACCATCGGATTTGGATCTCCCAGAAAGTAGGGACGTAGGGTCATCACGCTGCCATCAAAGAGCTGGTATTCTTCCTTGCGAAATTGTTTGAAATTTGCTGTATGAACCGAGGAACAAATCTGGAAATCCACCCAATTTCCTACACGAACAATATCCTTTGAAATTTCTGCACTATGTCTGTTTTCTTTTGCACGCTTTTTGGCACTGTCACAGCAATGTTCTGCCACCTCATAGGCAGTGTGAAACGGAAAATGACTATTCAAAAATGCAATTCCCGCACATACGCTAAAGCCATACAGGTCCTGATTTGGCTTCTGTCCATCCTCTTGATATAACACCTTCGGAGAGATTTGCTGACAAAAATGTTTGACTGCTGTCATTGCCACACATGCGGTACACAAAAATGTAATGTCATCCCCTGCCACTAGCAGCGGGCGTACAAAAATTGTGTTGCTCTTTTTATAGAGTGTACTGTTTGGATGGTTGTTTTCTTTTTGAGCCTGCTGCTCCACCCAAGATTTCATTTCATCGAATGTATCTTTGAATTGATGATTGATATTCTTGGAAATCTGGCGAATCTTTGCCACAGCACTTGTATAATCTATTTCATCATGCATCAATAACTTAATACGGCTGCCCATGTTGTTGCCATCGATGTGAACGATGGCAATACTAGAATCTATTCCTTTTTTCAGTACAAGATTATCCAGATATTTTTCATCTTTCTCATCGGTAGAACTTCGTTTCATTTTTCTTTTCTGTTCTGTTTCATAGCTAAGCAATTCTTTTCTTCCAAAATAATTTGCTCGCCTTGCTGGAAAGCCTGTCGACTCTTCAATGTCCATAATAGGGAGTGCTCCGGTTAATCGAGAAACAGGAGATTCCCCCTTAATTTGAGACATTTTGCGTGTTACTGCACGAAAATCCTCTTGATAATTTCCTCCTACTTCCACAGTTGCTACCGCCAACTGAAGCGAATAGCTTTTTTCTAAAACATAGCGTGCCATGCAACGATTGACTTGACTGCTTAAGATTTTGGAACGAAACAAAACAAGCGCATTTCCTCCACCTTCATAAAGCATTTGAATGGATATGCTGTCATCGGTAAAAAAACGCAGCGCTTCTTTATCTTCCTCCCAATTTTCCCAATCCAACAATACATTGGTGATACCTAGAGAATGAATCGCTGCATTCAGTGCTTCCGGTACAATTCGTTCGATTATGCGCGAAGCTCCCATCACATCAGAAATTTTGTTCGTACGAAAAATAAAATCCTGAATACCACGCACATCATACATAACGAGAACGGCAGGATTGCTACCAATTTCATTCATTATTTTCTCGCTCATTACTCTCTCCTTTCTCGAATCGTATCAAATTTTTAAAGTAACTAGAATTAATATTGTAGATGGATTATATCAAATAAATATAAGATATACCAGTTTGTTGAGATATAAATATTTCTATACAGCATTTTTATATGATCTGTTTCATATCCATATTTAAATCCAAGTAGTTACTTTGATTCTTATCATAAATCTCCACTATGACAGGCATTTCCAATCGAGCTGCGGCATTGAGTACACTGATATAAGCTTGTGTCAATCCAGTCAAATATAATTTCAGTGTTCTCGTGGCATATGGTTTTAGCGTTTCATAAGCTTCTTCCTCCATTGCATTCCAATCAAACAACTGCTCTGAATTTTTTTCTTTGAGGACACTCGGCAATCCCTCTAGCATGGCATGACGATTTTCACAAACACATAATAGGATTGGTTCCGATTCGTCCGTTCTTGCGTGCGGTTTCCATGTCACCTTCTGAGCCTGCGTGAGATATTCTCCAGTTTGTTTGTCAAAGTAGTACAGATAACAGGTAATATCTAATTCCACAGCCACTTTTAATACCTCTAAGACTTCCGTTGAGAGGCCTCCGCTGATGTACAAATTTAAATCATATCCTTGATAAGGCTGTAACTGTTCAAAGGCATGTGCATAAATATGTTCAAAATCATGAAAGGACTTTAATCCATCAATCATAAAAATATCAAATGGAAAGATTGCTTGCTCGGTAGGTGCCCAGTTTTCCTCTGATAAGGCAAGTGAAATCATATTTTTACTCATAAATAAATCTCCTTTTTTCATTGTTAGTTTTCATTATCATATGCTAGGTACAATATAGCATAAAAAGAAAAGCAATGTATTGCTTATTAGGTATGAAAATTAATTATTTTTTGATTTGACAAGAGGGTAGAAGTATTGACCGTAACTTTCAAAGAAAAGAGAGTTGCAGATTGAAAAAAATTAAAGTATACTAAGAATTGATATATCAAGAGTTTACCTTGCCTTGCGATAGAATAATTATGAAGATGGGAAGAAGTGAAAATGAAATATCGATTAACCTTTGCTTGTAATGAACCAGTATCTCTGCCAGTGCAGTATAATCATATTATGCAAGCAGTACTGCTTAAATGGATTGGTGATAGTACATTACATGATGCAGCATATGAAAAAGAAAAAAGAAATTATAAATTGTTTACATTTTCTAATCTCTATGGACCATATCATTATGATAGTGTTCATAGGCGAATTATCTTTGAGGAGTACATTCAAGTATATCTTTCCTTTTATGGAATAGCAGAGCATCCTCTTATTTTGAAAAATATCCGAGAGCATCGTTCGATTGATTTGAGTGGAGTGATTTTGCCTTTGATTGATTGTTCCCTTGTTCAGGAAACATATGGAGAGGACTGTGTAGTAAAAACATTGTCTCCGGTGACGATTCACTCCACGATGCAAACGATGGAGGGCAAACAAAAGACCTATTATTATTCTCCGTTGGAGCGAGATTTTTCTGAGATGATTCGCCAAAATTTGCTTCGTAAATATGAAGCTTACCATGGACATTTGCCAGAAAATCAAGAGTTTTCTATTGAGCCAGTGAACAAGCATTGTATGAAAGAAGTACATATTTATTATAAAAGTTTTTCTTTAAAAGGATGGAAGGGAAAATTTCGCTTGCGAGGCTCGGCAGAACTGATTGAATTAGCATTGTTGGCTGGAATTGGAGCAAGAAATAGCATTGGGTTGGGTTGTATTTTGCTAGATGATAAAGATAAATAGAGAAATTTAATGTAGTAAAGTTTACATAAAATTAAATATTAATATACAAATGATGTTGGGGTCAAAAGGTATTTTGACCCTGGTATCATACAAATTGGAGTTTTTTCGTACCTGTTATTGTTATTTATTTTTTTGATATGTTGTAAGATGAAATCATAACAAAATCACAATGGGATTTATCCTATTGTGGTGATAAATTCAAATCAATAATTTTGTATGTTTGGGAGATTTGTGCAGTGGATTGTTTCGTCAATTTCAGGAATCATTGAGCAGCATAGGAATGTGATGGTTAAATACGCCAACATAGAAAGAGCCACATACTAAAACTGGTATGTGGCTCTTTGGCGTGAAAAATATCTTGATGATGAGGATATCTGATTTTGTTAACTATATCAAAGGTTAGGATAAGAAGAAAAGTATTGCCTAAGCGGGGCTAAAAGTGGAGAAACTATTAGGAAAAGCCCCTTGGAAGATGGGTAGTTCACTTTAGTAGCTTACATATGGATACGATTTAGAATTTGATATGTCTAGTAAAAAAATATCATTTATTAGCTGCACGGATGGGATATCCTTCTAATTAATAATGATATCCATAGCTGAATGTTTTACTGGATCCTATCTTATCACCACTAATGGTAAAAGTTCCTCTGCAGACTTTACCTTCTGTCCAGTTTCCATGAATGATATCTAACTGATTTCCATTCCTTGCCAAAACAACCATCCAATGCTGTGGTGTCACATAGAGTACATCACCTGCACGAATCTCAGATATATTAGTATATTTCGTTCCATCATATATATTTTTGTTATATACATAAGAAACAAAATCTCGGGCATAGGCATTACATCCCCAACCTAAATTTTCTGTGTTAGGAAGTTTTCCAGTAACACTATTACTAAAGTCTGTTCCAACTTTCCATCTGGAATCATTAATAAATTCTATGACCTTATTATTATTTAAAACGGTTGAACTGGAAGTGGTCTGTTTCTTCACCAGTTTAATCTCGATAGCCTCGATCCTGAGAGATTGACCAGTAGTTCCAGCAGTCTGACCATTGCTTACCCAATTCATCCATCCAATATTTTGTACATGGACACGGTAATGGATGTCGTATGACTGGCTAATTGCTCCAGTCAGTTTTATCTGTATCGCTTCCATTCTAAGGGAGCGGCCAGTGGTTCCAGCAGTCTGACCATTGTTTACCCATCCCATCCATCCAATGTTTTGTACATGGGTGCGGTACTGCACTCCACCACTCATTCCATCAACAGAAATCTGAATTGCTTCCATTGCTCGAGATTCACCTGTTGTACCTGAAAGTTGACCATTACATTTTTGACTTGTCCAGCCAATATATGCAATGTGTGTGCTGTATCTGACATTTACGGAGGAAGCGAAAACTGGTACTGTAAAATTGGTTAAGCATATCAGCAGACAAAGTACTGCCATAATAGATACTAATTTTTTGTGGTTCATAGTCTTCTTCATAAAGAGACACCTTCCTTTCTTTGTAACCGAATTTTCGGTATTTGTTGTTTCATAATGGTAAGATATGTGTTTACACACTGGGTATTGTCTACCCACTATTCCTTTGTTTGGTACTTTTTTTCCTCCTTACATTTTGATGATATCATTATATGAAAGGAACAATATTAGGGGAAGGTTTATTAGGTCATGAAATTTGTTATTTTAATTTTATGTTGAAAATTCTTCAAGAGCATTAGGTGGTGGGAGCATGTCACTTTGAAAAATCTTCAAGAACATCGTCCCATTGATTGAAGTGGAGCGATTCTACCTTTGGTAGATTGTTTTCTTGTTAAGGAAGCATATGCAGAGGAAGGCATAGTAAAGATATTATTTTCAGTGATTATTCAATCCACAATGCAAATGATGGATGGAAAGCAGAAAAACTATTATTATTTTCTATTAGAGCGATAGTTTTGGATATGATTCGCCAAAATTCATTTTGAAAAATGAAAGAAATATGATGAAGAAAATACAATATTAAGAGAAAATTAGAAAAAGCCACATACTGTTTTCAGTATTTGGCTCTTTTTTGGTAAGAAAATTATATTAATGATGAGGAGGAAATCTAGTTTTGTCAGCCGTATCACTACCTTATAGGAATTCTATCAC
>JBJELF010000120.1:0-40079 GCA_051879015.1 Lachnospiraceae bacterium
CGCCGCCCTGTCACGGCGGAGGTCAAGGGTTCGAGCCCCTTTCGGGTCGCTTGTGTGAAGCGACACAAATTGCTTTGCATATGCCCAGATAGCTCAGTTGGTAGAGCAGAGGACTGAAAATCCTCGTGTCGCCGGTTCGATTCCTGCTTTGGGCATTATGCGGGTGTAGTTCAATGGTAGAACACCAGCCTTCCAAGCTGGATACGTGGGTTCGATTCCCATCACCCGCTTTTATAAATATGCGCGAGTGGCTCAGTGGTGGAGTATCGCCTTGCCAAGGCGAGGGTCGCGGGTTCGAATCCCGTCTCGCGCTTCCTTTTATCTCCAATTATCAGAAATGACAATTGGAGTTTTTTGTATATAAAATGATATGATGATACCAGGGTCAAAAGGTTATATATTTCATGCCTGCATAAAAATATATAACTTTGGAACCCACCAAAACATGAGAAAGTAACTCCAATAGGGCGGATTTCGAAATCACAAAGTGCGGAGAAATCCGTGGTATTAGGGGAGAAAAAGATATGAAAAAGATAGAACAATTATTAAGACATCCGATATTTTTGAGAGAATTAAAACAAATTGAGAAATTGGAGCAAAATCGAATTTATTGTGGACATAATTTTACTCATCTGTTGGATGTAGCTCGTATTAGTTGGATTATTGTGTTGGAAAGAGGGTTAAAATTAGAGAGGGAAGTGGTCTATGGAGCTGCTTTCCTTCATGATCTTGGTCGAGGAAAGGAATATTTGGAGGGAATTTCTCATGATAAGGCTAGTGTTGAAATTGCAGAAGCAATTTTGCCAGATTGTGGTTTTTCAAAGGAAGATAGTAGCTTAATTTGTGAAGCAATTGCTGGGCATCGTCATGATGAAACAGAAAAATATTGCAGCTCGTTGCAGCAAGTATTGCGAGAGGCTGATTGGCGCTCAAGAAACTGTTTTCAATGTGAAGCGAGAGAAAGTTGTAAGTGGACAGATGAGAGAAAAAATGATACAATATATTTCTAACATAGCATTGTATCAAGGTGTCAAGAGGTCAAAATATCTTTTGACCTCAATATCATAATATGAAAAGTTAAGAGGACGGAATTACATGGAAAAGAATGAAACAAAGATAGAAAATAAAAAGGATAATAGAAATCCACTGATTAGCTGCAGTCAGGCTGCTCTTGGTTATGAGGGGCAGGCAGTGATTACAAATTTGAATTTTAGTGTTTATTCAGCAGATTATATCTGTGTGGTAGGCGAAAATGGTTCCGGTAAGAGTACATTGATTAAGAGCATCTTGGGATTGATTAAACCTTTAAAAGGAGAAATTCGTCTGGATAGTTCGCTGAAAGCGGGAAGTATCGGCTATTTGCCGCAGCAATCTCAGAAACAGAAGGATTTTCCTGCTACAGTCTGGGAAGTTGTTATGTCAGGATTTCTGAGTGAATGTGGTCGCCGTCCTTTCTATACTAGACAAGAAAAGGCTCTTGCATTGGAAAATATGGAGAAGATGAATGTGCTGAATTTGAAGAAGCGTTGTTACCGAGACTTATCAGGAGGACAGCAGCAGCGTGTCCTTTTAGCGAGAGCGCTTTGTGCGGCGTATCGTGTGCTGATATTAGATGAACCGGTCACTGGTTTGGATCCAAATGCGACGGCAGAATTGTATCGCACTTTGGAATATTTAAATCAGAAAGAGCAAATTGCAATTGTAATGGTGACTCATGATTTAAATAATGCTCTCAATTGTGCGCAGAAAATTTTACACATTGGAAATGATGCCAATTTTTTTGGTACAGTGAAAGAATATACCCAATCCAGAGAGCAAGGAAACTTTTTCACTGCAGCGGGAGGTGAGACGAAATGAGTATCATAGCAGAAATGTTATCCTATCCTTTTTTAGTACGAGCCTTTGTAACTGGGATTTTGGTCTCTCTTTGTTCTGCATTATTGGGAGTCAGCTTGGTCCTGAAACGTTACTCTATGATTGGAGATGGACTGTCTCATGTGTCCTTTGGAGCACTTTCGGTGGCAATGGCTATGGGAATTGCACCATTAAAATTATCGCTGCCAGTGGTCATCATTGCAGCCTTCTTTTTGCTGAGAATTACAGATAATGCTAAGATTAAGAGTGATGCTGCTATTGCTGTATTGTCAGCATCCGCTTTGGCAATCGGTATCATTGTTACATCTTTGACAACAGGATTAAACACGGATGTGGTCAGTTACATGTTTGGAAGTATTTTGGCAATTGAGCAGGAAGATATGATTATCAGTATTATGCTTTCCGTGATAGTGATTTTTTTATTCCTGTTTTGCTATCATAAAATCTTTGCTGTGACTTTTGATGAGGAGTTTGCCAAGGCTACGGGTGTAAAAGTTTCTTTATATAATACTTTGATTGCGGTCTTGACTGCCGTAACCATTGTGATTGGCATGAGAATGATGGGCTCTATGTTAGTCTCCTGTCTGATTATTTTTCCAGCGTTGTCCTCTATGCGATTGTTTAAGAGCTTTCGAGGCGTTATTATCAGTTCAGGTATCTTGTCCGTCATTTGTTTTTGTGTGGGGTTGATTGCATCTTATACTTGCAACACACCACCGGGAGCAAGTATTGTTGTAGTTAATTTAATTGTGTTCTTAGTGTTTGCCACTATACAGTATGTTAAGGAGAATATGTTAAAGTTTAGCATACATTCGTAAATTAGAAAAAGATATGTAAAGGAGTAAAAAATGAGAAAAATTAGTACAAATCAGGCGCCAGCAGCGATTGGACCATATTCACAGGGAATGATTGCAGGAAATTTTGTGTATACCTCTGGTCAGATTCCAGCAGATCCACAGACAGGAGCTATTATCGGCGAGAATATTGTGGAGCAGGCAGAGCAAGTTATGAAGAATTTAGGTGCTATTTTGACGGAAGCGGGCATCAGCTATGAGGATGTTATTAAGACTACCTGTTTTTTAGCAGATATGAATGATTTTGCAGCTTTCAATAGTGTATATGAGCAATATTTTACTGGAAAGCCAGCAAGAAGTTGTGTGGCAGTGAAGACCTTGCCAAAGAATGTGCTCTGTGAGGTAGAGGCCATTGCATATTTGGAAGAGGCATAATTATGTTTACCTTTGAAGGAAGAGTGCGATATAGTGAAGTGGATCAGGAGGGATTTCTGAGACCCACTGCGGTGGTGGATTATCTGCAGGATTGTACTTGTTTTCATTCGGAATCATTGGGTATTGGTTGGAGAGAGCTGGGAGTACAGGGGATATCATGGGTATTGACTTTTTGGCAGATTGTTATTGAGGAATATCCTCAGTTCAACGAGTGGATATCGATAGGAACGGCGCCCTGGGGCTTTAATCAGATGATGGGTATGCGTAATTTTGCGATTCAAGATGAATTCGGAAATTATAAAGTGAAGGCAAATTCCTTATGGGTGTTAATGGATTTAAAGAAGGGTCATCCAATCAAAATTATGAAAGAGTTGGCAGAACAATATCCATGTGAAGAAAAATTGGAAATGGATTACTGTGACCGAAAGATTCATCTTCCAAAGGAGATGAAAAAGAGAGAACCAATTAAGGTAAAATATACACATATTGACACCAATCATCATGTTAACAATGCCGCTTATATGAAAATGGCAATGGAGGTGATTGGAGAAAATATTCGGCCTAGAGAAATTCGAATTGAATATAAGAATCAGGCGAAGATGGGAAATGTTATATATCCTCGTGTGGGTGAGATGGACGACTTTCAGATAGTCAGTTTGGAAAATGAGCAGGGAAAAGCATATGCAGTGGTTGCATTGCGTATGTGAAGTTGGAGGTAAAAATGTTAGAGTTAGGGAAAGTACAAACACTTTCTGTAAAAAGAATCAAAGAGTTTGGTGTATATTTAGGAGAGGAATCCGAAGAAGCGGCAGTTCTTTTACCAAAGAAACAGGTGCCGGAGGGTACAAAGTTGGGTGATCGGATTTCTGTATTTTTATATAAAGATTCCAGTGACCGTATGATTGCGACAACAAGAGAACCTATGCTGCAGGTTGGAGAAGTGGCTGTTCTGAAGGTAGCAGAAAAAGGAAAAATAGGTGCTTTTTTGAACTGGGGATTAGAGAAGGATCTGTTGCTTCCATTTAAGGAACAGACTTATCCAGTCAAACAGGGAGATGATGTGTTAGTGGCACTTTATCTGGATAAGAGTGATCGCCTATGTGCTACTATGCGTGTCTACGATTATTTGTCTGCAGCAAGTCCATATAAGGTGGATGATGTGGTGGAAGGTGTAGTATACCAAATTAATCCAGAGATGGGAGCTTTTGTGGCGGTGGATAATTGTTACTATGGTATGATTCATAAGAGTGAGATTTTTGATGAACTGAAGTTGGGCAGTAAAGTAAATGCTCGCGTCAGCAAGGTCAGGGCGGATGGAAAAATGGATTTGGTGTTGCGCGATAAGATTTATTTGCAGATTAATGAAGATGCAGAGTATATCTTGCAGGTCTTGGACGAGTTTGACGGCGTGCTGCCTTTCAGTGAGAAGGCAAATCCAGAGGTTATTAAGAGAGAACTTCATATGAGTAAAAATGCTTTCAAGCGTGCCCTAGGTCACTTATTAAAAGAGGGAAAAATACAGATAAATGAGAAGTCTGTTAAAAAATTGTGATTGTTATGAAGTGGAGACGAACAGATAAAGTATATTGGATTTTGTTGGGCTTTCTTTTGGGAGATATTCTGATAAATCTGATTTTATATAGTTTAGTGAAAATGGGCGTGAAGGTTCAAATCCCCATCGCCTTAAATTTATTTTTGTCAGAATTGATTGCTATACTTCCTGCAGTTTTGTATCTGCTGTGGCAGAAAATCAATCCATGGCGGCTGATTCCCCATAAGAGATTGAAGATGTCCGTTGTATTTTTGCTGATTGTATTTACATGGCTTTTGATTCCTCTCATTATAGTTGTCAATGCAATCAGTATGTTGTTTGTGGACAATGCAGTAGTTGGAGCAGTCAGCCAAGTTCTGGAATATCCATGGTATCTAGGGATTATTATGATGGCATTGGTGCCAGCTTTGGTAGAAGAATTTGTCTGCCGAGGTGTTATTTTTCATAGTTTGCGATTTAATGGCATTTGGAAAGCCATTTTCATCAGTTCGCTATGCTTTGGAATTATGCATATGAATTTCAATCAGATGTCCTATGCCATTGTGCTGGGTATGGCACTGGCTTTGGTAGTGGAGGCTACGGACAGTATTTGGGCTTCCGTACTGGTGCACTTTGTATTTAATGCTACTAGTGTATTGTTGAATTATATTATGCAGGCTTTCTCATCAGAAGAGATAGAGGTTAGTGCTGCCCTCCTGGAGGAAATCAGTGCTTCTGAGTATTATGCAAGTATGTTCATGGTGATTATGTTCTATGCAGGTATTGCACTGGTGACAACTAGCTTAGCTATATTGATATTCTGGCAAATTGCAAAGCTATGTAATCGTGATTGGTGTATGAGATTGTTGTTTGAGGGTAAGACAGGTCCTTATCCAGAGAAAGAATCAGTGATTAGTCCGTTTTTTGTGTTTGTTTTAGTGGCTGCTTTGGCAGTAATGATCTTATTGTTTTAGCAGCAGTCAGATACAAAAACAAAGCTCAATATAAGTAGTGGATGGAATCCTTTCTATTTAATCATTTCAGGGGCAAAACAAAAGGTGATACATTTCGTGCAAGTACAAAATGTATCACCTTTTTCAACTAAAATAACGAGGGATAATTAAGAAATTAGGGAAATGAAATCTCGTTGACTTTTTTGTCTATCTGCGGTTTCGAGCTGATTGAATGTAGCAGTGAATCATATGATAACAGATATCAAGCTCCTCTGGACTGCAGGTGGATAGAATTAAATTTAGGCGATCTTTCTTGGGATACTCTGGAGAACTTTCGCAAATCATGTTGTTGGCGGCGAGTACTTCAGAGGGGCTGAGACCATCTAAGAGATAATCATAGGATAATTGTAGGTGAATATGAAATTGTTGGAGCATATTTCCGGATACGTTTCGGACTCCACGTTCGATGGAACTCAAATATCCAGGGGAAATGCCCATTTTTTTACTTAAGTCGGTTTGGGTCATACCTAAGCGGCGGCGCTGGGCGCGGATACGCTGACCGACCGAAAGTGTATTATTAGGTGGCATAAAAATTTCTCCTTCCTATCTGACTTTTGTACATGGTAATGTCTGCGAAGCAACTGACTTTTTTATAAAATATTGACCGTAAAATCACACACCTTTACGGTCTGTGATAGTTCGCATAGTGATGTCATGCTCGCAGAGCATGGTCGTTTACGTGGATAAGTATAAACTATTAATCTCAAAAAATAAAGCAATAAATTATAACATTGAAATACAAAAAGTAGTAGTTTTGTTATTATTTTCAACATTGATACAACAAGTAAAATATTAGGTAAAATAGACAAGAGTATTGTCTTAAAACAGGGGAATTATTATTAATATTAAGTAAAAAATGCTACTTTTTCGTATTCTGAATATGATAAAACAGGAAAATTTTACAAAAAATTGACACTATTTCACAAAAGAGAATTAAAAAAAGAAAAAATCAGAATGAGGTTTAGGTAAATTAAACAAAAGCGTTGATACCGATTTGTTTAATTATCATATGGTGTTTTTGGAAAAAACAGTGTATTATATAGGACAGATGACAGGACGCGGGGGCGGCTAGAATCTATATATTTCAATCACAAGATTTAGGAGGAAATGTAATTATGGCAAGTTTATCTTTAAAGAATATTTGGAAAATTTATCCAAATGGATTTGTTGGTGTTAAGGATTTCAATCTTGAAATTGCAGATAAGGAGTTTATCATCTTCGTAGGACCATCTGGTTGTGGTAAGTCTACTACCCTTCGTATGGTTGCTGGTTTGGAAGAAATTTCTAAAGGTGAATTATATATTGGCGGTAAGTTGATGAACGATGTAGAGCCTAAGGATAGAGATATCGCGATGGTATTCCAGAACTACGCTTTGTATCCTCATATGTCTGTATATGATAACATGGCATTTGGTTTGAAGTTAAGAAAGGTTCCAAAGAACGAAATCGATAAGGCAGTTCAGGAAGCAGCTAAGATTCTTGATATTGCTCATTTGTTAGACCGTAAGCCAAAGGCTCTTTCCGGTGGTCAGAGACAGCGTGTTGCTATGGGTCGTGCAATCGTTCGTAATCCAAAGGTATTCTTGATGGACGAGCCTTTGTCCAACTTGGATGCAAAACTTCGTGTACAGATGCGTATTGAGATTTCTAAGTTGCATCAGAGACTTCAGACAACCATCATCTACGTAACTCATGACCAGACAGAGGCTATGACACTTGGTACCAGAATCGTAGTTTTGAAGGATGGTTTGATTCAGCAGGTTGATACTCCTCAGAACCTTTACAATAAGCCAGATAACAAGTTCGTTGCTGGATTCATCGGATCTCCTCAGATGAACTTGATCGACGCTAAGGTTGTTAAGGTTGGCAAGGATACCAAGATTCAGTTTGCTGACAACGAAATTACTGTTCCAGCTGAGAAGGCTGATGCATTGAAGAACTATATTGATAAGGAAGTTGTATTTGGTATTCGTCCAGAAGATATCCATGATGGTGATATGAGCAAGTATCAGGGTGCTACCATTACCGCTACTATCCGTGTATACGAAATGTTGGGTGCTGAAGTATTCTTGTACTTCGATCAGAATGATACCAGCTTCACAGCAAGAGTAAATCCTCGTACAGCTGCTAGACCTGGCGATACTGTTACATTGGGTATGGATTTGACAAAGATTCATGTATTCGACAAAGAGACCGAGAAGGCTATTATGCACTAATTCTTTTTGAGCGATGTTATAAAAGAGAATCGGGATTTTCCCCGATTCTCTTTTTTTTCATTTGTTATAGAAATTTATCAAAATACTCTTTCCTTTTTCACAATTTTGGGGTAAAATAAAACAAGATATATGTAGGAAGGTTTCTGAGTCATTGTGCAGTTTGCTATTCAGAAACATAGGATTACATAAATACAGATAAACTAAAAGGAGCGTGTATTAAATGATTTCAAATCAAATTTTGCAAAATACCATTGAAGGATTGAAAGGAATCACTAGAATTGACTTATGTGTCTGTGACACGGATGGAAAGGTAATGGCAAGCACAATGACGGATAATGATATTCAGGAGAGTGCAATTACTGCTTTTGTGTCTTCTCCAGCAGACAGCCAAGTAATTGCTGGTTACCATTTCTTTAAGGTCTTTGATGAAAATCAACCAGAGTATGTATTGTTAGTGAAGGGCGGTAATGATGATGTCTATATGATAGGCAAGCTTGCTGCTTTCCAGATTCAAAATTTATTAGTGGCATACAAGGAGCGTTTTGATAAGGATAATTTCATTAAAAATTTGTTGTTGGATAATCTGCTTGTGGTGGATATCTATAATAGAGCAAAGAAACTTCATGTGGATATCAATGTACGCCGAGTTGTTTTCATTGTAGAGACTCAGAAGGAAAAAGATATCAATGCGCAGGAAATTCTAAAAGGACTATTTTCTGGCAAATCCAAGGACTTTATTACAGCTGTAGATGAAAAAAATATCATTGTGGTGAAGGAAGTAAAGCCTACGGAGACTTACAAGGATTTAGAGAAGACCGCTAAGATTATAGTGGATATGTTAAATACAGAAGTCATGAGTAAAGTGCATGTAGCTTATGGTACCATTGTCAATGAAATTAAGGAAGTATCCAAATCCTACAAGGAAGCAAAAATGGCTTTGGAAGTCGGACGAATTTTTTATAGCGACAAGACAGTCATCGCTTATTCCTGTTTGGGTATTGGACGTTTGATTTATCAGCTGCCGCTGCCGCAGTGTCGTATGTTTATCCGCGAAATTTTTGATGGAAAATCTCCAGATGACTTTGACGAGGAAACTTTAACTACCATTAATAAATTTTTTGAAAATAGTTTGAATGTATCGGAGACTTCCCGTCAATTATATATTCATAGAAATACGTTGGTGTATCGTCTGGATAAGCTGCAAAAGAGCACGGGATTGGATCTTCGTGTGTTTGAAGATGCCATTACCTTTAAGATTGCACTAATGGCAGTAAAATATATGAAGTGTATGGAAGATCAGGATTTCAGACAGTAATACATCCACCGATTTTCATCCAAAACGGAGGAATAACAGAAACATGAATGACAAACAAAGTTTTTTGTGCGGCGCAATTGCAGGTATAAGTGGCAGTTGTATTGTCATTTTAGTCTTGCTGTTGGGGCTGAGCAGTGCTGTAGTATGGCCAAGCAGCCAGGAAAATGTGGGAACAGGGGCAGCAGAGAACAGCAGCGTATCGATACTTTCTGCAGATTTGTTGGAAAAACTGGAGGAATGTCAAGGAATGCTGGAAACTTATTATCTGTTTGAGTATGATGAAGATGATTTGGAGGAGGGCTTGCTAAAAGGATATATGTCTGCTACAGGAGACCCCTATACCTGCTATTACAGTAAAGAAGAAATGGAAAGTTTGCAGGAGAGTACTGAGGGCACCTACTATGGTATCGGTATCAGTATGCTGCAAAATGAAGATGGTACCATACAGATTGCACAGGTTTATCACGGCGGCGATGCTTACGCACAGGGCGTACAGGTGGGTGATTTCATCTACAAAGTGGAAGGTGAGAGTGTTACGGGTATGGATTTGTCCTTGGTGGCAAGTCAGGTACGAGGCAGTGAAAATACTACTGTTCAAGTAGAATTTTATCGTCCAAGCACTCAGGAATACTATACATTGAATTTGGTGCGCAAGGAAGTACAGATTGACATTGTGGAATATAAGATGTTGGAAAATAATATTGGCTATTTAGCGATATCTAGTTTTGACAGTAATCATTTGAGAGAGCAGATGGAGAATGCCATTGAGGAAATGCAGACACAGGGCATGGAAGGATTGATTATTGATTTGAGAAATAATCCCGGTGGTCTGGTAACTGCAGCCAACGAAGCTTTGGATTTGTTTTTGCCAGAAAATAAAGTAACTGTGTCGATGGAAGATAAATACAAAAATACCAAGGATTACAAGACAGAGGACAGGACAGCACTTGATTTACCGATGGCTGTTTTAATTAATGGTAACAGTGCCAGTGCTTCTGAGATTTTTGCAGGGGCAATCCAAGACTATGGCTTAGGCACTTTAGTAGGGACACAGTCTTTTGGAAAAGGTATTGTGCAGTATGTGATGAGTCTGGAAGATGGAAGTGGTGTAAAGATTACAGCAGCATGGTATTATACACCATCAGGAGTTTGTATTCATGGTACAGGTATTACGCCAGATGTGCAAGTGGAGTTGGATGAGATTGCCTACGCAGAGACTGGTGAAGATAGTCAGTTAGCGGCGGCGATAGAGGAAGTCAAAAAAATAATGAAGTGATGATTGGGACTGCAATAAATGGAATTTCAGTACAGTGAAGATGTGAAATTGTTGTATATTCAGGTATATGAATATTTTAAAAAAATGATTTTGGCTGGTGGCTTAAAGCCAGGAGGGAAAATGCCTTCTCTGCGAGCCTGCTCGCAGCAGTTAGGAATCAGCCGTACAACGGCAGAAAATGCATATTTATTGTTGGCAGCCGATGGATATATTATTGCGAAGGCACAGAGTGGATATTATGTGACTGACACAGCTAAGTCGCTAAAAGGTGACCAGAGAGAAGAAGTGAGTGGGGACAGTTTGGACAATGTCCCCATTTTGTATGATTTCACTTCGGCAGGTGTGGACAGAGAGAGCTTTCAGTTTGATTTGTGGCGGCGATATGTGAAGAGTGCGCTGAGAGCAGATGAACGACTTCTCAGTTACGGTGAGCCTCAGGGAGAGAAAGAACTGAGAGAAATTTTAGTAGAATGGGTTCGCAGCATGAGAAATGTTTTGTGTGAGCCGGAGTCCATTGTGGTGGGTGCGGGTGTGCAGAGTCTTTTACATATTTTATGTCCGTTGATTCGGGAGAAACATGTGGTGTCTTTTCCAACACCTGATTTTAGGCAGGGTATCTCGGTTTTTGAGGATTATGGATTTGAATTGACTTATCGCAATAAAAATGCGGATATTATCTATGTAACTCCAGCTCATATGACTCGTTGGGGTGAGATTATGACGGTAAAGCGGCGCCTGGAGTTAGTACACTATGCACAAAAGCGTAATAGTTTTATTATTGAGGATGACTATGAAAATGAGTTTGTGTATATGCAGAAACCTACCCCCTCTCTGCAAAGTTTATCGGGGGGAGAGAATGTAATCTATATCGGTTCCTTCTCACGATTATTGTTGCCGTCTATTCGAATTAGCTATATGGTGCTGCCTCCAGTCCTGGCTGAACGCTATCGTCAGAGAATGCACCAGTATAACCAGACAGCTTCTAAGATTGAACAGATTGCCTTGGGACAGTTTATTCGAGATGGGCATATGATTGCACAGATTCGCAAATTAAAACGATTGTATACGAATAAAATGAAGGCATTGACAAATATCATCAAGACATATTTTGGGGATGCGGCAAAAATAATTGTGGGAGAAGGCGGTGTTCATATGCTTTTGGTCTTGCAATATTGTCAAAATGGTGATATATTAGTTGAGTTTGCGAGGAAGAGAGGAGTAAAGGTAGATTTGGTCGGGACGGAAAAGAATCAGGTGAAATTATTGATGTCCTGTTCTTGGCTGTCTGTAGAGGAAATGGATAGAGGTTGCCGATTGCTGAAAGAGGCGTGGGAGGAAAAAAAGTAAAAAATTTTTTATTTTAAAAGTAAAAAAAATTATACTGTAAACGATTTCAATATGATAGTATAAAAACAGTTCAAAGATTCCTGCTAAATATAAAAAGAATCTAAGAACTGACAGAATATGAATAGGCAGTGTTCCTCCTCCTTCTCCCCCCTTTTTATATAATTGGAGTCAACTGCTAAAAACAAGGATGCTTACATAGTTATCTTTCATTTGTAGAGGTTAGAGGCATTTGGAGACATAAAATAGTTCGGAAAATGTGTCGTTGAAGAAAGCGCATCTCCTTATAAAAGGAAAGAAACAAGTGTTTTTGGTTCCCTGGTATTGATTTCAAACAATGTGATATCTACCTATTCATGATAGAAAATCCCCCTATTTTCTATCTTCTGTGAGATGAGACAGACAATGTATTTCCCCCGATACATTGTCTGTTTTTTTTATATGGTATGATACCAGGGGCAAAATACCTTTTGGCTCCAACATCATGTTGTGAAAGAAAATCGTTTTTGGTTCAAGAATTTAATAAAGGGAAGGAAGCGTAAAATGACAAGACTGAAATTAGAAATTATAGTTGGATTGCTGATTGTGTCCATGTGCTGCGGCGGGTGTATTGGCAGAGAGCAGGAGATAGAGGAAGATTCAGTAGTGGAATTAACTTTTTTTATACAAAAAAGAGAGGTAGAAGATTTCTTTTTGGAAGTCATTGAGAAGTATAACGCTTCACAGGACAAAGTGCGAGTGGTGCGTGTGAGCAGTCCTTATTCAAGTCAGTATTTAAAAATTCATGCGGCTGAAGATACGCTGCCTGATATTGTGCAGGTAACAGGAATACAGGATGCAAATACTATGATGTATGTGCAAAATAAAATGTTTCTGCCCTTGACTGATATGGATTGTGTGCAGTGCTTGGAAGAACCTTATCAACAGATGAGTTATTATCAAAATGAAATTTATGTAGTACCTGTGTCGGTGAACGTAATGGGGATTTATGTGAATTTGGATTTGCTGGAGGAATATCAGCTGGAGTTGCCGACTACTTGGAGTCAGTGGATAAACGAATTACAGCAAGTGAAAGCGCAGGGAAAAGAGGCATTGCTGATGACGGACGGTGATGGCTGGTCCACTCAAAGTATCTGCTGCAACATGATGGTATCCATCAATGAGGAGAATTATGATTACAGTGAGATGATGCAGGCAGTGGTTCGGAGGGAGATAAGACTGGAGGAGATACCTGCTTTTGTAGATATGCTGGATGGTTTGAGAGAACTTCACGAATATGCAAATCAGGATTATTTAGTATTGTCCTATGATGATGCCATTGAACGGTTTGTCAATGGAGATGCACTTTTCTTCTGTCAGGGAAGTTGGGTGCTGCCGAGCCTTTTGCGTGCAAACCCTGATATGAATGTTATTATGATACCTTTTCCACAGGATAAATACAAAGTAGGCATGAGTATGGATATGTCTTTAGCTATCAGCAGAAATTGTGAGCATGTGGAGGAGGCACAGGATTTTTTAAATTATATGCTGTCGAATGAAATTGCACAATCTTATGCAGACTATGACTGCTCCATCAGTTGTATAAAAGGAGTGGAAGATGGCGGGAAAACCTATTTCTCGCAGGTTTATGAGCAAATTGAGCAAGGAAATTATGCCTATGAAATCTGGGCGATGCCGGATAGTGTATATAATTATATGGAGGATGAGATGGTTTACCTGTTTTATAAGACAAATGCGACCACTTCAGAGCAGTTTTTAAGTGCATTGACAGAATTAATAGCACAAAATGGGAGGATTGAATGAAACAGAAACATCTCTCTTTTGGAAGAAAGCTGATGATGACATATATCATTTTGATTGTCATTGTCAGTATCGGATTTGTACTCGAGATTGGGCAGAATATTTATTATATTTTTAATAGTCATATTACTTATTTAAGACAGTACAATGCACAGGTTAGCCTATCGTTAGACAGTATCATGGCAGTGGAAGAACAGCTGCAGCATTTGTATTTGATGGATACGAAGACAGAAGAAATCTTTTTTCTTGAACAGAATGTATCGAAAGAAAAGGCGGAGGAAAATCGGCAGTATCTTCGAGATATTTTGATGATTTTGACAAACGTAAATCCCTATGTTCTTCGAATTACAATTAAGTTGGATGATGGGCGCATTTACAGCAGTTTAAATGATGATTTGACCAGCTATGTGGAGGAGTGCGATGCACGGTCTGTCAATGCAGATTGGAGCGATAAGACAAAGAAATATTATACGGATGCTTATCCTTGTGAGATTTATCAAGTACAATATCAAATTGTGACCAGTATTTGCAAAATTTATGGAATTGATGGGACTTCCTGCTGGGGTACTATCTATGTGGATTTAAATTGGGAAGAAATTCAAAATCAATTTATGCGTACTTTCATTGAAGATACCGACAGCGGATTTTTGTTGTTAACGGAAGATTCCATTATGATTAGTTCCAGAGAAAATCATGTGGAGGCTAATGGAGGTGTGGCAGATTTGCTGGGGCGTACAGAAGCATTGTTTTCAGGAGAAAGAGATCATCTGTTTTTGTATTATAATAATACCAACTATTTGATTACAGGATTGCAGAATGAGGAGACCGGTTGGTATGTATTGGGATTTATCTCCATGGATATGATTCTTTTAAAATGTCTGCAAAATATGGGAGGTACCTTCCTGTGGTCGGTTATTATTTTTGTGATTGTAGTAATTATTGCCAAGCTTTTATCAGAGCAGATTAGCCGCCCTATTGTGATGCTGTCGAATGTGATGTCATCATCGGTGAAAGGAAAAGTAGAATTATTTACTCAGCCTAATATTTGGCATGATGAGATTGGAGATTTGATAGAAAGTTATAATTTAATGGGTAAGCGCATGAATGATACTATTCAGCGTGTCTATATTCATGAGCTGAATCAAAAGCAGGCAGAGCTGCGTATGCTCCAATACCAAATTAATCCTCATTTTTTATATAATGCGCTGAATACTATCAGTTCTATTGCACGTTTAGAGGAGGTAGAGTACATTCCGGAGTTGGTCGATAGCTTGGCGGATATGTTTCGTTACAGTATCAAGGGCGACAATTTTGGTTCTATCGACGAAGAATTGAAACAGGTAGATAATTATTTTAATATTTTGAAAATTCGTTTTCCGGAACGGTATGAAATTGAGTATGATGTGCAAGAAGACTTGCATACATATGGTATACTAAAATTGACAATACAGCCTCTTGTAGAAAATGCGGTTTGCCATGCTTTTGTACAAGTACGAAAAAAAGATTATGTCAAGATAACAGTTTGCGAAGAAAGTATGGACAGAATTGAAATTTCGGTATATGATAATGGAGTAGGAATGCCAAAAGAAATAGTGGAAAGACTAAATCAAAATTTGCTGAATATGAGTTCTGATGAGATGATGGCAAATCCAATAGAGGGGATTGGATTGAATAATGTAAATGCCAGACTGAAAAACTACTATGGTGAGGATTGCCACTTATATGTGGACAGCAAGGAAGGCGAATATACAAAGGTGTCGTTTAAAGTAAAAAAAATCAAAATGGAAGTACATGGGGGAGTGTACAGTGAGAAAGGTAATAATAGCGGACGATGAATATTTCTCCAGAAAAGCATTGGTGAAAATGTTGGGAAAGCAGAAAGAGATAGAAGTTTGTTGTGAGGCAGAGAGTGGTATCGATGTGTTAGAATATTTGGAGGATCATGCCGCTGATATTTTAATTACGGATATTCGTATGCCCGAGATGGATGGTTTGGAGCTGATAAAGCGTACTGCTCAGGAATATCCTCACATGAAAGTAATTGTTGTCAGTGGATATGCCGATTTCCGCTATGCTCAGAATGCGATGAGATGGGGCGTGAGGGAATATCTGACTAAGCCAGTCAAGGTTGAGGAATTGAATAGAGCGCTGCAAAATATGATCCAACAAATGAAGGAGAATGAACTTCAAGACAAAGAACAAGTCAAAAGCAATGCATTGAAATATTTGAAATTAGTCGATGTATTGAATCAACCTGAGTTGGGGAGAATGCTGTTTCAGATATCTGATGATATTCAGTATCAGTTAATGGTGCTTCAGACAGAGAAAAATAGTAAATTGAAGATGGCTTACAATTTGGTGCAAGGCTATGACTGGAAACCAATAAGCGTGTTGCTATTTGAACGCTCAAAAGAGGTAGCAATCTTCCTTCGGGCGGAGAGTGAATCTGAGATGAAAAAAAATGAGTTACAAGCAGAAAATTTTGTACAGATGGCAGGAAAGATGAACCTTGCGGTCTATATTGCCGGTAGTGGAGTTTGTACAGGATTTGCTAGTCTGCCTTTGGTGTACGAAGAACTGGTGCGGACGATGAATGAACGACTGACAGTAAATCGATGTCAGTATTACAAAAAAGATTCCTTTTCTGAAGCGCAGTATGTATTTTTTTCTAATCTGGACACTCAGATGGTATATGATGGCGTTCTTAGTTACCATTATCAGAGGGCGTGGGAGCCAATTAATCGATTTTTGAATCAAATTGAGGGAACGGGAATGTATAGTAGTCTCTGCATGGGGCTGCAAAAAATTTTTCTGTCATTGGCACAGGCTTGTCACGACCGTTCACCAGAACATTTTGAAGGAAGCTATGAAAAAATTTTCTTCAATTTGGATGAAAGCTATATGTATCAATTTCGCAATTTAGATGAAATTCGAGTTTATCTGGATGTGATGCTGCAGGAAATGTGTCAGCGAAATGCAAAGCATACGGGTGTGGTAGATCAAATTAAAGAGTTTGTGGAGCTTCATTATCAGGAGCCTATTACTTTGAATTCGGTGGCTCAGGAGCATTTTTTTATGAATGCCAGTTATGTATCGAGAATTTTTAAAGAGTCCACGGGTATGGCTTTCTCCAAGTATTTGACAGAGGTACGTATGAGTCATGCCAAAGATTTGCTGAAAAATACAGGTTTTCGTGTCAATGATATTGCAGGTTATGTGGGTTACAATGATGTCTCCTATTTCATACAGACGTTTAAGAAAATTACAGGTATGACTCCTGAGCAGTATCGACAGGAGAATATGGAATGATAAAAAAGTACAGGTTGAGGAAATTTTGAAGCAAAAAGTAATTGATTATGGAATGAATCGAGTAGGAGGAAAGTTCTAGGAATTTCTTCCTGCTCGATTTTCATAAAATGGAAACAATTTACCTTTATGATAAAATAAAATAAATTTGTTAAATGAAGGAGGCAGCGATTGTGGAGCCATTTGTTTGTCTGCATGAAGTAAAAAAAATATATCAAATGGGCGAAGTGACCATCAATGCAGTAGATGGAGTTAATTTTGCTATCAATAAAGGTGAATTTGTTGTAATTGTGGGACCAAGCGGAGCGGGAAAAACAACAGTTTTAAATATTTTAGGAGGGATGGATTATGCCTCTGAAGGTTCTGTGATAGTGGACGGGGAGGATATTGCCAAGTACACCCAGAAACAATTGACCAGATATCGCAGAAATGACATTGGATTTGTATTTCAGTTTTACAATTTGGTGCCAAATTTAACGGCAAGAGAAAATGTGGAATTAGCATTGCAAATTTGTAAGGAACCTTTGGATGCGGATGAGGTGTTGAGTGAGGTGGGATTATCTCATCGTGTGCAGAATTTTCCTGCTCAGCTTTCTGGTGGTGAACAGCAGCGTGTATCAATTGCGCGTGCTTTGGCGAAAAATCCGAAACTGTTGCTGTGTGATGAGCCTACGGGTGCGTTAGACTACAATACGGGAAAGCAAATTTTGAAATTGCTGCAGGATATGTGCAGAGAGCGTGGCATGACGGTGATTGTTATCACTCATAATGGTGCAATTGCTCCTATGGCAGACCGTGTAATTCAGATTAAAAATGGAAAAGTGGCATCGGAAAAAGAAAATCCAAATCCCATGGATGTGTCTTTGATTGAATGGTAAGGGAGGACATGGAGGAGTAGGATGAAATTACAAGCTTTTCGTAAAGATGTGTGGAGAGAAATACGCAAGAGTCGTTCCAGATTTTTTTCTATTATGATGATTGTGGCCTTGGGTGTAGCTTTCTTTTCGGGTGTGCGTGCTTCCCAGCCGGATATGTATCTGACAGCGGATTCCTATATGGATGAAAGAAACTTGATGGATGTGCGAGTGGTGAGTACTCTAGGTTTTTCGGAGGACAATGTGGAGGCCATTCGCAATTTGAAAGGAATTTCTGCTGTGGAGGGTTCTTGGTATACCGATTTGCTGCTCAATTATGAGGAGTCGGAATATGTCCTTCAGGTTATTGCCTTAGGAGAGATGAATGAGGTGGAAGTGACTCAGGGGCGTCTTCCAGTGGAGGAGAATGAATGTCTGTTGGATGCCAAATCTTCCATTCCATTGGGTGCCGAACTAACTTTTTATATGGATGCTGATTCGGATATCGAGGATACCCTGACCCAGGAGACTTTCACGGTTGTTGGAAAAGGATATTCCCCGTTATATGTTTCCACTTCAAGAGGCAGCACGAATATTGGAGATGGTTCTTTGGATTATTATGTTATTGTGCCAAAGGAAAGTTTTGTCTCTGAGTATTATATTCAGCTGTATGTGCAGGTGGAAGGCTGTGATGAGTTGAACTGTTATTCTGATGAGTATGTGGCAAAAGTGGAAGCAGCTATGGATGCCATTGATGCCATTGCAGGGGAGCAGGGCGAGCTGCATTATGAATGTGCTATAAGAAAAGCAGCACAGGAAATCGAAGATGGCAAGCAGGAATTAGCGGATAAAAAACAGGAAGTGGCAGAAGAATTGTCAGATGCTAGAGCAGAGTTGGATGATGGATGGCAGCAATATGAGGATGGTGTGCAGGAGCTGGAAGATGGCAGACAGCAGATTGCTGAGGCAGAGTCTGAGATTGCGGAGAATGAACAGCTCATCAAGGATGGACAGGCAGCTATTTCTGAAGCTGAGATGGAAATTTCATCTAAGGAGTTGGAGATTTCAGCAGCAAAAATTGCATTGCCAGAGGCAGAGGCCCAACTTGCTCAGGGTGAGGCTACCTTAAAGATGTTGAAGGCTCTTTATCCTTCTTATTATTTGCAGATTGACTCGATTTCTCAGCAGATTGCGGATACAGAGGCGCAGATTGCAGAGGGAAAAGCTCAAATTGCAGCCTATCGTGCAACGATTAATGACGGTGAGGTGCAGATTGCAGCAGCAAAAGTGGAGATTGAAAATAAAAAACAGGAGCTCGCCGATGGACAAACTGCACTGGAAGAAGCAAAGCAGCAGTTAGAAGAGGCAAAGAAGGAGCTGGAGGAGGGCGAGGCAGAGTTAGTGGATGCCAAAGAAAAATTAGAGCAGGGCGAACTGGATTATGAAGAAGGAAAGCGTGAGGCAGAGGAGGAATTTGCCAAAGCAGAGGATACTCTTGCCAAGGCGGAAGATACATTGACTTCGATGGAATCTCCCACATGGTATCTGTTTGATCGCACTGACTTGCCGGAATACAGTGATCTGGGTGACAATGCAGACCGTATTGGAGCTATTGGTAAGGTATTTCCGTTGATGTTCTTCTTAATTGCAGCATTAGTGAGCCTGACGACTATGACCCGTATGGTAGATGAACAGCGAACTTTAATTGGTACTTTAAAGGCATTGGGATACAGCCGCATGGTAATTGCATCAAAATATATTTTTTATGCTTTTGCGGCAACGGCGTTTGGCAGTGTAATCGGTGTACTCATTGGTGAAAAATTATTTCCTTATATCATAGTCAGTTCCTATGGTTTGCTGTATCATCCCTTTAAGAATCCATTGATACCTTATGAATGGCAGCATTCTTTGACGGCAGCAGGAGCAGCTTTAGTATGTAC
Organism: Lachnospiraceae bacterium; assembly: GCA_051879015.1. GTDB lineage: Bacteria > Bacillota > Clostridia > Lachnospirales > Lachnospiraceae > JBJELF01. Next base: position 19,700 of record JBJELF010000120.1, read on the forward strand.
AATTGGAGCAACTATGGGTTCCTGTGTGAAGACTTTGGATAGTGGACCTGCACAGCTGATGCGGCCGGCGGCGCCGCCTCAGGGAAAACGCATTCTGTTAGAGCATATTACGATTTTGTGGAAACATTTTAGCTTTTCTCAGAAGGCAGCTTTTCGAAATCTGTTCCGTTATAAAAAACGTATGCTGATGACTATTGCAGGAATCAGTTCCTGCATGGGTATGATGTTGGTTGGTTTTGGTATTCATGATTCTATTGTGAATATCGGAGATATTCAGTTTAAACAAATACAGCTGGAAGATGCTATGCTGATTCTCAATCCGAATGCCAGTGAGAAAGAAGATACCGAGCTGGATACTTATTTGAAATACAGTGAAGCGATTGAGGCATATGCTCCTGTCTATATGAAAACAGTAAATGTGGTCAGTGAGGAAAGCAATCATGAGGCATATATTTGTGTGACGCCTGATGTGGAGAGTTTTTCTAAGTTTCATGTATTCCGCGACCGAGTGAGCAAGACCGAGTATGAGCTGACAGATGATAGTGTCATTCTGACGGAGAAGATAGCTGCCAATTTGGGTGTACGGGCAGGAGATCAAGTGTATTTCAAGAGTGGAGATGACAGCAGTATACAGGTTACTGTAAGCGCGGTCTGTGAAAATTATATTTATCACTATGTTTACATGAGTGAAGCCTGCTATGAAAAAATATATGGAGAAATTCCGGATTATGGTGTATATTATTTAGCATTTGCGGATGAGTATGCTGACAGCGCAAGTAAGATAGGAAAAGAGATTTTAGAGCATCCTGCGGCTTATAATATTACTTACACAGAAGATACCAATGCCACCTTGGATTCTATGTTGGCTGCTTTAAATTTAATTGTGGTGGTATTGATTGTATCGGCAGGATTGCTGGCGTTTATTGTTATTTTTAATTTGAATAATATTAATATTACTGAGAGGCGACGAGAACTGGCTACTTTAAAGGTGTTGGGTTTCTTTGATGTGGAGGTAGATATCTACATATTTAGGGAAAATATTTTCCTAACTCTTGTGGGAGCAGCTGTGGGAATTGGAATTGGATATTGGCTGCATCAGTATATTATTCAGACAGTTGAAGTGAGTATGGTAATGTTTGGAAGAGAGATTAATACCATCAGTTATGTATATAGCTATATCTTGACCTGTCTGTTTTCACTGCTCATCAATGGAATGATGCACTGGCAACTGAAACAAATCGATATGATTGAATCCCTCAAGAGCATTGAATAGAACTATTCTTTATCGGTTCAAACTGCAGATTAGGAAAAATATTTCTCTTTTCAATTTGAATTATTGATGATACAATGAGTATATTCGTGTAGCTTTGGAGGTAGGGATTAAATTTATGAAAAGAGTATTTTTTTTGAGTGTGCTGTTTTTGTTGTTGGTAGGCTGTGCAAGGGATGAAAAGACGCCAGTCTCATCAATTAGTGAAAGTACAAGTGCGAAAGAGGATTTTGTTCAGGATAATATTCAGACCCAGGAAGAAACAAAAGAATATACGGTGGAAGAAAAAGCGGCTGTAAGTGCGAAAGCTTACTGTGTAATGGACGGAGACACAGGCGAAATTTTCATGTCATACAATGGAAAAATGAGCTATGCGCCAGCTAGCATCACAAAGGTGGTGACCGCTCTGGCAGTAGTCAATCACTGTGAGGATTTAGATGAACAAGTAGTGATTACGGATGAGATGTATGAAGATGTGGCTTTGCTCAGTTCTACTGTGCATCCTGCTCTGCGAGTGGGAGAAGTGCTGACGGTGAGAGACCTGCTGTATGGTATGGTGTTGTGTTCGGGTAATGAGTGTGCCAGTGCTCTTGCCGTATACACAGCGGGCAGCGTGGAGGCATTTACTGTATGGATGAATGAATTGGCAGAGCAAGTCGGTGCAGATGGCTGTCATTTTGTTAATGCTCATGGTTTAGATCAGGAGAATCATGTGGTATCGGCGGAAGGCATCTGTAAGTTGTGGAGAGCGGCTTTAGAAAATGATACGGTGAGAGAACTTTTCTCTGCAGTCAGCTATAGCATTCCAGCTACTAATCTAGTGGCTTCTCGGGAGTTAACCTCCACCAATCAATTTTTAAATGGGAGTCAAAGTCTCGAAGGTGTGTATGCAGGAAAGACTGGTTTTACTTTCAATGCAGGATATACACTGTTGACAGCAGTAGAGCTTAATGATAAAAATATACTGGTAGCGGTTTTGGGATGTGACAGCGGGAAGAATTATGATGACACACGCTTTTTGTTAAATACGATTGTGGGCGATGTTCCTTATGGAAATGTATATGGCAGCTATGTGAAAGCAATGAATACCGATTCTTTTGTAGTGTCGGCTCAGGTATCCTCTCAGGTCAGTGTTGGGTCGATAGCCTACTGGACCGAAGAGAATGGTCAGGATGACATTGTGTGGCTGAATGACGTCGCCATTGAAAATGGCTGTATGGAGGCTGAAATTTCAGCAGGAGCAGGGTTGTATAAAGTTGCTTTGATTGGTAAGGATGAGAAAGAAACAACCTTATCTCAGGAAATCATTACAGTTTTGATGAGTGGTGAGCAGCAGCCTGTGGGAAGCTATATCTGGAATGACAGGCAGTGGAGAATCTTGAGAAATGGTACCTGTGCGTTGGGCTGGTATGAGGACAATACAAATTATTGCTACGCTGGAACGGACGGACTGTTTGAGACTGGTATTTTTACTCTTGGAAGCACAAGCTATTATTTTGAAAATTATCAGATGCAGAGTGGCTGGGTTAACTGGGAGGGCAATACGTATTATGCATTGCCCTGTGGTGACTTGGTTACGGGAAAGATTTTGATTGATGGTGTCTGGAAGGAATTTGACGAGAGCGGGCGTTTGAAAAATGCAGAAGTGCAAAGCAATTGACATTTATAGAGTGATACCCCGACCGTGGGGTATGTCAGTTTAGAAAGGAAAAGATGAGTATGAAATGGAGTAAATTTACGATAGAGACAACGGTGTCGGCAGAGGATATTATCAGTGGTCTTTTAAGTGAAATGGGAATTGAAGGAATTGAGATTGAGGATAATGTACCATTGACTGAGGAAGAGACGAAGGGAATGTTTATTGATATATTGCCTGAGCTTCCAGAGAATGATGGCAGTGCCAAGGTCAGTTTCTATCTGGATGATGATTTTGATATTCCAGCTACGTTGACAGAAGTAAAGCGTGTATTAGAAGAATTAAAAGAGCGTATGCCAGCTGGTTCCTGTGAAATTACTGCTTCTGAGACGGAGGATAAGGACTGGATTAATAATTGGAAACAGTATTTTAAACCTTTTACGGTGGACAATATTTTAATTAAACCGACTTGGGAGGAGATTCCTGAGGAGCATAAGGATAAGATGCTCATTCAGATTGATCCGGGAACTGCTTTTGGTACTGGTATGCATGAAACTACGCAGCTTTGTATTCATGGGCTGCAGAAATATTTAAAGCCGGGCGATACCTTATTGGATGTGGGCACAGGCAGTGGTATTTTGTCCATTTGTGGTTTGAAGTTGGGAGCTTCCAAAGCTTTGGGCACAGATTTGGATGAGAATGCCATCATTGCGGTGACGGACAATATGCTGGCTAATGGAATCAGCGAGGAACAGTTTCAGGTGCTTTGGGGCAACTTGATTGATGACCAAAACATTAAAGATCAGACTGGATATGAGTGTTGGGATATTGCAGTCGCCAATATTTTGGCAGATGTGATTATTCCTTTGCAGGCGGTGATTGCACCTCATATTAAAAAGGGCAGTATTTTTATTACTTCGGGTATTATTGACATGAAGGAAAAAGCGGTTGTAGCGGCTTTTGAGGCAAATCCAGATTTTGATATTGTAGAAGTAACTCATCAGGGTGAGTGGGTATCAGTGGTTGCCAGAAAGAAGTGATATGATAGCAAGTGCGGAACAATCCGCAGTATCAAGGGGACAATATATTTTGCCCCCAACATCATAATGCAACAGAATGGAGATTAGATTATATGCATCATTTTTTTGTCTCGCAGAGTCAGGTGGGAGAAAATGAAATTTGTATTTTGGGAGCTGATGTCAACCATATTAAAAATGTGCTGCGAATGAAACTGAATGAGACGGTTCTGGTTAGTGATGAGAAGGGGATGGAGTATACCTGTCAGGTGGAGAAAATGGAAGCTGATCAGGTGATAGTCAGAATTATAGATATTCAGAGTATGATGCACGAACTTCCGATCGAGGTGACCTTATATCAGGGTTTGCCGAAAGCGGATAAATTGGAGTTGATTGTTCAGAAATCGGTAGAATTGGGTGCGAGTCGTATTGTGCCAGTGGCAATGGCAAGGTCCATAGTAAAAATTGAGCCTAAAAAGGAAGAGGCAAAGAGAAAGCGCTGGAATGCTATATCGGAGAGTGCTGCAAAACAGTCTAAGAGAAGCAAAATTCCAGAGGTCACGGGTGTAATGAGCTATCGGGAAGCACTTTTAGATATGAAAACTTTGGATAGACTGATTGTGCCCTATGAGTTGGCAGAGGGAATGGATGGTACCAGAGCGGTGCTGTCTGAATTGAAAGCAGGCATGAAAATTGGCATTTTGATTGGACCAGAGGGTGGATTTTCTCCTGATGAAATTGAGCAGGTAAAACAGCAGGGAGCACAGATTATCTCGCTGGGAAGACGAATTTTAAGAACAGAGACCGCTGGTATGGCAGCATTGGCAATGCTGACTTATGTGTTGGAATAAACATAAAGGGAAGAAAGAAGTAAATGAGTATGGAAGCATATATGGATAATTCTGCCACCACTCGTGTGTGTGAGAGTGCGCAGAAAAAAATGATTGAGGTGATGCAGGAGGAGTATGGAAATCCTTCCTCTATGCATACAAAAGGCGTGATGGCAGAGCGTTATGTCAAGGAAGCAAAGAAACAGATAGCAGATACGTTGAAGGTACAGGAGAAGGAAATTATTTTTACCTCGGGTGGCACGGAATCGAACAATTTGGCCATCATTGGCACGGTCATGGCAAATAGAAGAGCTGGAAATCATATTATCACAACCGCTATTGAACATGCCAGCGTGTCTAATACAGTCTCTTTTTTGGAGGAGCAGGGATTTCGCGTCACTCGTCTGTCTGTGGATAAGGATGGATTGATTTCATTGGAAGAGTTGGCGAAAGCGGTTTGTGAGGAGACGATTTTGGTATCTATCATGTATGTCAATAATGAAATCGGTGCGGTGGAGCCTATTGAGGAGGCAGTCAAGGTAGTTAAGCAGAAAAACCCGAGAACCTATGTACATGTAGATGCCATTCAGGCTTACGGCAAGTATGTGATTCGTCCTAAAAAAATAGGAATTGATATGCTTTCAGTCAGCGGTCATAAAATTCATGGTCCAAAGGGCAGTGGATTTTTGTATGTCAATGAGAAAGTAAAAATGAAACCGATTATTTTTGGAGGGGGTCAGCAGAAAAATATGCGTTCTGGTACCGAAAATGTCCCTGGTATAGTAGGGCTAGGGCAGGCCGCCTTTGAGATTTATCAAAATCATAGTGAAAAAATTGTAAAACTGCGTGCCTTGAAGGACGCTTTTGTGCAGGGCATTGCTCAAATTGAGGGTACTCAGATCAATGGACGTACAGGTGAAGATTCAGCGCCGCACATTGTCAGTGTGAGTTTTGCAGGTGTGCGCAGTGAAGTGCTTTTGCATACTTTAGAGGAGAGAGGAATTTATGTGTCTGCAGGTTCTGCCTGTGCCACCAATAAACCTTCTGTGAGCAATACCTTAAAGAGCATTGGGCTTCAAAAGGAATATTTGGATTCAACTCTGCGTTTTAGCTTTGGCGAGTACAATACTCTTGAGGAAGTAAATTATACTCTGGAGGTGTTGGCACAGGTACTTCCGATGCTTAGAAGATTTCGCAGAAAATAAGATTGCAAGGAATATCGATGTCTGCAAATTAGGCATCAATAATATTAGGAGGAAAGAGAAATGACCTTTCAGTCGTTTTTAATTAAATATGCTGAGATTGGCGTAAAAGGAAAAAATCGTTATCTGTTTGAGGATGCGCTGGTCAGACAGATTGAAAATACTTTGAGACAGGTAGATGGAAGCTTTGAAGTTATTAAGGCGAGCGGACGCATCTATGTCAATATGTTGTCGGAGTATGACTATGATGAGGTAGTGGAAGCTTTAAAGCGTGTGTTTGGTATTGTATGGATTTGTCCAGTGGTTCGTCTGGAGGATAAAGGCTTTGAGCAGTTATCAAAAGATGTAATTGCTTACATGGATGATATGTATCCGGATAAAAAAATTACTTTCAAGGTAGAGTCTCGCCGTACCAGAAAAAATTATCCAAAAACTTCACCTGAGATGAATTGCGACTTGGGAGAGGCAATTTTGGCGGCTTTTCCAGAGATTCGTGTGGATGTGCATCAGCCAGATGTGCTGCTGAGAGTAGAAGTCAGAGAGCAGTTTATCAATGTTTATTCGGTCAATATTCCAGGACCAGGGGGTATGCCCATTGGTACTAACGGAAAATGTATGCTGCTGTTGTCTGGAGGTATCGACAGTCCTGTAGCTGGATATATGATTGCCAAACGAGGTGTGGTATTAGAGGCAACTTATTTTCATGCACCTCCATATACCAGTGAGAGAGCTAAGCAGAAGGTAGTTGATTTGGCCAAGCTGATTGCTCGCTATACGGGACCAATTAAACTTCATGTAGTCAATTTCACGGACATTCAGTTGTATATTTATGAGCAGTGCAAGCATGAGCAGCTTACCATCATCATGCGTCGCTATATGATGCGCATTGCTGAGCGTATTGCTCAGCAAAATGGAGCTATGGCGTTGGTGACGGGAGAGAGTATTGGTCAGGTGGCCTCTCAGACAGTCCAAAGTTTATATGCTACCAATGAAGTTTGTACGATGCCAGTCTTTAGACCGTTGATTGGTTTTGACAAGCAGGAGATTGTAGAAGTTGCAGAAAAGATTGATACTTACGAGACATCGATTCAGCCATTTGAGGATTGCTGTACAATTTTTGTAGCGAAGCATCCAGTGACCAAGCCGAATGCAAAGATTATTCGTGCATCGGAGCAGAGGCTGCAGGAGCAGATTGATGAAATGGTAGAGACGGCTATTAATACTGCAGAAGAAATTTGGTGTGAGTAAATCAAGGGATAAGCAGTCAGAAAATATTGATCTGCTGTTCTGGCAACTGTTTTTTTCATGTAAATGTGTACAAGAAAAAGCCTCGCGGTCATATACTGACCGCGAGGTGTAAAGTAAAATATGGAACGAAGCTAAGTATGCGAAATTATTTAATGATGTAAGGAGCCAATGCTTCGAGTACTTCATCCAGATTGTCTTCAGCATGGATATTTAAATCAATTGGCTTGGAAAGGTCAAGAGAGAAAATACCCATAATGGACTTTGCATCAATGACATATCTGCCAGATACCAAATCAAAGTCGTTGTCGAATTTGGTCAAATTGTTTACAAAAGACTTAACTTTGTCAATGGAATTTAAAGAAATTTTTACAGTTTTCATGAAAATATCCTCCTAAAATAAAAAATAAATATATGAAAATTTTTTTTCCTACTGTAATAGTACTCAATTCTTAGCTAAAAGTCAATAAAAAAATTGAAAAGATGAAGTAAAATTATATTATGATACCAAGGTCAAAAGGTCATGTAAAGGCAGTAGGAAGAATGGAGGTTGGTGTGAAAAAACTGTGATTCAGCATCGCAGGCAGTTAGATTCGAATGAGAAGTTGGCAACTGCAAATTTTCACAAGAATTTATGCCGCCAATTTTGGCGGCGGAATGGAGATTGATATGAGACGAGCGGCATTTCATACATTGGGCTGTAAGGTAAATATGTATGAGACGGATGCAATGATGCAATTATTGCAGAAAGAAGGTTATGAAATTGTTTCTTTTCAGGAAGAAGCAGACATATATATTATTAATACATGTTCGGTGACAAATATGGCAGATAGAAAGTCACGCCAGATGCTTCACCGTGCAAAAAAAATGAATCCAAATGCGGTGGTTGTTGCAGTGGGCTGTTATGTGCAGGCAGCTCCAGAGCAAGTATTAAGAGAGACTGGAGTGGATATCCTAATCGGTAACAACCAGAAAAAGTATTTGGCACAAATTTTGGAAGATTATTTTAAAGGACAGATTGAGAAGGCGGCAGTAGTAAACATCGGTGAGGAGAAAGAGTACGAGGAACTGGAGATTGGAGCTACTATTGAACATACAAGAGCTTATCTGAAGGTGCAGGATGGCTGCAATCAGTTTTGTACTTACTGTATTATTCCTTATGTGCGTGGGCGAATTCGCAGCCGTCATCCACAGGAGGTAGAGCAAGAAATTCAGCGTATGGCAGCAATGGGCATCAAGGAAATTGTCTTAACTGGCATTCATCTCAGCTCTTATGGAAAGGATATGACAGAAGAGAGCATTGATTTGATTGGTTTGCTGGAGCGAATTCATGGAATTGAGGGCATTGAGCGAATTCGTCTTGGTTCTATGGAGCCAAAGATTGTGACGGAAGAAAATGTGGCTCGTATGGCGAAACTAGAAAAATTATGTCCTCATTTTCATCTGTCTCTGCAGAGTGGCTGTGAGGCAACTCTGAAGCGAATGAATCGTCATTATACGCCAGAAGAGTATAAGATAGGTTGTGAGAGACTGCGCCGCTATTTTCCAAATTGTGCGATTACGACGGATGTGATTGTGGGATTTCCAGGAGAGACAGAGCAAGAGTTTGAGGATACCCAGAAGTTTTTGGAACAAATTCATTTCTTTGAAATGCATGTGTTCAAGTACTCCAAACGACAGGGAACTGCAGCAGCAAAGATGTCAAATCAGGTAGACGAATCTGTTAAGACAAAACGAAGTGCCATTCTCCTGGAGATGGAGCGTAGGATGTCTATGGAGTATCGAAGAAGCTGGATTGGAAAGCCTCTGGTTGTTTTGACGGAGGAGTGGCTGGAGAAGGAGGGAAATATTTATACAATCGGACATACCCGAGAATATGTGAAGGTGGCGTTGCCAGGCAGGTGGGAATCAAATCAGATAATTGCCTGTGAAGGGGTAGATATGTGGAACGATGATGTCGTTTTGGGTGAAAAAAAGAAATAGAAATAACTTGCCTTAATATGAAAATTATATTACAATATAAGTAGTATGCATTTCGGTTTTACAGTGTGAAACAGTGGAAACATATAGACGGGCGAATTAGGAAAAGGTGAGATAGAAAGGATGTGAAAGAATGAATCGTGATTTATCAAAGACTCAGTTTATCAATATGCCTCAAGAGGTCAGACTTGATGCAGGTGAGGTGATTGAACAGGCATATCATGCTATGGTGGAGAAAAAATATAATCCAGTGAGCCAAATTGTAGGATATATTATGTCTGGAGATCCTACTTATATTACCAGCTATAAGGGTGCAAGAACTTTGATTACCAAATTGGAACGTGATGAGTTGATTGAGGAATTAGTCAAAAATTATATTGAGACGAAATTAAGCTAATAAGAAGTGAATAATCGGCGAATAATAAGTTAGAGATAGGCAGCAAAAAGTTTCTCACTGTGATGGGTGGGAAGCTATATTGCAGCTGTGAAATGCTGGGTGTAAAAATATTCACAGAGAATAAAAATAAAATCAAGAGAGAAAAATTATGGTTCGTATTATGGGATTGGATTATGGCTCTCGCACAGTGGGAGTAGCCATCAGTGATGGATTGGGTCTGACGGCGCAAGCAGTTGAGACAATCACACGCAAGGAAGAAAATAAATTGCGTAAGACACTCGCTCGTGTCGAGGAGTTGGTTGTAGAGTATGGGGTCACTCAAATCGTATTGGGATTACCAAAGAACATGAACAATACTGAGGGCGAGCGAGTAGAACGCACAAAAGAATTTAAAGAAATGCTAGAGCGTCGAGTCGGAATTCCAGTTGTATTTTGGGATGAGCGATTGACTACAGTATCGGCGGAGCGTGTATTACAGGAAAGCGGCGTGCGCAGAGAACATAGAAAAGAGCATATTGACCAGATTGCAGCAGTTTTTATTTTGCAGGGGTATTTGGACTCTGGAAAGTGGAGAGAGAAATAGAGATCATGCTGGCTAGCTATGGAAAAATAAATGTAAAGAGGATGTTATGGAAGAGAAGATTGTATTACAGGCAGACGATGGCAGTGAGTTGACACTTTTTGTGATAGAAGAAACCAAAATTAATGGAGTGAATTATTTGTTGGCGGCAGATTCGGAAGAAGGAGATTCGGAAGCATTTATTTTAAAAGATATTTCCAGGGAAGATGAGCAAGAAGCCGTGTACGTGGCAGTGGAAGAAGATGCAGAATTAGAAGCTGTAGCAAAAATTTTTGAAGAGTTATTAGGTGATGTGGAGATCTTGTGAGGCTAGATTTCAAAACTGACATGTCCTGCAAACAGGGCTGCATGATATAGGAAAGTCTATTAAAAGCACTTTATAGTAAGGATATTCTATGACAGAGGTGAAGTCTGCCCATTTGAGACTCAGTTAGAAAGGCGAGTGGAACGTGAAGAATGAGAAATTAAGAATTATTCCATTAGGTGGAATGGAACAGATTGGTATGAACATGACTGCGTTTGAGTACGGAGACAGTATTATTGTTGTGGATTGCGGTCTGGCATTTCCAAATGATGATATGCTGGGAATTGATTTGGTGATTCCAGATATCACATATCTGAAGAATAATATAGAGCGAGTAAAGGCAATTTTTATTACTCATGGTCATGAAGATCATATAGGGGCATTGCCATATGTGCTGAGAGAATTGAATGTGCCAATTTATGCGACAAAATTAACATTGGCCATTATCGATAACAAATTAAAAGAGCATACCTTTGCTAAGCCGATTAAGAAAAAGGCAATTAAGTATGGACAATCCGTCAATTTAGGTACATTCCGTGTGGAATTTATCCGTACCAATCACAGTATTGCGGATGCAGCAGCTTTGGCAATTTTTACGCCAGTGGGCATTGTTGTTCATACGGGTGATTTTAAGATTGATTATACTCCTGTGTTTGGTGACAGTGCAGATTTGCAGCGTTTTGCTGAGCTAGGGAAAAAGGGCGTGTTGGCGATGTTGTGTGACAGTACGAATGCGACCAGACCAGGATTTACTCAGTCGGAGCGTACGGTGGGACATACTTTTGATGTATTGTTTTCAGAGAACCAAAATCGCAGAATTATTGTAGCTACGTTTGCCTCCAATGTGGACCGTGTGCAGCAGATTGTCAATACGGCTTACCGATATGGACGTAAGGTCGTTGTGGAAGGCAGAAGCATGGTTAATATCATGGGGGTAGCACAAGAGCAGGGATACATTCAGGTTCCAGAGGGTACGCTGATTGATATTGAGATGTTGAAAAATTATCCTCCTGAGAAGACTGTTATCATCACAACGGGAAGTCAGGGAGAGTCCATGGCGGCATTATCGCGCATGGCAGCCTCTATTCATAGAAAAGTGACAATCAATCCAGAAGATTTGATTATTTTTAGTTCTAATCCGATTCCGGGCAATGAAAAGGCCGTCAACAAAGTGATCAATGAGTTGGCAATGAAAGGGGCAAAAGTAATTTTCCAAGATGCTCATGTGTCGGGACATGCCTGTCAGGAAGAAATTAAACTAATGTATACTTTAATTCATCCAAAATATGCAATACCTGCTCATGGAGAGTTTCGCCATAGACAGGCGCAGAAAGAGGTTGTGGAGTCTTTGGGATGGTCAAAAGACCATATCTTTATGTTAAATTCGGGTGAAGTATTGGAGCTGGATAATAATGGTGCAGATGTGGTTGATCAAGTACCTCATGGATCAGTTCTTGTAGATGGTTTGGGTGTCGGCGATGTGGGCAATATTGTATTGCGTGACCGCCAGAATCTATCTCAGGATGGTATCATTATTGTCGTATTGACTCTGGAAAAATACACTGCTCAACTTTTGGCCGGTCCTGATATCGTCTCCAGAGGTTTTGTGTATGTGCGCGAGTCAGAGGACTTGATGGAAGAGGCAAATCAGGTGGTCAGAGATGCTGTTGATGAGTGTCTGAGCCGCCGTGTAAGTGACTGGGGAAAAATTAAGACGGTAATCAAGGATAGTCTTGGAGAATATTTGTGGAAGAAAATGAAACGTAATCCAATGATATTGCCCATTATTATGGAAGTAGAGTAAAAAATAAGTTTTCACAACTATTTGTACCGCTGAGTAAGGCGGTAGAATGGAGATTAAGATGGCAGGAAAGAGAAGAAAGGACCGACCAGAAGAAATCATTATTTTTGTGTTGAGCATTTCCATTCGAGTGATGCTGCTCATTTTATTGGTTTTGCTGCTTTATATCGGAATTGTTCGATGTTATCAGTTTGGAGAATTGGTGTTTACTGATGCTCCCTTGAATGAAAATTCTCAAGATAGTTATGTGATTGACTTGTCGGGAGACGAGAGTATACTGACCATCGGTACCACATTAAAAAAATACGGAATTATTGAAAATGAATATGCATTTTTTGTGCAATCCTGGATTTTTGGAGATAATATTCAGCCTGGAGAGTATGTAGTAGGTGCTTACATGAGTTCACGAGATATTATTGAGATGATAAATGGTAATGCGGAGGATAACGAAAATTGATTGTAAATGAGAGAATGACTGCGTATATTCACTCATTGGAACAGCCTGAGAGCAGTATCTGCCAAAAAATCAGAAAGAAAGCGCAACAGGACAGGGTGCCGATTGTCAGGACGGAAACAGCCAGCCTGTTGCGTTTTTTTGTGACTTTATTAAAACCAAAGAAAATTTTGGAGGTGGGAACTGCCACGGGGTATTCTGCAATTTTGATGAGTGAATGTATGCCACAGGAAGGAATTTTGCATACGATTGAAAAGTATGAGCCGAGGATTCCGGAGGCAAGAGCAAATTTTGAGGAGGCTGGCCGAAGCGGTCAGATTACTCTGTTTGAGGGAGATGCACTTGAAATTTTGCAAAAGTTGGAGCCGTCCTATGATTTGATTTTTATGGATGCGGCGAAAGGACAGTACATTCATTTTCTGCCGGAAGTGGAGCGATTGCTCAGACCAGGTGGACTATTGATTTCCGATAATGTCCTGCAGGATGGTGATGTGATGGAGTCCCGCTATGCGGTAACAAGAAGAAATCGTACTATTCATAGTCGAATGAGAGAGTATTTATATACTTTAAAACATTCGTCCCTTTGGACTACTTCTCTCATTTCTATGGGAGATGGGATAACGGTCAGTGTGAAGGCGCAACAAAATAATAATGAAGAAAACAACAATAAAAATTCATATGAGGGAAGGGAGTGTGGAGAGAGAAATGCGTAAGGTGGAACTTTTGATTCCAGCCAGCAGTTTGGAAGTGTTAAAGGTGGCTGTTATGTTTGGAGCCGACGCGGTATATATTGGCGGGGAATCTTTTGGACTTCGTGCCAAGGCAAAGAATTTTACTATTGAGGAGATGAGAGAAGGTGTGGAGTTTGCCCATGCCCATAATGTCCGGGTCTATGTAACGGCAAATATTTTGGCACATAATGATGATTTAAGTGCAGTTCGTCCTTATTTTGAGGAACTGCGTGATATTGTCAAACCTGATGCATTGATTATTTCAGACCCTGGTATTTTTATGATTGCAAAAGAGATGATGCCTCCGTCGATTGAACTGCATGTGAGCACTCAGGCAAACAATGTCAATTATGGTACCTATCTTTTTTGGCATCAGTTGGGTGCAAAGCGTGTGGTATCCGGTCGTGAACTCTCTTTAAAAGAGATTGCAGAGATTCGTGCTAAGATTCCAGAGGATTTGGAGATTGAAAGTTTTATTCATGGAGCTATGTGTATCTCTTACTCGGGCAGATGTCTGCTGAGCAATTTCTTTACGGGACGCGATGCCAATCAGGGTGCCTGCACTCATCCATGTCGTTGGAAGTATAGTATTGTGGAGGAGACGAGGCCGGGTGAGTATATGCCTGTTTATGAAAACGAGCGAGGCACCTATATTTTTAATTCAAAAGATTTATGTATGATTGAGCATATTCCGGATGTGTTGGCAGCAGGCATTGACAGCTTGAAGATTGAGGGGCGCATGAAGACTGCACTCTATGTGGCGACTGTGGCGCGCACCTACCGCAAGGCCATCGACGATTATCAAAAATCTCCCGAACTGTATCAGCAAAATATGGAATGGTACAAAGAAGAGATTGGAAAATGTACCTATCGAGAATTTACCACGGGATTTTTCTATGGGAAGCCTACGGAGGATGCACAGATTTATGACAATAATACCTACATTAAGAATTATACCTATTTGGGTATTGTGGGCAGTATGCGTGAGGATGGTCTCTATCCCATTGAGCAGAGAAATAAATTCAGTGTCGGCGATGAAATTGAAGTGATGAAGCCTGCTGGTGATAATGTAGCAGTGACGGTGGAGCGCATTGTAGACGAAAATGGAAATGAGATGGAAAGCGCACCACATCCTAAACAGAAATTATGGATTGCACTCAAGACCTTAGATGGGAAAAATGCAGCAATGGAAGAGTTTGATATATTGCGGCAAAAGGCAGCTGTTTAACTGGCTGGACAATTGAATAAAAGAACAGACATGGAGGATGAATTACAATGAAATTAGAAAATTTGACAGCCTATGAAGTGTTGGAGAATCACTATGTAGAAGAATTGGATTCTCAAGCCTACCGTTTGAGACATAAAAAGACGGGAGCAAGATTACTTCTATTGGAGAATAAAGATGATAATAAAGTGTTTAACATTGCCTTCCGCACTGTGCCGACAGACAGTACAGGAGTGGCTCATATCATTGAACACACAGTTTTGTGTGGTTCGGACAAGTTTCCAGTCAAAGATCCCTTTGTGGAATTGATAAAGGGTTCCTTGAATACCTTTTTGAATGCCATCACTTATCCAGACAAGACCATGTATCCATGTGCCAGCACCAATGACAAGGATTTCAAGAATCTGATGGAAGTCTATATGGATGCAGTGTTTCATCCAAATATTTATAAGACAGAGAAAATTTTTCGTCAGGAGGGTTGGCATTATGAGTTAGAGTCGGTGGACGGACCGTTGACTTATAATGGGGTAGTTTACAATGAAATGAAGGGTGCTTTGTCCTCTGGCGACAGTCTGATCAATAATTTAGTTTATGAAAAATTATTTCCACATACCACCTATGCCAATGAGTCGGGCGGCAATCCTGCGGCTATTCCAGATTTGACTTATGAACAGTATCTGGACTTCCATCGCACTTACTATCATCCGTCTAACAGTTACATTTATTTGTATGGCGATATGGATATGGAGGAACGTCTGCTGTGGCTTGACAAGGAATATTTATCAAAATATGATTATCTCAAAGTCAATTCCGAAATTGCTATGGAGCCAGCTTTCACAGCACCAGTCTATGGGGAAATTAATTACGGCATCACGGAAGATGAGCCGGAAGAAAATGCTACTTACCTGACTTGGGCGAGAGTGACAGGTTCCTGCCTGGATGTAAAGCAGTACATGGCGATGAATGTGTTGGAGTATGTACTGCTGAATGCACCAGGAGCACCGTTAAAGCAGGCATTGCAGGATGCGAATGTGGGAAATGATATTTCTGGCGGCATTATGAACAGTACTCGCCAAATGATTTTTGAGATAGATGTGCGTGGCAGTGAGTATGAGAAAAAGGAGCTCTTTGAGACAACGATCCAGGAAAGCTTGCAGCGTATTGTAAAAGAGGGAATTAATAAAAAATCCTTGCTGGCAGGCATCAATGCTATGGAGTTTAAGAGTCGTGAGGCAGATTATGGTCGTTATCCCAAGGGATTAATGTATGTACTTCAGGCTTTCGATACCTGGCTATATGATGATGAGATGGCTTTGGATTTATTGGAATACAACCAGTTGTTTGCATTTTTGAAAGAGCAGGTGGATACTAATTACTATGAGCAGCTGATTCAGACCTGTCTGATTGATAATCCCCATGGTGTTGTGGCAGTGGCAAAGCCAAAGCGTGGTTTGACAGCGGAGCAGGATGCTAAGACAGCTAAGATATTGGCAGATTACAAGGCATCTTTGAGTCCGGAGGAGTTAGAACGTCTGGTGAAGGAGACAGCTGAGTTAAAGGCGTATCAGGAAGCACCCTCCTCCAAAGAGGATTTGGAGAAGATTCCAATGATTTCTGTAGCTGATATTCGCAAAGAAGCGAGAAACCTTGAGAATGTTATGGAGTATTGGGAAGAGATTCCAGTACTGACTCATCCAATTTTTACCAGTGGTATTTCCTATTTGACTCTATTATTCCAAGCAGATACGCTGGAGTTGGAGGATTTGCCTTATATTAACCTGATTCGTAATATTTTGTCTTATGTGGACACTGAAAAGTATGGTTTCCAGGAATTATCTGATGAAATTAATATTCACACGGGCGGCATTGATTTGGGATATAACTGCTATCAGAAGAAGGATTTAGCGGTAGTGCCAATCGTGACTTCTGAGGTGCGCATCAAAGCCTTGGACGAGAAGATTTCATATGCGCTGGATTTAGTGGAAGAAATTTTGTTCCATTCTGTTTTGGACGATGAAAAACGTCTCAATGAGATTGTGGGAGAGATTTATTCCCGCACCAAGTATCGTATACAGAATTCTGGTAATTCGGTGGCTATTAGCAGAGCTAACTCCTATTATTCAGTGGGCAGCTGTATTGCAGAAAAAATTGGCGGTTTAAGCTATTATGATTTCCTGGGTGATGTGATAAAGCAGCTGAACGATGATTATCAGGTGGTAGTTGTCAAATTGCGCGAAATCATTCAGAAGCTGTATCGCAGAGAAAATTTGATGATTAGTTATACTGCAGAAAAGCCACAGATAGAACATTCTAAGGAAAAGATTATGGGCTTTGTGAATCAATTGTCTAGAAAAAATTTACCAAAGACTCAGTGGAATGTAGTGTTAGAGAAGAAGAATGAGGGTCTGAAGTCAGCTTCTCAGGTCAACTATGTGGCAAGATGCGGCGATTTCTCGGCAGCTGGATATGAGTATGTGGGCGCAATGCGTGTTATGAAGTCCATTATGGACTATGACTATTTGTGGATTAATCTACGTGTAAAGGGTGGTGCTTACGGCTGTATGAGCGGCATGGGATTGAGTGGAAGTACTTATTTCTGTTCTTACCGTGATCCAAATGTAGCTGCTACCAACGAAGTGTACGAGCAGATTCCAGCATATCTGGAACAGTTTGATGCAGATGAGCGTGACATGACCAAATATATCATCGGTACCATCAGTGAGATGGATACACCGATGAATCCGTCAGCTCAGGGTGATTCGGGATTGAGCTGCTATTTGAGAGATATTAGCGATGAGATGCTGCAGAAAGAACGAGATGAGGTGCTCCATACTACCGTGGAGGATATTCGCAGATTGGCAGAGCCAGTGCGCAGCGTGTTAGCGCAGGATATCATTTGTGCAGTAGGCAATGATGAGGCTATTGAGCGTGACAAAGCTATTTTTAAAGAAGTAAAATCTTTATTCTAAGATACTAGAGTCATTGAATGACCTGACAAGCAGGAGTCCAAAATAGAGAGTTGTTGGAAAAGAAATGGAGAAGATATGGAAAATACAAAATCGGGTTATGTGACCTTGATTGGTAAGCCGAATGTGGGGAAATCCACGCTGATGAATCATTTGATTGGTCAGAAAATTGCGATTACTTCGCTGAAGCCACAGACAACGAGAAATCGAATCCAGACGGTGTATACGGATGAAAGAGGACAGATTGTTTTTTTGGATACACCGGGAATCCATCATGCAAAGAATAAATTAGGTGAGTATATGGTTACTGTAGCCAATCAGACGATTGGTGAAGTGGATGTAATTCTCTGGTTGGTGGAGCCAAAAGCAAAAATTACTGAGGATGAGCGAGAGATTGCAAAGAAATTAAAGCAGGCTCGCGGCAGTGTAATTTTGATTATTAATAAGGTGGATACAGTCGTTAAAACTGAGGTGCCAAACATTATCTCGGCTTATCGAGAATTGATTGACTTAGCAGATGCAGTTCCAGTGTCGGCCTTAAAGGATATTAATACGGACAGTGTGCTCGATGCAATTTTTAAAGTGCTGCCCTATGGACCGATGTATTATGATGAAGAAACGGTGACAGATCAGCCGGTGAGACAAATTGCGGCAGAGATGATTCGTGAGAAGGCCCTTCGTCTGATGCAGGATGAGGTGCCTCATGGAATCGCGGTAGTCATTGAGAAAATGCGCCAGCGTCCAAATGGATTATGGGATATTGAGGCCAGTATCATTTGTGAGAAAGAATCTCATAAGGGTATCATCATTGGAAAGGGCGGTATTATGCTAAAAAATATTGGCTCTCAAGCAAGAGTGGATATTGAAGAGATGCTGGAAGAAAAGGTCAATTTGAAGCTTTTTGTGAAGGTGCGGAAGGATTGGAGAGACAATGAAATGTTTATGCGCTCCTATGGATATGATAAAAAGAACATTTAATTAGATAATTTTTGTTAATTTCAGGGGAGATGGGAAAATGCAGGATACAATCTATGTTTCTGGTGTTGTGATGCTTTCAGCTGCGGTGGGAGATTACGACAGACGATTGGTACTCTTGACAAAAGAGAGAGGAAAAATTACTGTTTTTGCCCGGGGGGCAAGGCGTGCAAAGAGTGCTCTCTTGGCTCCAAGCCGCCTCTTTGCCTTTGGCACATTTGAGCTAAGGGAAGGAAGGGATGCCTACACTCTTGTTTCAGCAGATATTCTGCGCTATTTTGAGGAGTTGGAGACAGATATTGAGAAGGTAGCTTATGCTTGCTATTTCATGGAGTTAGCTAACTACTATGCGCGGGAGAATATTGAGTCGACGGAGTTATTAAATTTGATTTATGTCTCTTTTTGTGCGCTCATTAAGGAAAGTATTCCAAATTCACTGATTCGATACATCTATGAGTTTCGGAGTATGGTGATTTTTGGCGAGTATCCCAACTTATTTGAATGTAGTCAATGCAGAGAGGCGCTGAGGGAGGGCGGAGTTTTTTCTATTCAGCGTAATGGAATTTTTTGCAGACAGCATGGCAGTGGAGCAAAACAGGGCATATGGATTTCGCAGGGCTGTATTTATACTCTTCAGTATATTGCCACGGCACCTTTAACCAAATTATATACCTTTCAGACAACAGATGAGGTTTTTCAGCAGCTGCAAAAGGTGGTAGACAGCTGTCGAAAGCGATACGTAGATGGTAGTTTTACTTCGCTAAGTATTTTAAACGGGTTGGCATAAAGTTCTTTACAAATAAAGAAAAAAAGAGTAAAATAAATGAAGTCTATGTTATTTGGATGGCTTAGATGCTAACGAATTGTTTGGAGGAGACAAGAATGAAAAAAAGTTTGGTAGTTTGTGTACTGATGTTAGTCAATTTATTGGTTATGGTCGGATGCGCAAAGGAAGAGAAAGGTGAGTTAAATTACTCTTATGATGCAGATGGCATCATTTTTCAGGCAAATGGCAGTATCACTCAGGTTACAGTGGCATCTTTTGAAAAAGAGTATTATGATGCAGATGAATTGAAAACTATGATTGAAAATACCATTGGTGATAATCAGGATGTACAGGTGGTATCTGCAGAGAAAAAAGAGAATATGGTGTATTTGCAGGTGAATTATGCCAGCGGAGATTCTTTTGTAGAGTATGAGCCAGAGTATGTTGGTGTGTTAAATTATGAAGATGCAGTAGTATATAATGGCGCTTTTTCTGTATTGCAGAAAGACAAGCAAGTGGCAGGTGTTGATTGCAGTGGTTTTACATACGTGGATCCGGACGGTGAGACCTATGACATCAGCAAGATAAAAAAAGTTGACAATTATAATGTGGCTTATATCAATCAATCAGGTACCTTTCAGGTAGAGGGATATATCACCTGTATTTCTTCTAATATTAGACTGATGGATAATAATTCAGTCCAAATCCCAGATGGAGAAGCAGGTCTGATTGTTTATAAAAATCACTAGGACTAGTTGTTAAGTATTCAAAATCATAGAAATATGTGAGTAAATAGATACAAAAGTGGACACATTTCGCCTTTTGTATCTGACTTAACAATAGGTTTCAAGTCTGAGTGACTGCTACTGCTGAAAAGTAGGTTGCAGATAGGAACTACGTTGTACAGTAAGGTAAAAACACACCCTCGGATGTAATCTTCAGTCCGTTGCTCTGTGAGTGCCAATCAAGAAACAATGCGAATGTCCTGCATTGATAACAGAG
>JBJELF010000121.1:0-9850 GCA_051879015.1 Lachnospiraceae bacterium
GCTGTTTTATTATGAACTAACGCCATTTTTTAATGTCTGATACCAAAGTCAGGTTATATCATCTCATCATAAAATGTCAAGTACTTTTTTTATTTTTTTCTCAATTTTAACTTAAAACATTTCTTCCTATCCTGCAAAACAGAGAGGTCTCCCAGATATGCTAATCAACATTCAAAAATGATCGTTTAAGAAAGCTGATTCACCATTTGGGAGACCAAATTTTTCTTTATACTTTTCCCTGCTTAAAGTCTATCAGTCACAGTTTTCTGCTTTATTGTCCATCTCATCTCTAGTACAATTTCTGTTTGAATTTTTAGAGCTGTTCTTCATATTGTTCTGCTGAGAACGGTTCTCGAAACGATTCTGAACATTATTATTTTGAGAACGATTTTCCGAAGAATTCTGCTCAGAATGGTTCTGAGAATTGTTCTGAGACTGATTTCTGTAATTATTCTGTTCTGAATTTCTTGCCATAATAGCATACCTCCTAAAGAAAAAGCGGCATTTATAAATGTGTTATTATGCCGCTGTTTGCGATTTACAATACTATTATCTCTAGAAGCTTCAAAACTATAACTGGAAACTTTTTCCAATATCCAAAATCCACATCTTATATCAATTTGGAGGTATCTAACGTCTTCTGAACAGGGAGACATACAGAATATAAATGGCTGCCACAATCATCACTGGAACTGCAAGCCAAAGAGCTACACGTACCACCAACACCAAAATTGTCAGCACAAGCGCTAATACAGCTACAATCAAAATTCCTGCCAACAATTTGACATACCACTTATCCAAATTCAGTATATGTCCATTAATATTCATCTGATGTGTATCGAAATCAATATTTGATTCCTCTTCTGAAGCACGATAAGATTCTTCAAAATCACTTTCGTAACTTCCGCTTCCTCCCTGTGTCTCAATAATCGTCTTGGCAATCAAGGTTGGGTCACCCAAAGCCTCTAAAACTTCTTTTTCTTTCTTTCCCGATTTCATTTGCTCATCAATATAATTGAGATAGTAACTTTCATTTTCTCTCACCAATGTAGCTGGAAGATTGCCTTCAAGAGCTTTTCTTAGCTCTGCCAAAAATTGAATTTTATTCATTATATTTTTTACTTCCTTTCCCTTTAGATTCTATCCATCTGCAACACAAAGCTGTCCCTCTTGACATGCCTCTAACAACTTTGACCCTTATTGATGCTGATAGACATCCATTCTAAGACAGTATTCCTGTTCTTCTTCATCTATATAAGCTCGCTCTGACTCTCCAACCAAATCAACCTGACTGCTGCCCAATAGACTAAGTGCACAATCTTCATAATAATTATTAAGAACGAAAATAATTTTGTATTCTTTTCCGTTTTCTACAGGGGTATCTCCCATATCGATAGAAAGTAATCTTCTGTCACAACTAGCTGTTACATCATATTCTGTATAATAAAGAATTTCGTCACTATCGACTGCCTTTAAAGTAATCTGCAAATTTCCTTCACTGATATAATCGCTGGCACCAATGGAAAGTCTGATTTTATCGACAGAATCTCCCTTAGACTCAAATATCTGTGAAACCATATGCCCACGACTGATTTCTGGAATTTCCACATCTCCAACTCCTCCCGAATAAGTCAAGACAGGATTGGTCAAAGCAGCTACCAGACAGACCATAGCAGGCAATACAAAAATACTCACTCCCACAATCAATCTTGTTCTCAGCCAACCAATCATCGGTTCCACGTTCTCTTTTAAATCTGTTATACAATATTTAGGATGCTTAAACAGCGCATAAACCAACATGATTGCCGTATTGAAGGAAAGACAAATTTCTCTCGGTAAAAAAGAAAATAAATCTCCCATCATTACTTCAGTGCCGATTTTTTTATTTGGAAGAATAAATTTAAAAATACCGTTATTGAACATTGCCTGATCCACATTATCTGGTATCATCTGTACATGAAATGCTATAAAAAATAACATAAAAATGATATCAATAATCATAAATATCTTAGTATTCTTATTCAAAAATGCACTGACAACCCAAAATGGTACTGCCAAAATCAACCACTGCGGATGATACTTGCACAAACCAAAAATATTGAACAGACTAAGGCAGCACAGGTACAACATCCACTGTGCTAATTCCAGCTTTGTTTCCGTCTTTGTAAAATAAGCATAAGCACAAATCACTGCAAAAATTACCAGGATCAAATTAACCTGATAATCCATGCCACCTCCCAAAACAAATCCAATCGACAAATTGGTGTTGAAGGCGTATCCAGCCGGACCGTCGGTTCCACCTAATCCAAAAACATAATTTTGGAAACCTGCACTGTTATGATAAAGTAAATATTCGATGGCAAAGAAAATGCTCACTCCCACACAATATTGCAGAATTTTCCACACATTTTTCTCCTTTAAAAGCAACATCGGAATAAATAACAATAAGGCTGTATATTTGACGGTAATCGCCGCGCCAAAGCACAAAACAAAAGCCCAGTCTTGGTCTTTTAAATAAAACCAAACACCCAGCAGCACAAAAAAGACCATAAAACTATCATACTGACCAAAAATAAATTGGCTGTAGACAGCAATCGGACAAGTCAGCACCGCATACAAACACAATTTTGCTCTGCCCGCTTCCATAGACAACTGTCGGCAAATCAAATATACAATACCACCATTCATCATATATATGATACAAGGCAAAATCTTTGCCCACATTAAGGAAATAATTCCCAATTCCAAAGTCGGAACTTTCACAATGCCCAACAATCGAATCGGAAGATTCCAGATACCAAAGAGCAGATAAATCGTAGGCATATAGCTCGGATGAATATCAAATTGTCCTACATAATCATAAAAATCCAGGAAATGTCCATTGGAAAATCCATAGCTGCAGGCCACCGTATGAACTAAATCATCCTGCTGAAACACTAGAGCGCATACAGCTGCAATCACAAAAAATATCACATAATCCCACACTCTTATCACATCATCTGTCACATACAAAAGCGATTTTAATTTCTTCATTTGCTCTCTACTCCCTTCTTGCTACCTATAGAGAAAAATCCCACTCCTATAATCACCAAATATTTTGCCAAATTTGCCAGCAAAATCCCCCACGCAAAACCCTTTAATCCATGCATGGCAAGCAATGGTATTACAATCAAAACGAACAGGACTACATAGATAATTCCTATGTACATTTGATATTTCTCATCTGCAAAACGTAAAATTATGACCATCATGGTATTAGAAAAAAAGAACAATACCTGACTGACCACAGCAATAAGAAACAGGTATTTCACTGCGTCATACATTTCTCGGTACATAATATATACAAAAACATGGGTCATCACAAGCGCCCCCATCGATACAATGAAGCCCAGTCCGCTGACCACAGCTACAATAAGAGCAAAATGTTTTCGCTTTAAGTCTCCTTTAAACTGGGCCAAATGCCCAATCAACACACCATTCAAAGGAGTTGTCAGCAAAGTAATAATTTTTCCAATTAAAGTAGCTACATAATATTGGAGAACATCGCCCTCCTTCCCTAGAAAAGGCAGTAGCAGACGATCAGAATAACTTGGAAAATCCGATAGCATATAGGCTATCGACAAAGAACAGGATTCTTTGAAATTCATTTTAAAATCCTCTGAACGCCGCCAAAAATTCCCCTTAAAAATACTTCCTGTGACCGACACATAACCAAGCGCTGCCCCCTCACCCAAAAGCAATATCCAAATCCACGAATGAGTGATAGGGTACAAGCATACACCTACTAAATACCCAATAGCTATCAACACATAATAACAGAAAAATCGCTTATAATTGACATTCAGTCGATATTCCACATCACCATAAAAACGCACTACGCTGATAAAGACCACCAAATAAATGCCAAAAATTTGAAAACCTCCATGAATTTGTTTTAAAAAACAAGCAACAAGGACGATTACCAGAATAATTCCTGCACACATAAGCAGAAACCAATTATAATCACCATTCTCTGTCTTTCTTCGGGTAGAAGCCGCCATACGGGAATAATTATTTCCTCCACCCAAAGAACCTCCCAGAAATCCAATCATCCCTGTAAAAAACAGGAAAGTTTCTGCCTCTGCAGTCGGAGTATTCGCCTCCATATATTTGACTACTCCGAACTGCATAACAGCATTCATAATAACCAAACCAAGGATACCTAGCACCACATCGGAAAGATATCGTTTTATATTCATTGATGTTCCTCCGAATGCGCCTCTGCATTTTCCTCATCTTCCCATACTACAATTTTCTTCTTTTTCTTTGGCTTATCCGGAAAATTAATGCGCTCCTCCTCAATGACCAATGGACGATTCATTACTCTTGTATTGATACTCATCACATATTCACCCAAAAGTCCAATCAGGATAATCTGGACGGAGCCCAAAAAACACATACCAATCAGCACCGGTGCCATACCTGCTGGAAACGAATCCCAATACAATAATTTTTGAATCAGATAATAAAATGCAACAATGACACTGAGCACGCATACAATGGCACCAAAGAATGTAGCCAAACGGAATCCCAACTTTGTATAGGAAGTTACACTGAGCATTGCGGCATCATATAAGGTAAAGAAATTGTTACTGGTCTTGCCGGCACGGCGCTTTTCCTGTGTATACTCAATCTCAGCTCGGTCAAATCCCAGCTCTGCTACAATACCACGAATAAAAGGTATAGGATCATCTAACTCTCGAAGTACCTGAATAAAGGATTTATCGTAGAGACCAAAACCTGTAAACTGTTCAATCATCTCCACAGAGCTCATCTTCTTCATAGCTTTGTAATAACAACCTCTCAGAAAATACATAACGGGATTTTCCTTGCTCTTTGTCTTCACTGCACTGACAATCTTATATCCCTCCTCCCATTTTTCAATAAATTTTGGAATCATATCCACTGGATCTTGAAAATCTGCACAAATTGAAATCGTACAATCACCGCTGGTCTGCGTTAATCCATAGTAGGGAGAATTAAATTGTCCAAAGTTTTTTGCATTAAAAATTGCTTTCACATGAGTATCTCTTGCACAGATGGATCGGATTTTTTCTCTTGTCGCATCTTGAGACTTATTGTCAATAAAGACTATCTCGTAATCATAATCGCTGCAGTCTCTTTTTAAAACTTCCACCACCGCCTCATAAATCGGAATTGCATTTTCTTCCTCATTATAAGTGGGAATCATAATAGAAATTGTTTTTTTATCCATGTTTCTTTTATCTTTCTCCTTATCTTACTCTGACATCATATCTAAATTCTCTAGTTCTTTCTCAGTCG
The DNA here is from genome assembly GCA_051879015.1 of Lachnospiraceae bacterium. GTDB lineage: Bacteria > Bacillota > Clostridia > Lachnospirales > Lachnospiraceae > JBJELF01. The sequence goes on from JBJELF010000121.1 coordinate 5,323, forward strand.
GTACTTGAATACGCAGCGCCTGCTTACAATTTTGAATGTCTACTTCTGTCACTTCTCCGCCAAACTCTCCGTCCAAAGTCCATCCAATCGCTTCCGATGTGGTAATGTGTATCTGCGCCGACTTGAAAGAATAAATATATTTATCTGGCATTTTCATAAAAATAGCTGTAATAGTTGTAGGTAATTCCAACGCATTCTTCGGTTTTGCCACAAATAAGCCCTCAAACAATCCGTCCTGCATATTAACATTTCTTCCAGCTAAACCTTTGATTCCAGCCACCTGCTCGGAATTGGAAACCATACCATATAGAAACTCATCTTCAATCGTTACATGTCGTTCTTCGTCATCCTCTTCCACTACATATTCCACCTTCATAGGGATTGGCTTGATAGAATTTAATGTCTTGACTGCCTCCCAAATATAAGCCTGATGTCCCAACACATTTTTAGTAAACTGAGGAGTCATATAGGTGACAGCTGTAAAGGCGCCAAAAGCAGCCACATAGGAAAAATATCTCTCATTGAACAGCCCTAAATCACAGGCAAATGGACAACCCTTGATAGCAATTTCCGCTGAATGAAGCATATTTTTGGACAACCCCAAACTGTTTCCAAAATCATTGGTAGAGCCTGAAGGAATATAACCCACAATTGGCGCATTTTCTATGCCCATAATACCATTGATCACTTCATTTAGAGTACCATCTCCTCCACTGCACACCAACAAATCATACTCCTTAGCCATCGCCCGAACAATTTCTGTAGCATGTCCTGAATACTGTGTTGTACACACGGTCACCGCATAGCCCTCTCGATTAAAAATATCAATAATATCCATCAAGTAAAGCCGAATCATTGCTTTGCCTGACTTAGGATTAAATACAAACAACAATTTTTTCATTCATTATCACCTTATTTTATAATTTTTACTGTATCTCCCGTCACAATCTTGGCAGCATTGGCTTCGTCCGTATCAATGTGCATCTCCAAGGTAAACGATGGGTCCACACGAATCAGCACATTATTAAATACAGTCTCTCTCTCATTGACAGCGCGCACCGATACAATATCACCATTGGATACACCCGCCATCCTGGCATCCTCTGGGGACATATGAATATGCCTCTTAGCAATAATACAGCCCTCCTGCAAATAAAGCGCTCCTTTTGGTCCCACAATCGCGATGGGAGCAGAGCCTTCCAAATTTCCCGATTCACGAATCGGTACATCAATACCCAAAGTAATCGCATCGGTCGTCGAAATTTCTACCTGAGACCTGCTTCTTGTAGGTCCCAAAATACGAACACGCTCAATTGCTCTCAGCTTTAATCCCACAATCGTCACATATTCATTACATGCATACTGACCACCCATCAATTCCTTCATCTTCACCAGATGATAACCTGGTCCAAACAATGCCTCCACATGCTCCTGAGACAAATGTACATGGCGACCAGACACACCCACAGGCACTGTAAAACCGGATTCTTGCGTCTTTTCCATAGCAGCCAACACTAATTTTGTAATTTCTTCTATATTACTCATCAATTTTTTCCTCGTCCACTTTCTTTTTTCCATAGCTATATGCATACTATGATGTACAGTGCAAAAAATATTTTGACCTTAGCATAATTTTATAGCTTGTACCTAACTATACCATATTCATTTCACTTCGTCTATATTTGTTTTTTTGAATCGTTATAAATTTACATACATGCTTTACTAATCTGCACCAACAACATTTCCACTGCAATACGGTCATTCAAAAATCCAGTCTTCACTTGCTCCTCAAAATCAACACACAAAATTACCCAACTTTTTAATTGATCAAAGCTAAAAACTCGTGCCTGATTCATTAGCTTTCCAACTACAAAAGGCCGCAGTTTCATCTTAGATGCAATATTATCTTTCCCCATTCCAGAAGCAGTTAACTCTCTTACCTGCATTAATTGATTAAATTGTCTTGCCAATAAGAATAAAATACGCATTGGAGGCTCTTTCAATGCTACCAAATCATAGTATAATTCTAAAACTTGCTGTGCTTTTCCCTTAGCTACCAGATCAATCATCTCAAAAATTCGATTTTCTGTACTCTCACTGCAAATTTCCCACACTTCCTTCGGTGTCACTCCCTGTTGATCCATAGCATAAGCCATGACCTTATCCAGCTCGTTTTTGATACATTCCATATCATCACCGCAGCATTCTAACAGAGCCTCCGCTGCCTGCAAAGTAACTACCATCTTATTTTGTTTACCCAAACCAATGATCCAGCGTTTCAGCTGATCTGGATTCTGTCTACCCAATTCAACACAGTATCCCTTGTCCCTTACTTTCTTAAACAATTTAGTTCGCTTGTCTACTGTATTTTCTACAAAAAGCACACAAGTCGTATCTGGCACTGTGTCCAGCCATCTGACCCATTCTTCCGATGCAGACTGAAACAGCCCCGTATACTCTAAAATGACCAATCGTCTCTCTGCAAAAAAGGGCATGGTATCTGCTATCTCTCTAACCTCGCGCAGTTCAATTCCACTTCCCTCAAATATATTGCAATTCATATCATCATCGCCTGCAATCTCATTTAAAAAACGGTTTTTATAACTTTTCCTCAAAAAGCCTTCCTCACCATATAATAAATAGACCGATTTGAAGTTTTTTGTCTTTAAATCTTCATTCAGCTGTTTCATAACAAACCTCCATGTCACCGCTGCTCACCATGTCATTATACAACAAACTTTTCTCCTTTACCAGAAAACTTATAATCAAATTTTAATCTTTCTTTTTCGTAAATTTTTTCACAATTTTTTTTTGATTTTTTCTCGATTTACCGTGTTAAAGTGACTGACCAAATTTTATTTATTGCATTTTTTGTCAAAACTTCACAATTATTCTCTTTCCTTCATCTCTTTTTACCACTTTCTTCCAGAATATTTCGATATTTCTATATGTTTGAGCATATCTGACCTAGCATTGACAAATCTCAAATTTGTGGCATACTATAATTGTCAGTAAGAAATAACTGACTTATATAAGACAGCTAGAGGTAATGTTGAGGTGATTATGATGAAAGAAAAACAAATTCGTTTAAGAGGCGTAGACAGTATTCGTGAATTTGTTCGATTGGCTAGTTCCTATCCGACAGATAATATTATAGTAACCAGCAGGGACCAAAAAGTCAATGCTCGTTCTATCTTAGGTATTTTCTCCTTGGACTTAACCAAAAATGTTATTGTATCATATGACGAAAAAAATATTGGCTTTGAGCAAGCCCTTGCCCGCTTTGCGGTGTAAGTAAAATTTGCCCACTTTTCTTATATTGAATTCCTTCTATAAAAACGAAGAAACGGAAACTTCAATTTCCCCTTTGAAGTTTCCGTTTCTTTGTTTTATAATGTAAGATAACCATTCATTTATTGCTACATTTATTGCTAAGGAGTATTTCAACTATGTGTTCCATCATTCTGCAACAAAACAACATCCCCCTGCTTTCTTTTTCCACCATCACGGAGGCTTTGAAAGCAGCTAAAAATTACGCACCAAACCCAATCACACTCTTTCTAGAGGACGGAATCTATGAGGAAAATCTGATAATCAATCAACCCAATCTCACACTTCAGGGCAATCCAGCCGGGGGAACCATTATCACTGGCTCTCTCGGTGCGAAGGAATTATTGGAAGATGGCTGCAAACGCGGCACCTTTCGCACACAAACAGTATTGATTGACTGTGATCATTTTACCGCCCGAAATATCACATTCCAAAATACCGCAGGCATTGGAGAAGTTGCTGGTCAGGCGCTTGCTGTCTATGCCGATGGCAACTATCTGCTCTTTGAGCACTGTTCCTTTCTTGGCCGACAGGATACTCTGTTTGCTGCTCCTCTTCCTCTTAAAGAAGTAGAAAAAGGGGGATTCCGCGGTCCAAAGGAATTTGCCCCCAGAACTCACGGCACTCATTTTTATCGCAATTGTTATCTGGAAGGCGATATCGATTTTATTTTCGGTGGTGCCACTGCCTATTTTGACTCCTGTACCATCTGCTCTCTAACTTTAAACCAGCAAATCAACGGCTACATTACTGCTGCGTCCACCCCACAGGAGGTTTTAGATGGTTTTGTATTCACGGATTGTCAGTTTATCTCTAACACCTGCCCTCCATCCAGCGTATATCTTGGACGACCATGGAGAGACTTTGCTAAAGTAGCTATCATTCACTGTTTTTTAGGAGATCATATCAAGCCAGAAGGATGGCATGACTGGAATAAGAAGCAAGCTCACCAGACTGCTTGCTTTTGTGAATATGATAATTATGGACCAAGAGCCGATATGAGCCAGAGAGTAGACTGGGTAAAAAAACTACACGCCAAAGAAGCGGAAGAAATTTTACAGCGCAGCAAACAACTGGAAAAAAGGCAATAAAAAAATCCCTTAAAAAATAAGGGATTTTTTAATGAGACACGCGGGACTTGAACCCGCGACACCTTGATTAAAAGTCAAGTGCTCTACCGACTGAGCTAGTATCCCAT
>JBJELF010000122.1:0-37187 GCA_051879015.1 Lachnospiraceae bacterium
AAATGAGTGGTCTGAATTTTCAGGGATTGGTTATACTGTTCAGTTATCAAGGTTTTTGTCGCTGTCTCTCAGCGGCAACTCGTTTAATCTATCACACATTCATTCATTTGTCAAGCACTTTTTTATTTTATTTTCAAAATTTTTGACATTTTCTTGAATTGTGTCTGAATTAATTGAATTGTGTCGTTTTTGTCTCACGCGACGTTTGATAATATACCACTGGTTTAATTTCTTGTCAAGCACTTTTTTTGATTTTTTTTACAATATCCGTCATTTTAACTATCGGTTCATTTACACATCCAACTAATTGTGATAACTTAGGTATACTAAGGAAACAAAACATCTGCACCTTGACAATTGAATAAACTTATGTATCAAAGGACTCACCAAATAATTTTATTTTGTAGAAAAGGATTTTATTTATGAAACATTTAGACAAAAAATTTAAATTGGTTAATCCAGAGACTATGACCGTAAAACAATTAAAGGCAAAAGTGAAACGAAAAACAGTATTGCTATTACTTGAAGCTAACCGCATCACCAAACGTTGTCGGGTAGTGAGCTATGGAGATGACCCCTACTATGGATATGGTCTTTCAAGCTATGAACCCAGCCATTATTTAGCTTGTAATGGAATCGATGGAGAAAGCGAAGTGGAAGCTTCCAGCTTAGCTGACTGGCGAGAACAATTTCTCAGCAATAAGACTTGGGTGAGTATTTACAGCGAAACTTACACGACCGCTGATTGCTCCGCAGAAGAATTGTGTAAATACTTACTTCAGCTTCGTTCATCTGAAACTATGATTTATGAACTGTATTATTGTTTTGACAAAGGAAATTTTTATGGACCATTGGAATGTGATTTTATCGAAGGTTGGATTCATGACCATTTAGATTATCATGTAAATGTAGCATGTGAGCAGATTGTGAACGAATTTAAAATTTCAGATGAAGTCTGTCTAGATGAATACCTAGGAAATCCAAACGAGGAAACACTACGTGTGCCTAACGGAATCAAAATTATTAGTACGAATTGTTTTAAACAGAATAAAAAACTTCGCCATGTAGAATTACCAGATGGACTTTTAAATATCGACTACGCAGCATTTGAAGGCTGCACCAATTTGGAAAATATCATACTTCCCCAATCAATCTTTCATCTTGGAGTCTGTGTTTTTGAGGGATGTACCAATTTGACAGAAATTAAACTTCCAGAAGCATTAACCTATGCTGGCTCATATCTATTTGAGGATTGTAAAAATCTGAAAAAAATCCAGTTACCCAAAAATCTCACTGAAATCAAAGACAATTTTTTTAAAGGCTGTGAGCGCCTTATGGAAGTTCATCTTCCAAAAACAATAACACGGATTGGCCGGCATGCGTTTGAGGGATGCTGCAGCCTCAAGTCTATTGCTCTACCAGATTCTCTTAGAGAAATTGATTCAGAGGCTTTCCAAAATTGTATCAGTTTGGAATCGATTTTTCTTCCTAATTTTCTTACAAAAATTAGATCCAGCACCTTTCAAGGCTGTATCAACTTAAAGTCTATTCATTTTCCTGAATCGCTTACCACAATTGATTTCAGCGCCTTTCAAGGCTGTATCAACTTAACATCCATCCATCTTCCTGAATCGCTTACCGCAATTGGTTCAGAAACTTTTCAAGGCTGTATCAACTTAAAGTCTATTCATTTTCCTGAATCGCTTACCGCAATTGATTCAGAAAGTTTTCGGGGCTGTGTCAGTTTGACCGAAATTTATTTGCCAAAATCACTTGACCATTTAAGTAAAGGATTATGGAAAGACTGTACTAATTTAAAAAAAATTGAGTTACCAAATTCTATACACTACATCCATGATCAAGCATTTATGAATTGCACCAGTTTACAGGAAATCCAAATCCCACAGGGGACTTTAAAATTAGGACAAGAATGTTTTGCCGGAAGCGGCATACAAAAATTATCCATTCCATGCAGCGTAAGGCAATTAGGTAAAGATTGTTTCCGTAAAAGTAAGTTGGAAGAAATCAATCTTTATGCGGATATCATTAAAGAAGGAGCCTTTTCAGAGTGCAGCGAACTCCGCAAAGTATTTTTTGAAAAAACAGCAACTAATTTAGAAGACCGAATTTTTGAAGGTTGTATCCAACTAAAGGAATTGTTACCAAAAAAATATTTTCGATACGCAATTGGAGAAAACTATCAAGGCGTAATAACTTTGATGTCAAACACCCCACCAAACAATATTTTCGCTGGAGTTCCCAGAGGCAATCAAGAAACTATTTTAGAGGGAACTTATGTTTCACATAGCTATCAAGGAATTGCCTACATAGAAAAAGTAACTCCTAACGGATTGATATTAAAAAAATTTAACGATGAGACATTACAAATTTCTTATTTTAACTGCTGTAATTGGACCAATTTAAATATTCCCGAAGAAATTAAATTATCATCATGGATGAAGACAGTCAACAAACCATTGAAAATTGGCAGCTGGATATTTCACTGGAAGTGGAAATTTGGACAAGTGGTGGAGCAGAATGACCAATATCTTATCATCAATTTTGCAGAAACAGTTGGACAAAAAACACTTTCGAAACAATGGATGAAGGAATTTCAAGATAAATTTGTTCTTTATTAAACTTTGATACGATTCTATACGATTTTACCTAATAGTGCTATCCATTCTACTGCAGAATAGATAGCACTTATAAATACACGATAAACGCACGATTTTATTTTCTAGTATGATTTCAAAAATCTGACGTTTGCCGTATATATCTATAAGATAAATTGACTCTCACTAAGACCGCAACCTATCCTATATTTTCGCCGTTCTAAATACCTCGCTTGGCACAGATATCTTCCAGACAACATTTATCACAATATGGATGAGTTCTTGCAGTACACACTGCTCTGCCATGATGGACAAAACGATGGCAAAGGTCACTACCTTCTTCTGGTGGTACAATCTTCCACAGTGCCATCTCTACTTTCTTGGGCTCTTTTATGCCATCGACCAATCCAATACGATTACACAGACGAATGCAATGGGTATCTGTCACAATGGCTGGCTTTCCAAAAACATCCCCCATAATTAAATTAGCACTTTTACGTCCTACCCCAGGTAATTTTAACAGTTCCTCGAAAGTCTTTGGCACTTTACCGTCATATTGATTTTTCAACACTTTCATACAGGCACTAATATCTCTGGCCTTGCTTCGTCCCAAACCACAGGGGCGTACAATCTCCTCTATCTCGTTCACATCTGCCTCCGCCAAAGAAGTAACATCAGGAAATTTGGCATATAGCCTTTCCACAATCACATTGACACGCTCATCTGTACATTGTGCCGCCAGTCGCACACTAACCAACAATTTCCATGCTTGGTCATAGTCCAAGGTACAACTAGCATCGGGATATTCTTGTTTTAAACGCTCAATGACTTCTAAGGTTAGCTCTTTTAAAGCATTTAAATCTTCTCTTTTTTCAATTTCAACATTCTCTTTTTTCATTTTTTTCCTTCAATTATAAAATAATTTCAATCACATTACAACAAATCCTGTAAATAACACTGTCTTCCCTCTCTCAAAAAGATTGGCAGTGTCTCAAGAGGAGCCTCCACCTCATAGACGTCTCCACCCTCATACACTTTTCCCGTCGATGCCAGAGTCCACTTTACTCCTGCTGGCAAATAGACCTGACGTCTCATAGCATGCGGATAACAGATGGGTGCTACCAAAACATCCGCACCAAACAAATACTCATCCGTAATATCCCAACATTTACTATCCTTTGGAAATTCATAAAATAAGGTACGCATGACAGGTGTTCCTTTTTCGTGAGCCTCTGCCATCAAACTGCGTATGTAATCACGCATTTTTTCACGTATCTGAATAAATTTAACTAAAATCGGATAAGCCCTTTCTCCAAAACTCCAAATCTCGTTTGGTGCGCCCTCTCCTTCTCTCTCATGACCATTCTTATCAATGACCGGCTTAATTGGAAGTCGGCATCCATGAAGACGCATCACAGGACAAAAAGTACCAAACTGGAACCAGCGAACCAATAATTCTCGAAAATCTTCATTTTCTGTCCATCCACCATGAAATCCTCCAATATCTGTCGTCCACCATGGAATTCCACACAATCCCATATGAAGTCCTGCACAAATTTGCTTTCTAAAATCTTCATAGGTGGACATGATATCGCCAGACCAGACCAAAGTACCATATCGCTGACTTCCCACCCAAGCACAGCGAATCAGATTCACAATCTCACTCTGGCCAATTGATTTCTGTCCCTGATAAAATAATTTCGCATACTCACGAGGATAAATGTTGCCAATTTCTGATACCGATCCAGCTTGATAGCGATAGTGGGTAAAATCATAACCAGTAAACTCTGGTTCTGCCTCATCCAGCCAGAATGTGCGAATGCCCAAATCTGCATAATTTTTCTTACATTTCTCCCAAACATATTTTTGTGTGCGGGGATTAGTTGCATCCATAAAGACATTATTGCCATGAGCCAGCATTTGTACATCAATCCCTGTATTGATTTTAACCAGCAATCCTTGCTGTCTCATCTCCTCGAAATTTTCACTGGTCCAGTCGACCTGCGGCCAAATTGAAACCATAGTCTCCATGCCCATCTCATGCAATTCCTCTATCATAGCTTTAGGGTCAGGAAAATATTCTTCATCAAAACGCCAATCACCACATTTTGGCCAGTGATAGTAGTCAATAACAAAAACATCCACTGGAATTTTACGCTTATGATACTCTCTCGCTATCTGCAGCACTTCCTCCTGATTGTAATAGCGTAGTTTACACTGCCAGAAACCCAAACCATACTCAGGCATCATGGGAGCCTTGCCGACTACCGACGCGTATTGTTCCTCAATTTGTGCCGGCGTATCTCCTGCTGTAATCCAATAATCCAACTGACGAGTTGACTCTGCAATCCACTGAGTCGTATTCACACCAAAATGCACTTCTCCTATAGCTGCATTGTGCCACAAAAATCCGTATCCTAAGCTGGATATATAAAATGGAATACTTGCCTGAGAATTACGATGAGCCAACTCCAGGTTATAACCCTTCAGGTTCATAGCCTCCTGCTGATACTGCCCCATACCATAGATTTTCTCTATTGGATTAGACTCAAAACTAGCTTTCAAGCGAAAGTTGCCTCCCGGGAGAGGCTGAAATTTGCGCGCCTTCAAGGTCAGTGCATTTCCATTGGAAATTTCACGAAGAAGAATCTCTCCACGATGATTTCTATAAGTAATTTGCAGTCCATTGCCCCAAGGCTGCACAAAAAGTTCTGCTCGAATCATGCCATTTTCAATAAATGCATGTCGCTCATCCACAATTTTTACTTGAATCCCCACCCTCTGCTGTATATCCTCTGTATTTTCTTCCACAGGCAGCAGAGCAATGCTTTCATCCGAAATATCTTCCAAAATGCGTGAACGTACACGCAGACTATTGTCACCCCAAGGAGCAATTTTTACAGTCTCACCATCTTGTCGAAAAATCAAACTAGTCCTTTCTATCTCAAAAAAATGCAATTCACCCATTTTTTTCTCCCTTCCAGCAAACTGACAATCATATTGTCGAACACAAAATTATAAATGATACCAGGGTCCAATTTTTAATCTCAACTCCATTACCAATCCGATACTTAAGGATTGAGCAGACGCAATGCCTTTGGAAGACATTGAATCTCCACTTCCATCACATCAGCACAGTACTCTCCATCCGTATGAAGCACCATCGGACGGTCCACGGACACCTTGCATTTCTCATAATCCACTACCTTAAAACCTTTTATCGCTTCATGCTTCGCCATGACTAAAAATGGCAGACAAAAAAATGTTACCCACTGAGGAATCCCATAGGCAAGGCAAAGCGACAATTTGCCGTCCTGATAATCTGCTTTCGGCGCCATAGGTACTCCACCGCCCTCAGCTCGCAGATTCATAGCTGCCACAAAAATTGTTTTGTCAAATCTCTGTTTTTCTCCACCTACAGGCTCTAAAATAATATGCCCTGTCTCCATGCGAAATAAGGTTTCCACTGTCAAAATCAAATAAGTCAGTTTTCCTAAATGAACTTTATTAAGAAAATTCTTCAGCTTAGAATGCAATGCTTTTTTGCATACAATGGCATCTAATCCAATACCTGCACTAATGCAAAAAATACGGGGCTTTTCTGCACCTTCCCAATGAATTTGTCCTAAATCGATCGTTCTGTCATTTTCTTCTCTATCTAAAATATCTGATAATATTTTTGTCGGCGTACCGATAATTCCCACGCCTCTGGCAAAATCATTTCCTGAACCCGTAGGAATTACTCCTAAACGTACTTTTTTTAAATCCACAATACCATTTAACACCTCATTGAGCGTACCGTCACCGCCTACTACAATAAGATTGATGTTCTCTTCGGGCAAACTAGAAATTTTCCTCGCCAGCTCCCATGCATGTCTCTCATATTTACTCTCATAAGCTTTATATTCTACGCCCCGACACACCAATTCTCTATGTATTTCCCGCCAAACTGACCGACTTGCCCCACCACGGGATTTTTGATTTACAATAAAATAGTACATAATTCCCTCCATTATCTTTGCAGCAAACTGACATACCTGCAAAACAGGCATCATCCAGCATGAAAGTCAATTTTTTTTATTCTACCATGGAACCGACCTCACTTCAAGCATTCTTTATCAAGGGCATACGGTAAATACATCATTTTATTTTTCTGATATGATTTCAAAAAGCTTACATTTACCGTAGTCAAGAACAAATACAAAACCCTGAGGTTTAACAAACCTCAGGGAAAATAAATTTTATTGAATAAATCATCCATTTACTGAATCTTATCCAAATGCCAAATCTCATCAACATACTGCTGAATTGTTCTGTCAGAGGAGAATTTACCTGCATTGCAAGTATTAATCATGGCTGCACGTGCCCACTTTTTCTCATCCTTGTACATCTGCTCGATACGCATCTGTGCATCATGGTAGGACATGAAATCCTTCAAGATAAAGTAAACATCTGGACGACCGCCATATGCATTCAACAAGGAATCATACAGTGGGCGGAAACGATTTGGATCTTCTGGAGCATAAAATCCATTGATTAACTGCATCAATACTTCACGGATACCCTGATTGTTATTGAAAATATCGTATGGATTGTAGCCACCCTCGTTCTCATAACGAATTACCTCATCAGAACTCATACCGAAGATAACTGCATTCTCCTCGCCTACTTCCTCTACGATTTCTACGTTTGCACCGTCCATAGTACCTAAAGTAACAGCACCATTAAGCATGAACTTCATATTACCAGTACCGGATGCCTCCTTGGAAGCGGTAGAAATCTGTTCACTGATATCAGCCGCTGCAAAAATCATCTCTGCGTTGGATACACGATAATTTTCAATGAATACAACCTTAATTTTGCCCTGAATAGATTTATCATTGTTGATGCGCTTTGCCACATCATTAATCAGCTTAATCGTTAACTTCGCATTTCTATAACCAGCCGCTGCCTTTGCACCAAAGATAAAGGTTCTTGGAGTAAAGTCCATATTTGGATTTAATCTCAACATATTGTAGAGATACATAACATGCAAAATATTTAAAAGCTGTCTCTTATACTCATGAAGTCTCTTAACCTGCACATCAAAAATGGAGTGCGGATTTACTTCGATGCCATTGTACTCTTGGATATAAGCAGCCAAACGCAGTTTGTTCTGATATTTGATGTGCATAAATTCCTGCTGTGCCTTCTGATCATCGACATACACTTCCAATTTCTTCAGCTCTGGCAAATTGGTAATCCATCCATCGCCAATCTTGTTTGTAATCCATTCTGCTAACAGTGGATTTCCATGTAACAGGAAACGTCTCTGAGTGATACCATTCGTCTTGTTGTTGAAACGCTCTGGGAACATCTCATAGAAGTCACGCAATTCCTGCGTCTTTAAAATATCCGTATGCAGTCTCGCTACGCCGTTAACAGAATAAGAACCTACAATTGCCATATGAGCCATCTTTACCTGACCATCATAGACAACTGCCATCTTGCGGATTTTCTCATTGTTTCCAGGATATTTTGCCTGAATATCAAGCACAAATCTTCTGTTAATCTCTTCTACAATCTGATAAATTCTAGGAAGCAGACGAGAGAACAGCTCAATTGGCCACTTCTCTAATGCCTCGGACATGATGGTGTGGTTGGTATATGCACAGGTCTTTGTGGTGATATCCCATGCTTCTTCCCAAGTCAATCCTTCCTCGTCCATCAAAATACGCATCAACTCAGCTACTGCTACAGTTGGATGAGTATCGTTCAACTGGAATGCATTCTTCTCATAGAACTTTCTAATATCAGAATGATGTGCCTTATACTTCTTGATTGCATTCTGTACACTAGCAGAAATAAAGAAATACTGTTGTCTCAAACGAAGCTCCTTGCCCTCGTAAGCATTGTCGTTTGGATACAATACATCAACCAATGTCTTTGCCATATTCTGCTTTTCTACAGCTTTACGATAATCAAACTTATTAAAAGCGTCCCAGTCAAAGTAAGTAGGAGCCTCCGCATCCCAAATACGAAGAGTGTTTACAATATGATTGCCGTAACCGATGATTGGTAAATCATATGGCACAGCCTTAACCGTATCATAACCCTCATGAATGAAATGGTTTCTTCCAGTTGTATTATCATGCTCTACACGCACATAACCGCCAAATCGAACCTCACACTCATACTCGGAACGACGTACCTCAAATGGATTGCCATCCTTCAACCAGTTATCTGGCACCTCAATCTGATAACCATCTCTGATTTCCTGTGCAAACATACCATAACGGTAACGAATGCCACAACCATATACTGGATAGCCCAAAGTTGCCAAAGAATCCAAAAAACATGCGGCCAAACGACCCAAACCACCATTTCCAAGTGCAGCATCTGGTTCCTGGTCCTCAATGACATTTAAGTCAAATCCTAGTTCATCCAATGCCTCCTTTACTTCCTTCTGAGCACACATATTGATGATATTATTGCCCAAAGCACGACCCATCAGGAACTCCATCGACATGTAATAAACCGTCTTGCAATCCTGCTCTACGATTTTCTGATGAGTTACCATCCAGTCTTCCATGAAAGCATCCTTTACAGCATAAGCGACTGCCTGATATACCTGCTGAGGAGTAGCCTCCTTGATGGTTCTGCGGAACATAGTACGGCAGTTATCCTGTACCTGTTTTTTAAATTCTTCCTTATTAATAGTTACGCTCATGATTACCTCCTTTAAAGTGGTCGGATTCTGCCACGGGGGAAGGGGCAGAATCCCTTTGTTGCTTCAACAATTCAGTCAAGCAAGCTGCGCTTATAGCACAACTTATCTCTTAACCAAATTATTATGTTTTGTGTTTATTATCTTGATTGCAGCCCCTTTTTGCATTTTGAGCAAAACAGGCTGTATTATAAGATTTCCTAATTATCTCTGCACCGTAATTACTACATCTTCTCCATTGATCTTCCAATCCTTGGTGTAACCCTCGATGTCATCAGATGTAATCGAATCCGCCATGACACTGCTTTTAATCTCATCGATAAACTTCATTACAACGCTGTTCACCTTCTCACTGCCCTTCAGAGATACCGAAATATGATCGGTCACTTCAAAATCAGCCTCTTTTCTCATGGTCTGAATCTTGCTGATAATCTCTCTGACAAAGCCCTCATCAATTAATTCCGGAGTCAAGTTGCAATCCAGTACAACCGTAACATCTCCATTATTTTCAGAAATATACCCAGTCTTCTGAGTCATCTCGATAAGCAAGTCTTCCTTTGTCAATACCACTTCATTGCCATTTACCTCAAAGGTCAGCGCACCTGTCTCATTTAAAGCGTCCATTGCTGCATTTCCGTCCAAATTTGCCAGATATTCACGGATACCTTTTAACAGCTTACCATACTTTGGACCCACCGTTTTTAACTGTGGCTTAAAGCTATAACTTGTAAAGTTTCTTACATCATTGGTAAACTCAACTTCCTTAACATTGAGCTCTTCCTCAATGATTTCATCATAAAATTCACCCAAGGTAAAATCAGCTTTGACAAACATCTTGGCAAGCGGCTGTCTGTTCTTGGTATTGGCCGCATTTCTGCAGGCACGCCCCATAACAACTAGCTTCAATACAGCTGCCATATTTTCTTCCAAATTTTTGTCAATCATTGACTCGTCCGCAACTGGATAATCTGTCAAATGAACACTCTCCGGAGCATTTGCATCAATGCTGCAAACCAGATTGCGGTAGATATCCTCTGTCATAAATGGAATCATTGGAGCAGCTAACTTAGAAACAGTCACTAATGCAGTGTACAGAGTCATATAGGCATTAATCTTATCCTGCTCCATTCCTTTTGCCCAGAAACGCTCTCTAGAGCGTCTTACATACCAGTTACTTAAATCATCAACAAAATCCTGCAATACCTTGGTGGTCTCCGTAATTTTATAATTTTCCAGATAATTGTCGCACTGCTGAATCAGAGTGTTCAGACGGGACAATACCCACTTATCCATAACTGGCAGTTTATCATATTCCAGTGTATATTTCGTCGCATCAAAATTGTCAATATTGGCATAGAGTACAAAGAAAGCGTAGGTATTCCAGAGAGTACCCATGAATTTTCTCTGTCCCTCCAATACAGCCTTTCCATGGAAACGATTTGGCAGCCATGGAGCACTGTTAGAGTAGAAATACCAACGAATCGCATCAGCACCATAAGTCTTCAATGCCTCAAATGGGTCCACTGCATTACCTTTGGATTTACTCATCTTTTGACCATTCTCATCCTGCACATGTCCTAAAACGATAACATTCTTGTAAGGTGCCTTGTTAAAAATCAAGGTAGAGATAGCAAGCAGAGAATAGAACCATCCTCTGGTCTGGTCTACAGCCTCACTGATGAAATCGGCCGGGAAATTCTTCTCGAAGACATCCTGATTTTCAAATGGATAATGATATTGTGCAAATGGCATCGCTCCAGAGTCAAACCAACAGTCAATAACCTCTGGCACACGCGTCATCGGCTTACCACACTTTGGACACGTAATCTGAATCTTGTCGATAAATGGACGATGAAGCTCTACATCATCAAAAGGCTCGGTTGCCATCTCTTTTAATTCAGCCTTACTGCCGATGGAGTGCATATGTCCACACTCACACTGCCAGATATTCAGAGGAGTACCCCAATAACGATTACGACTTACGCCCCAATCCTGTACATTTTTCAGCCAATCGCCAAAACGTCCTTTTCCGATGGACTCTGGAATCCAGTTGATTGTATCATTATTACGAATCAAATCTTCTTTCACAGCAGTCATCTTGATAAACCAAGATTCTCTTGCATAGTAGATCAATGGAGTATCGCATCTCCAGCAATGTGGATAGCTATGCTCAAATTTAGGTGCTGCATACAACAGCCCCCTCTTATCCAAGTCCTCCAATACCAGCGGATCTGCTTTCTTGCAGAAGACACCACCCCATGGAGTATCCTCGGTCATATTTCCTTTACTGTCAACTAATTGTACAAACGGCAAATCATACATACGTCCTACATTGGCATCATCTTCACCAAAAGCAGGGGCAATATGCACGACTCCAGTACCGTCAGTTAAGGTAACATAACTGTCACAAGTTACATAGTAAGCCTTTTTGGTCTTATCAATCTTTTCATAGACATAGAGTGGTTCATATTCTTTGCCCTCTAAATCTTTTCCTGTGAAGTGCTCCACTACCTCGAACTCCTCACGCAGCACACTTGTCAATGCCTCTGCCAAATAGTAGTAAACACCGTCAGTGGTCTTTACTTTAACATAGGTCTCCACTGGATTCACACACAATGCTACGTTAGATGGCAATGTCCACGGTGTGGTAGTCCATGCTAAAATATAGCTATTGTCCTCTCCCTTAACCTTAAATTTTGCAATGGCAGAACGCTCCTTAACATCCTTGTAGCCCTGTGCCACCTCGTGGCTGGAAAGTGGAGTTCCACATCTTGGACAGTAAGGTACAATCTTAAATCCCTTGTACAGTAATCCCTTATCCCAAATTTGCTTCAAAGCCCACCATTCAGACTCAATGAAAGTATCATGATAGGTAACGTAAGGGTCATCCATATCTGCCCAGAAACCAACAGTCTTGGAAAAATCTTCCCACATACCCTTGTATTTCCAAACACTTTCCTTACACTTATCGATAAATGGCTCCAGACCATACTGTTCAATCTGCTCCTTGCCATCCAATCCCAACATTTTCTCCACTTCCAACTCAACTGGAAGTCCATGAGTATCCCAACCTGCCTTACGAGGCACTTGATATCCCTTCATGGTACGATACCTTGGAATCATATCCTTAATTGTACGAGTCAATACATGTCCGATATGTGGTTTTCCATTAGCAGTTGGCGGACCATCATAAAACATATACTCTGGTCCTTCTTTTCTCGATTCAATACTCTTTTCAAAAATATGATTTTCTTCCCAAAACTTCTCGACTGCCTTTTCACGCTCGACGAAGTTCATATCTGTAGAAACTTTGCTATACACGTTGCGCATCCTCCTTTTTTATAGATTCTGCAAATCAGGTAATACCCCAAAATTCAAAACATTCTACTTTTTCGTAATGTTTCGACTTTAGCATTTTAATCTTCATTATTGTATTGTACCATTTTTTGTCTGATATTCAATTAGGCAATAAAAATGAAAATTTTGTATTCCAATGGGATTTTTCTTATAATATCACTAGGAAAGCAGCCGCAATCGAATCCAACAGGTGTGCTTACATACAGAGTCATAATCAATGTCATTGGATTACTCCAAATCGGATAAGACCAATTACAAATATCTGTGTAATCAAAAAGCTCCTCGTCCCATTTCTGCATAGGACGAAGAGCCTGTAACACTTCGCTGTACCACCTGCGTTATTGCAGCCATACGGCTCCATAAGAGCGATATGACATCCTTTTAACGCAGGAATAGCGTCAGAGTCTCCATGAATATGACTATCCACTTCGGTCTGCTGCTCCAGAGTGATTTTCAGAATATGCTGGTACGCCGAACTCTCATCCTCTTCGGCTCGCTGTGGTACTCCCCATCTCCTACTGTCTCCATCATCGCATTTTCAGGTCATTTGATTTGCATCTTTCGCTTTGCATTTTATGCGGAAAATGAAGATTTGTCAAGAGAGTTTTCATATTCTTTTTATTACAACTTATGATGTACCAAAAAACGAAGTTTTAAACTCTACATTGTCAAAAAACACCACTTTGGGCTATTGGCCAGGGAAGTCTGCCACTCGGTATTATAGGCGAAATGTCCCAAAATACAGCTTAACAAAAATCCACAGCAAACATCAATGACAGAATGCTGTCTAACAAACACAGTCGACAGACAAATGAGAATTGCAGCAATTCTCATAGCACGACACACCCACTTTTTATTCTTCCATGCCTCAGAGTGATGCACTACAATGTCTAAGGATACTGTGGTAGATACATGAATGGATGGACACACATTAGTCGGCGTATCAATGGTGTACATGAAATTCATCAGTTGATTCAGGATACCTTCCTTTGGTATTTCAGTTCTCAGCTCCAGACCATTTGGAAACAGAGCATAAATTACCAGGCAGATGGTCATTCCACCAAACATAATATAACATAAATTCAAATAGTCTCTTGTATTGTGACGGAAGGACCAAAACAATCCAAACCCAATCAGAAAATACCAACCGTAGTATGGAATTGCAAATACCGGCACAAAAGGAATATAGTCATCTAATGGACAGTGAATAATATACTTTGGGTCAGTATAATATTCCAACAGACAAAAAGCAATGATATATCCAATAAAATAAGTCAGCCACAATACACGCGGATTTTTCTTAATCCAGTTTGCAAGTTTCATTTTTAGTCATTTCCTTTCTATTACTCTATTTGAGGTGGTATGATATCACACTTGAAAAATTTTTTCAAGTTCATTTTTTCACACAGATTTTTTAAAAAAACTTTATTTTATTGTGATAATTCTGCATACCACAATCATAGATTACAATGAGTGACAAGTAACGCAAGTTTAGAGTACCTACTACAGTCTATTTTTCAAAATTTATGCTCAGATAAGTTACTAAAGCTCGTACTCAGCCCCTGCCAGCTTCCAAAGACTTTCGGCTTCTTCTCTGGTGCATGGCAATAGAATGCTGACTCCATCTCCACTCCATTTATCTGTTAACTGCCATTCAAGATAAACAAAAATATAGCCATCCTTCGCCTGATAATTCGTCTTCTCTATAAGTTTTAACAATTCTTCCATCAAATTTTTTGATTCGGAGAAGTTTTCTTGATCCTTCAAATACTCCTGATACATATCTTCCCCCTGCCAAATTTGATTCCGCTCTCCATACCAGGTCAAACCAACATAACAATAATCACTTTTTTCTACTTCTTCCGCCATCTCTACAAACCTTGCTATATTATTTTTATTATCTTCTGTTTCCAATAGCATCTTAATGTACCGCTCGCTGGAAACTGGATAATCCCAAGAAACAGGAAGATTTACCTCATAGGATTTACCGCCCATAACAAGGGATAAGTTAATACGGTCGAATGAATCCCTCTCATTCTGAAGCATTTGATACCATTTTTCAAAACCGCCCTCCTGAATTTCCTGCTGCAATGCTTCATAGTAGGATTCAAACAAATTTCTATCATTGCTTAGGTCCAAATCAAGATATCCAAACCCCCATACCGCTTGAATGGATTCCATAGACGGAAGAGTCATGTAGATTTCACGATAGGTATCATCATTTCCCAGTGCAGCCTCGAGCAGCTGTTCCTCTTGACTGGTTAAATTGATCTCGCGAACAAGAGAACCATGAGCAGTCTGAAATTCAATCGTGTACCTGTCATAAGACTCCTTTTCATACCCGTCTGCTTCTATGTGATAGTAGTATATTTCATCATAGTTTTTCTGCTGAAATGCTTCTATTTGTTCATTCAGACGATTCACCATTAACTGTATCATTTGTTCATCATGAATGACAACATCCTGAGCCTGCATCTTATACCAATCCCTCTCAGAATAGTAGTAAAAATTATCAGCATCCTTAAAGCAAAAACCCTTCACTTCATTCTCATTTACCGTATGAGAAGAAATCACATTCATGCCAATAACACAGCCAGCGTAGAAAATGATATCCAACACAAAAATCCATAAAAATTTCGGCAGTGCTCGTAATACTCGTTTCCACTGGCGTGTAGTCATCAACTCATAGAGCATATAGGTCACAAGAGCCATAATGACAATCAAGGCCAACCAAAAAATATCCATCGAGTCAAAGTCAGCATCCTCCTCAAACACGATATACCAGATATAATACACTCCGACTAAGGAAACACAAAATGCAGGTATCATGCGAAAAATAGTCTGAATATGGTGACTGCTGGCCGAATGGGTTGCACTTTCACTCTTTCGCTTCTGATTCATAAACCAAGCTGCCACAAAGTACAAAATTCCAATTAAGGTAGTATAGCCCACAGCCAGCCAACTCTGAAATCCATCCCCCCAACTATCGGCTTCTATAAGACCAAACAACAAATTGACCGGTATATTCAGCCAACTATCCGTGAGCAATGCACTGTACGGCAGAAAGGGAATTATACTTTTGATAATAAAAATTGCTACAAAATATAATCCTCTCGGTACAAAAATCACCATGATACCGACTAAGAGATTGGAGAAAGTCGTACCCGTGACAGACATAGCCAAGGCCACACCGCCCTGTACCAAAAAACACCCCGCCAAAGCAGCAATGGAAGTCATGAGGACTGGTGCCGCCGCAGCACTCACCTCAGAACTAATCAACACAAATCCAAGAAAAAGTACATCATTCAGCGCTATGATACCCGCCATCCAAGTAAAAATAGCGGCGTGAAAACTAATAAACCGACAGGTTCTTGTTTGAGGCATCGCATGGTAGCAGTCACTGGCGGCACGATTATTTTCAAAGCGAAACAGATACAAAGTCATAATTGGTGCCACTAAAAGAATCATGGCAATCAATAATGGCATGACCATCAGAGCCGAATCTTCTTTTCCTACCAAAGTTACCGCTTCATGAACTTCCCAGGTAGTACTGACCTTATTGCTGATATGTACCGCCATAGGTACCAGAATGGCCTCCAAACTCATAAAAATGGCTGCCATGATACCAATGAGACGACATTGACGGAGAGCTTCCCGATATAAACCAAAGTTAAAATACTTATCTTGCATTTTTTTCTTCCTCCAAATCCAGATCATCCAAATTAAAGGAGTATCCCAAAGCTTCTAACTCATAGGTAAACATCTCCTCCAAAGTCAATGGCAGCATTTCCATCAAAATCGGATTCATTTTCTGCAGCTGAGCCAATACCACATTTTGGTCTCCTCGCACAATCAGATTGGCGACAGAGCCCAGCTGCTGATAGTGAAGCATATCCACATGATTTAATTGAAAGAAACTTTTGTCGTAAGGCTGAGCAAAAGCTATCTGCACCTTAAACAAGGAGGTTTTCAAATTGCCAATTTCACTCTGCAGTACCATGCCGCCTCGATGCAGGAGTGCCAGCTGGTCACAGATATCCTCTAATTCACGCAGCGAGTGGGAAGTCATAATGGCGGTAGCCTTTCTTTCAATGACATCCTCACATACCAAACTCTTTACTAGATTTCTCATAATAGGATCCAGTCCATCAAAGGTCTCATCAAACACCAGATACTCGGTCTTGCAGGATAGTGCATAGATAATTGCCGCCTGACGGCGCATACCCTTAGAAAAACTGCTCAAAGGTTTTTTCACATCCAAATGAAAGACTCCTGCCAACTCCATAAAACGTTTCATGTCAAAGGTATCATAGTAAGCCTGATAAAACTCTCCCATACGCTTCATATTTGCTCCCGGGAGCACATATAAATCATCTGCGATAAATGCAATCTTCTTTTTTCTTTCTGGATTTTCATAGACTGGCGCACCATCCACATAAATATATCCCTCATCAGGGCGATAAATGCCCGTCAGCAGGCGCAAAAAAGTAGATTTTCCTGCGCCATTCGAGCCAACCATACCGTAAATACACCCTTCTGGAATGGTACAATCGATATGATTTAAGGCTACAAACTGCTCAAAACGTTTTGTTAATCCCTGAGCTTGTATCATAACTATTTTCCCTCCAAATCATTAAAGACCTGATTGACGCAATCAATCACTTCCAATCTTGTTACTCCCGCCAACGCCAACTCTTTAATCTGCTCTGGCAATTTTTCCAGACCCCCCCTCTTGACATTAGACAATTTTTCTTTTGCATCCGCACTGACAAAACAACCTCTTCCCGGTACCGATTGAATTAACCCTCGGCTGTCCAATTCCGAAATTGCTTTTTGCACTGTGTTTGGATTGACGGACAATGTCATAGAAAGAGAACGCACCGACGGCATACGGTCTCCGGCATTCAAAATGCCCGTCAAAATAAATCGTTCCGTCTGTTCCACCAACTGCTCATACACTGGTTTTCTTGACATCAAATCAATTTGAAACATTTTTTTATCCCCTTTCCTGATATTTAGAAGTCAGCCTCAAACAGCTGCCAAATTAATTTTGCTTCCTCGATGCTACATGGCAGAAGCACTATATCCAGATAATCACTACCATATTCTTCGCCATAAAAGCTGCCTGATATATAGAGATATCCATCGCTTACTCGATAATCCTTCTTATCGGCCAAAGTCTTTATCTTTGTAAACAATAACTGCATGTCTTCTAACGAGTGATATACCAAACCATACGATAGTGAGTCTGCTGCATCCTCATAGTTAAACTCCTCATCAATCAAATTTTGCTCTCCATCTACCAAATCCTCTTCAAATATCATATCCAAGGAAGTCTCCTGCCAGATTCCATTCTTTACTCCACACCAGGTCAGAATAATATCTGCATTGATCCAATCTCCTCGTCCCATAATATCCATCAGATAGCGCTTTTCATCAGCATTGCTGTCAAGACATAGATTTAAATACAGCTCTGTCGATTCCGGATAAGCAAAGGACAAAGGAATATCCATCCAAGTGTTATTCTTACAGCGGATTCGGATATTATCAATGGAATCGGTTTTATTCTTGAAGATATCATACCATTTTTCAAATCCACCTTCTTTTATTTCTCGCTTTAAAGTCTCATAATAGTTTTCGACATCACTCATATCATAGTCACTAGAACTTTCATTAGATACATTGAGATAGAAATAATCACTGGAAATAGAATAAATATCCAACTCCAAAGACGGTAATGTCATATAAGCTGCCTGATATTCTTTATTACTCTTTATCGCCTCTTCTACCTGCTTCCATTCGCTGTCTGTCAAATAAATTTGACGAACCAACATAGTATTTTCTGTCTGGAGTTCAAAATTATATCCATAATAATATTCTTTTGAATCTCCCTCAACATAATAATTATAATACTTATTATAAAATTGCCCATTATCCAATGCTTCAATCTGCTCACTGAGACGGTTTAACAGCAATTGATTAGTTTTTTCATCATTAACAAAAATTTCTTTTGTCTTAAGGGCATACCACTCATTCTCGTTATAATAAGATTGAATATGATAGCCGGTCAAATTCTCCAATTGAACGGTTTGATGAGCTAAAGTCTGATAGCCTGCATAGCAGCCTGCCAGAAAAACAAAATTCAACACAAATATCCATATAAATTTCGGCAATGCATGGATAACATTCTTCCACTGACGGGTCGTCATCAACTCATACAACATATAAGTCAAAAGCGACAAAATGTACATCAGCACAATGAAAAAAAGCTCCATGCTGTCAGCCCCTATCGTACGGTAATCTTTATAATAGAAAATTTGAACCCATATCAAATAAACACCTACTAATGAGACAAAAAAGGCTGGAATCATACGCAAAATTGTCTGTACCTGACTGCTGGTAGCCGCATGAGATGCAGTCTCGCTCTTTTTTCTGGCATACAAAACAACGGCTAAAGCAAAGTATAACATCCCCACCAAACTAGTATAGATGACTGGCGGCCAACTAGAAAACCCCGAAAGCCAGTGATCGTAGTCCAGAACTCCCAACAACAGATTCACTGGAATATTCATATGACTGGCATACTCATTTCCTGTACTTACCCAGTACGGAATCTGCTCTAATATCAAAAGTTTTGCCACAAACAGCAATACCCGGGGAGCAAATATAATCATGACAGTCACCAAAAGATTAGTAAAAGTAGTTCCAGTCACTGATACGGCCAGTGCCACAGCTCCCTGCACCAGCAAACATCCTGCAAGAACTGCCAGAGAACACTGTATAACTGGCATCAAAGCTGCCGTCACTCCGCTTAAAACATTGACCATAATCGCAAACAACACAAAGTTGATTGCTACAATTCCTACAATCCAAGTAAAAATTGCTGCATGAAAACTGAAAAACAGACAAATCTTAGTCTGAGGCATGGCATGATAACAGTCGCTGGCTGCGCGGCTATTCTCAAATCGAAACAGATATAGAGTCATAATCGGCGTTACAAGAACAATCAATGCTATCAACAGCGGCAGCACGTTTAACGCATTCTCGCCCGCCTCAATCAAATGAATCGGCGTTATCTCATTTGCAGCCATTGCCACACCACCACTGCTGTAATAACTTGGAACATTCATACTAAGATTCTCGATATGATATCCCAAGGGTACCAAAATAGCCTCCAAGGCAATAAAGATCAGTGCCATCACGCCAATCATGCGAGATTGACGAAAGGCATCTTTATACAGTGCCACATTAAAAATAGTATTTTTCATTTGCTTCCTCCTTCCAAATTTAAGTCTTCTAGATTAAAGGAATATCCCAGTGCTTCCAACTCATAGGTAAACATTTCCTCCAAAGTCAGTGGCAACAATTCCAACAAAATTGGCTTCATAACCTGCAGCTGTCCCATCACCTGCTCCTTATCTCCTCGAACAATCAAATTGCTAACCGAACCCTGCTTTTGAAAATGCAAAATGTCTATACCATGAAATTCAAACAGGTCTCGATTATAGTCTCTCGTAAATGCAATCTGCACTTTGAACAAGGAAGTTTTCAGATTGCCAATTTCACTTTGCAGCACCATGCCGCCTCGATGAAGCAAAGCCAACTGATCACAAATATCCTCTAACTCGCGCAGTGAATGGGAGGTCATAATAGCCGTCGCCTTTCGCTCCAACACATCTTCACATACCAGACTCTTAACCAAATTTCTCATAATCGGATCTAAACCGTCAAATGTTTCATCAAAAACTAAGTATTGCGTCTTACAGGATAAGGCATATATAATTGCTGCCTGCCGACGCATTCCTTTGGAAAATCCACTCAAGGGCTTTTTCACATCCAGATGAAACATCCCTGCCAACTCCAAAAATCGCTTTTTGTCAAAGGTATCATAGCTTGAGCGATAAAATTCGCTCATACGAAGCATATTTGCTCCTGGCAGTATATATAAATCATCAGCAATAAAGGCAATCTTTTTCTTCTGTTCTGGATTTTCATAGATAGGTGCCTCTTCCATCAAAACGATGCCATCATCCGGTTTATAGATACCCGTCAATAATCGCAAAAAAGTGGATTTACCTGCTCCATTCGAACCGACCATACCATAGATGCAGCCATCTGGTATGGTGCAATTGATATGGTCCAGAGCCACAAATTGGTCAAATTTTTTGGTTAATCCCTGAGCTTTTATCATACTACTCTCCTCCTCAATCTTAGTTACTCTATCTTGATGATGCAGAAAACAAAAGGTGTTTTAACCTTCTTATTGTCCTATTGTTTCACAACACCGTATCTCTACTTTTGTCAAGTGTATTAGTCTTACTAGTACAGTTAGAATATCATATCTAAAAAAATTTGTCAATATCTTATTTTTCTTCCTTGCTTTTTTTTAAAAATATGGTATCATAAGTTATATGCGCTTGTAGCTCAGTGGATAGAGCAGTAGAATCCGGATCTACGTGCGGGGGTTCGATTCCCTTCAAGCGCGTTCTCCATAGTTTCCCCCAGAAAGGGTTTTTATGAACTATTCTAATTTTTTATCGGAAATCACTTCCACAATTCAGTCAAAACTTTCACCAAATGAACAAGTATCTTTACAACAAATTTCAAAAAATAATGGTGTAGTGTTGGATGCCATCTGCATTTATTCCAAGAATGTATGCTGTTTTTCCCCCTTAATTTATATGGATGACTGGTATCATCAGTATTGTATGGGCAATTCCATCGAAGAGATTGCAGAGAAAATTTTAAAACTCAGCAAACAAAATTTTCCTCTCTCCTTATCGTCCGTTCAATCTCTGATGAGTTTACCAGCCATGCGCAGTCACCTTATACTCAAACTCATCAATGCCAAACAAAATGTGGATCTTCTAAAAATTGTTCCGCATCAGCCATTTCTTGATTTGGTTTTGGTATGCAGTATCTTAATTGAAACCTGTCAGCATCATTTTGCCACAATTTTAGTCACTCAAAATCATCTTGATACATGGAAAATTTCTGCCGAAGAGCTTTTTTCAATTGCCACAGAGAATGTCCTGACTCAGTATCCTCCAGTCCTCCGTCCGCTCACAGAAGCAATGGAAGAGCTCTCAGCAGAGCACTCTCTTCTGCTTCCCCACACAGACCAGCCTGCCCCGCCCATGTACATCCTCTCCAACTCCATTTTATATTTTGGAGCAGCCGCACTGACCTGTGGAAACGAAATTCAGACCTTAGCAGACAATCTCGAACAGGATCTATATTTACTTCCTTCCAGCATTCATGAGTGGATTGTACTGCCCGCCACCCCTGAATTTGACTGGAATATGCTGACCAATCTGGTACAGGAGGTAAATTCAGTTGAACTAGACCCAACTGAATATCTGTCGAATCATGCCTACTATTACTCACGCCTTGAGAAACAAATTTTGACAGGACTTTCACAGTAAATACCTCCTTCGCTCAATAGCGCACAAAAAATGCCATTCAGTCAAGAGGCTGAATGGCATTTTTTACTATCTGATGAATCACTTCATTGTTCACTATAAAACTTCTGAATTTTGTCCAATCTCGCTGTCATATTCAGCAAAAGGGCATCTGCCAATACCAAAGCAGCCATAGACTCCACTACCACTACAGCACGGGGGACAATAAGGGGATCATGCCGTCCATGAATAGACACTTCAATGTTCTCCCCTGACTGATTCACCGTCTCCTGCAGTGCAGCAATAGAAGGTGTAGGTTTAAAGGCCGCCCGAAATACAAGGTTGCTTCCATCACTCATTCCTCCCAATGTGCCGCCGGAATGATTGGTCTTTTTAAAAATTTTTCCATCCTGCGCTGCAAACGCATCATTGTTTTTAGAACCGAAGGAACGAGCTGCCGCAAAGCCATCTCCCAGTTCAAAACCTTTGACTGCCCCAATCGAAAAGATAGCCTTTGCCAGATTGGCACTCAATTTTTCAAAAACTGGATCTCCAAGTCCCACCGGAAGACCAGAGATCACACATTCCACAATACCACCGGCAGAATCCTTCTCTGCCATTTTCTTTTTCATCTCTTCTGCCACTTTAGCAGCCGCATCAGCATCAGGCATACGAAAAGGATTTAATTCGATTTCATCCGCATCAAAGCTTTGACATACAATACCACAAATTTCTTTGGCATAGGTCTGTATTGTAATTCCCATACTTTCCAGCAGTTTACTTGCAATGGCTCCTGCTGCCACTCGTCCAATCGTCTCTCGCCCAGAGGAACGTCCGCCGCCGCGATAGTCACGAAATCCATATTTCATATCAAAAGTATAGTCTGCATGTCCTGGACGATAATAACTTGCTATCTCAGAGTAATCTTGAGAACGCTGGGTTTGATTCTGCACCTCCATAGAGATAGGAGTACCCGTTGTCTTTCCCTCAAAAATTCCTGACAAAATATGCACTGTATCTGATTCTTTGCGCTGTGTTGTAAATCGGCTCTGCCCTGGTCGTCTTCTGTCCAGCGCAGCCTGTATATCTTCTTCGCAAAGCGGCAGTCCAGCGGGGCATCCGTCTACAACTACCCCCACCCCTGGACCGTGAGATTCCCCCCAAGTCGTGATGCGAAAAATAGTACCAAATGAAGATCCTGCCATAATAAACTAGATTCCTTTCTTAAATCGTTGTTTTTTCTATTTCGGAAACATCTTACCACAAAATAGGAATTTTTTAAATCAGAATTTCTGACAAGACCACACGAAACGCATAATTCTATTTTCTAATATCATTTCAAAAAGCTTACGTTTACCGTGCCTGCAGGATGGATAAATTGTACACCAGAAAAAACATGTTTTATCTTTACTTTTTTAGTAAATAACGGTAAAATAGTATTATCAAAATTCACGTTTTTATAAGGAGGTTTTTTATGAAGGTTTTAGTTATTAACTGCGGCAGCTCTTCCTTGAAGTATCAGCTGATTGATTCTGAGACAGAAAGCGTATTGGCAAAGGGACTTTGCGAGCGTATTGGTATTGATGGCCGCTTAACCCACAAGCCAACTGGCAAGGAAAAAGTTGAATTGGAAGTGGCTATGCCAGATCACACCACAGCTGTCAGTCTGGTATTAGCTCAGTTGACCGACGAGAAGAATGGTGTTATTAATTCTCTCAGCGATATCGGTGCTGTTGGTCATCGAATCGTACATGGTGGTGAGAAATTTGCTTCCTCCGCAGTCATCACAGATGAAATGATCGCCCAGGTTGAAGCCTGCAACGACTTAGCTCCTCTGCACAATCCAGCAAACCTGATCGGTATCAATGCCTGCAAAGAATTGATGCCAGGTGTTCCAATGGTAGGTGTGTTTGATACTGCTTTCCATCAGACAATGCCAGAAGAAGCTTATCTTTACGGTCTTCCATACGAATACTATGAGAAATATGCAGTAAGACGTTATGGTTTCCACGGCACTTCTCACAGCTATGTTTCCAAGCGTGTAGCTGAAATTCTTGGCAAGAAGCCAGAAGATTTAAAGGTAATCGTTTGTCACTTGGGAAATGGTTCCTCCATCTGTGCTGTAAATGGCGGCAAGTCTGTAGATACCTCCATGGGTCTGACTCCTCTGGAAGGTGTTCCAATGGGTACCCGTTCTGGTGTGATTGACCCAGCAATTCTCGAGTTCATCGCCAACAAGGAAAACTTAACTTTAGCTCAGGTCATGAACGTACTCAACAAAAAGTCTGGTGTACAGGGTATCTCCGGCGTATCCAGTGACTTCCGTGATTTGGATGCAGGTGCTGCTGCTGGAAATGCTCGCTGTGCTGCTGCTCAGAAGGTATTCGCTTACAGCGTAGCAAAATACGTTGGTGCCTACGCAGCTGCTATGAACGGCGTTGATGTCGTTGCATTTACTGCCGGTGTTGGTGAAAATGACGCTTATATCCGTTCTCTGATTTGCCAGTATCTTGGATACCTTGGCATCACCATCGATGCGGATGTAAACAATGCAACTCATGGCAAAGAAGCCATCATCTCCACTCCTGATTCTGCTCGTATCGCTATGGTAGTTCCTACCAACGAGGAGCTGGCTATCGCAAGAGAAACGGTTGCATTAGTAAAATAATGTCTTATACGACTAACAATTGTATGAGTACATCAGTACAGAGCAATCGACTTTAATGTCTGATTGCCGCCTGCAAATCAAATATATCCGTTTACAATATACATAATGCGGTCACCCTGACGGGGTGACCGCATCTGTCTGTTGAGTACTCATGATTTTACGCTTGTCAATTCCTCTATTTTTTCTTTCTTTAACTCATAGTAAGTCAAAATTCTTCGGTCTGCAAATCCATAGTTCGTATATAATGCAAAAGCAGCCTCATTTAAATCCGCTACCTGCAGCAAAATATCCCCCGTCCTATCTCCCTGAGAAGTGACAATCCAGTCCAACACCTCTGTCGCAATTCCCTTTCTGCGATACAATGGAAGCAAACCAAATCCACACAGCCAAGTTTGCTCTTCTTCCTCAAAAAGGAAAAATAGTCCTGCCGCTTCCTTTTCTTTATAGATGACATAGGCGACAGTGAAATTGTCTTTAAGCATATCTTTGACAAATTCACGGGAAACCTCTTGCTCAAACTCGAAAATACTGCTGTGGAGACGAGTTAAAAGCTCTTTGTCTCTGCTCTTCTCCACTCGCACTGACATCTGCTCTGGCTTCCAGCCTGTGACAGTTGGATGAGCCAGCACATACTCACTGTATGCCGACTGCAATCCCCACGCAGCCATCATGCCGCTGCCATCTTCACCACCGTCCACCGGAATCAGAATCGTATCTCTATTCAAATCCAGTACTTGTTCCTTTTGCAGAAAACGCAGCACCCGGCTCATAACACGCTTGCAGCAGCAGTTCTCACGATAAGAAGGCTTCGTGAAGCCTGTCATCTCAATTACATGGTCTTCCATGCGAACAGCACAAACTACACTTACCAACACCGTATCATGGAACAGCATCCCCCACACATCATCCTCGGATTCCGTATCTAAGCTCAATCCTAATTCCTCGTAATCCAGACATTCATTGACTAATCCATCTATTTTTCTCTTATCTTCCTGCTTTAACTTTCCTGTGCGAATACGCAATTTATACATCTTTTTCTCCTCCATGGCATAATCATATGATGTTGGGGTCAAAAGGTATTTTGACCCCTTGATACCTATGGATTGCTCCGCACGTTGTGCTCTCGCAATCCAAAAACATTCGAAATCCGCCCGATTTGGGCTACTTTCTCATGTTTTGGCGGGTCCCAAAGTCATACCTGTTCATGCAAGCATGAAAGGTATGACCTTTTGACCCTGGTATCATACTATCATATTAGTTTTCTTTGTGCCCTCCGTGGGTTTCCAACAACATACCACCCACAGCACCGCAGATACCACCTACGATATGTGCCATCTGAGAAATGGTATCATTCACGGTCAGTCCTGTCACTACTTCATTACCCACATAATAAATCAGTACCAAAAGAAAGGTAAGAGGAATCTTGCCTTTCTGGACATTGGCAAAGGAAGCCAACATAATGAGCATAAAAACAATGCCACTCGCTCCTAATAATGCCACACGAGGAAAGAATAGATTATTAATCACACCTGTCACTCCTGCTGTAATGAACATTATGATGACAATGCGCTTGGAACCGTATTTTTCCTCCATCATAGGACAGAGCAAGAAAAATAAAACCATATTGCCTAAGTAGTGCGTCCAATCTGAATGTCCCAACACATGGGTAAATAAACGCACATAAGTCATAGGAGAAGTCAGGGGTGCTCGATAGGTGGAACACAATAAATGCGTACTCGCTCCACCTGTGATATAACCCAAAATCAACATTACCAATGAGATAGCTGCGAATCCTAGCGTTACTGGTGCATTGAAGTCAATTTTTTCTCTTATTGTCTTTAATAAATTCATGTTTCCCTCCTGATTTGCTTTTATGCCATAAGAATATCATGTTCTACACGTCAATGCAAGTGTCTTTCAGACACATCCATAAAATTAGGAAAAAATACAGCATTATCATTTAACGGAAATTTTATCGTCACTTTAAACAAATCCCCATCAATAGAAAGCGAGAATTGTCCATTCATTAACTCGGTCATATCCCTCGCAATCGACAAGCCCAGTCCACTTCCCTCTGTACTTCTTGAGGAATCCCCGCGCACAAATCGCTCCATCAATTCCTCAGCCGAAATATTCAGTTTATATTTAGAAATATTACGAATGGTCGCACAAGCAAAGCCATCCTTACAAATCAAATCCAGATAGACACGAGTCCCCTCCTGAGAATATTTGCATACATTGCTCATGAGATTATCAAAGACACGCCACAGATAATTTCCATCGGCCAAAATATGTACCTTATCATCCAAACCCGACAATTCCAGACTGAGCTGCGCTTGCTTCAAGCGATCTTCGTATTCCCCTGCTAACTGGTCTAACAGGACATCAAACTCACAGTTCTCCCAACGGATATTTAAATTTCCTGAACTTGCCTTGGATGCCTCAATCAAATCCAGTACTAACTTGTGCAATCGTCTGGACTGATGATTCAACAATTCAATATACTCTCTTACCTGTTCATCCTCCACATTGGTCTTTTTGAGCAAATCGGCTGTGCTGACAATCATGGTCAATGGTGTCTTCAAATCATGGGATACATTGGTAATCAACTCCGTCTTCATACGCTCACTCTTCATCTTATCTTCCAATGCGAGATTCATCCCCTCTGCCACATGATTAATGGACTCAGCCAGCTCATGCTCTAAACCATCCTTATCTCGAATCACAATCGGTGTCTGCAAATCGCCACTCACCATCTGTTGCGTACCCACCAATATTTTGCTGAGACTTCGCTGCTGCCAGATAAAACATCCCATCGTCACAAGACATAATGCTGCTAAAATACCGATTAACAGAACAGTCCCATCAACCGAACACCAAATCATCACCAAAGCAACACTAGCGACAACACCCCATATTTTCAACCAATCTCTTAATACGGGAATCTGTTTCTTCCAAGTATAACCATAAAGAATTGATAACACTAAAAATAAACATGGAAGAAGATAATGTTTGATACTAGATAAAATTCTTGCCAAAATCATTGCCCACCAATAGCAATCGATTGCCTTTAACGTTGAACTGACTCCACCATAGATGGCCAATACCTTATTCGAAACATCCATCTCGTTTTCAGAATCACGATACTGATTGAAATACTCCCTTAATTCTTCCTGATTCAACGTATCTAAATTAATTACAGACTGCGTTTCTTGAAAGAAGCTGCCCTCTATACCTGTCTCGACCTCCCATGTTATGTGCGTTTCCTCTATGGTCTCTCTCTCCCACACACCGCTATTTTCTTCTACAATTTCCTCTGTTGTCCCTTCTTCCACTTCTTCCTCTCTGGTTGGTGCCATTGTCGTTTCCATCGTTGCTCCAGCCAGTGTCTGCATGGTCTGTTCTCCCTTGTTATTTTCTAACACATCTCCATCTGCTTCTGTATTCAGATATACCGCTGTTGTATATTCAACCATTTCTGGTCTTGTTGTAGCCATGGAACCTGCCATCCAAAAACGAGTAGGACCATTTGGGTTACTTGAATTTTCCCAATCGGATTCCGATATGACATAAATATGTTCCTCATGCCTTTGCGATTGAATGGATGGATCTCCATACTTTACCACTTGGTCATCCCCATCTTCGTTAATAATACCGATTGCATAAAATATAAAATTAGGGTTTTGTTCCGCTTCATTAATTAATCCCCCTGTAGCACAATATTCCTGATAAATCTTTTCTATATCCCTCTCAACTAAATGATTCTGCCATTGTATGACCAAATCATTTCCCATTGTCATGAACATCAAAAACCATAGAATCGTAATACCTAACCACAATCCTCCCACAATCTTTCGCTTTTTCTCATTTGTTACCTTGGATTCTTTCTTTTTCACACGAAATTTTTTTTGATTATTATCTTTATTATGTTTTATTTGCCTCATCCTTCTATCTTATATCCTTTCCCCCACACAACCTTCAAATATTTCGGTTCACTGGGATTTGCCTCTAATTTTTCTCTCAAATGTCTCATGTGAACTGCTACAATATTTTTAGCACCATAAGGCGCATCCTTCCATACCGCTCGATAAATCTGCTCAGGTGAATAGACCTCGCCGGTATGCTGCAGCAATAATTTTAAGATATCATATTCCGTCGGAGTCAGAGAAATCAATTCCCCGTCAACCCGAACCTCTTTGCTGATATCGTCCATCTCAATTCCTCCTGCCGAAAGACAATTGCCCTTCTTAATACTGCCGCCCAACATCATATAGCGACGCAGATTTGATTTGATTCGCGCAGCCAGCTCTAACGGCAAAAATGGCTTGGTAATATAGTCATCTGCTCCCACATTCAAACCAAGAACTCGGTCCTGCTCCTCACCTTTGGCAGTCAGCAGTATCACGGGAATATTGGAACGCTGACGAATTTTTACCAAAGTTTCCAGACCATCCATGACAGGCATCATAATATCCATTAAAACTAAATGAATCGTTTCACGCTCCATAATTTCCAACACTTCCACCCCATTGTAAGCTTCAAAAATATGCAAATTTTCTCCTGCCAAATATATCTTTATAATTTTCACAATATCCTTCTCATCATCACAGACGATTATGTTGTATGTATTATTCATGTTTTCTCCTCAAACTCTCTATCCTTGCCTCTGCTCTTTTCGGGATTTCTTAAATGCCGCCGCCATTTTGCTTTAAAATTTCCCTTTCATTATAATCCAGTCCCAAGGTCATACATTTGATGCAAGCATGAAATGTATGACCTTTTGACCCTAATATCATTATAATACAGACTCAAAAAGTTGAACATATTTGAATTCTTAAAATTTGATTAAAATTTCTTCAAACTTCTTAATGGGTTGCCTACTTTTTTCTTCTTTAGGAGCAGTGCTATCTTTACTTTAAAGAAAACACCAAAAAACTGTCCCAATCGGGACAGATAAGGAAAGGATAAGAAATGGGGAAAAAAATTGGAATTTTTGCAGCAGTCCTGCTGCTGATTGAAATTTTCGTATTCAATTATCAGCATTGGCGCAGTGTAACCTATGAAGAAATCATATTAGAGACGAAGATAGAAGATAATACTATTTACTGTATCGTTCCTGAAATTCATCTATCCAACCTAAAAATCGAGATTGAGACCCTACGGCAGGAAGATTATCTGAATGTAACCATCTATGCAGATGATGAAGCCAACGCACTTTTGTTTTCACTGGGAACTCGGAAACTATCTTACGCAGAACAAAGCCATATCGTAACACTGCATTTGGCTGGAATCAGCAGCCAGCTAAAACTGGAAGTAGATTTGGCGCAAAAAGATGCCATTGAAACCTGTCAGGTTACCGCTAACGTCGTTGTCCCATTCTCTTTCTCTTGGATACGTGTGCTTTTCTTGCTTTTGATTGGAATCCTTTGGATTTTGCTGACTGATATGCCGATTGGATTGACGATACCTTATGGAGAATACATCAGTCAGGACAAAACTGCAGCACAGGCGCGCCTCGTAACAATCATTCTTGTCGCAAGCTGTGCGCTGATTGTCGGAAGCTGCTCCTGCTCAAATCTATACCGATATTCAACGCAACGTCACCACCATCAATATCAGGAACTCGCCCGCTCTCTATGCCGCGGAGAGCTTTTTATCGATGATGAGCCCAATCCAGTCCTAGAATCCATGCAGAATCCCTACGACACAAACCTGCGCAAGCAGTTGATGAAGGAGAGCAATCAAAGCTACCGCTGGGATACCGCCTACTTTGAAGGAAAATATTATGTATACTTTGGAATTGTACCTGTTTTCCTGTTCTATCTCCCCTATTATATACTGACTGGCACGGATCTGCTCAACACGATAGCCATTGCCATGGCAGCCATTCTATGGGTTATCAGCAGCTTTTTGCTCTGGAATACAATCGTCAAACGATGGTTCACACAATTATCTCTGCTCCACTTTTATGTTCTATACTTGCTGCTTCTCATCAGTGGATTTGTACCGCTTTTGCTGGACATTGCCAGTTTTTATGTCCTGCCCGTAGTGACTGGCATTGCCTTTGCCAATTTTGGAATGTTCTTTTGGATCGACTCTCTGCCAAAAGAGAAAGATTCCAAACAAGGCCTGTCTTTATGGAAATTGAGCCTAGGCTCCCTATGCATCGCTTTGGTTGCGGGATGCCGCCCACAGCTTCTGTGCATCGCTCTGGCTGGTATCCCACTGTTTTGGGATTATTTAAAAAAGAAGCAGCCCTTAAAAATTTATTGTGCCGCCTTCGTCCCCATTCTTTTGGTAGCCATCAGCATTATGTACTACAACTACGCTCGCTTCCATAATCCTTTTGATTTTGGATCCAATTACAATCTAACCACCAACGACTTAACCCACCGTACTTTTGATATCGGACGCATTGGACTTGGACTGTTTGCTTACTTATTTCAAACGCCTGCCATCAACGCCCAGCTGCCCTTTTTGCAATCAGTCAATCTGAAAAACCAATATTTCGGTCTAACCTACACAGAATCCATGTACGGCGGAGTTTTCTGGCTCAGTCCCATATTATGGCTAGCATGGCTTAGCATTGGACCCAGCAAAAAACCTCCTGCTTTCCTTCCCTCCCAGGAAATCATTCGCCATCTGTCTGTCATCTATCTAATCTCTGCTGTCGTGATTGTTATAGCAGACACACAAATGGGTGGTCTATGTTACCGTTATATAGGAGATTTCGCCTGGATGCTGGCAACAGCTGCTCTCCTCGTCCTTGGACATATCCTGACCAACTCGGCTCTTTCCAATGTAAGCAAAAACCGCTTGCTGCGCCTCCTCGTCCTGCTGCAAATCGTCTCCTTAATAATGACTCTCTCCGTCGGAGACACCAGCAGCAGCTTAATGTACACCATCGCTTTTTGGATGTGACAAATAAAAAACATAGAAAGGAAAAAATGATATGAAAACTGTATTCATTATTGGGGCAGGTCCTGCCGGCTTGACCGCTGGTCTTGAACTGCTGCGCCGTTCAAAAGACTATCAGGTAACAATATTGGAAGAATCTGATATGATTGGAGGAATATCACGAACCGTAGAACATCATGGAAATCGCATGGACATCGGAGGACACCGTTTTTTTTCCAAAGACCCCCGTATTATTGATTGGTGGGAGGAACGAATGCCCATGCAGCAATGTCCCGCCTATGATGACAGGAAATTGGGCCGAAATCTAGGATGGTCAGATTCTGGAAACATTGACCCCGAAAAGACTGACCGTGTCATGTTGAAACGAAATCGTGTTTCCCGCATTTATTATAAAAAGAAATTTTTTGACTATCCCGTTAGAATAAATTGGAATACCATCAAAAACATGGGTATCCTGACTACGTTGGAAGCTGGCTTTAGCTATCTGTACGCTGTGATTGCAAAGAAGCCCGAAACCTCTCTGGAAAATTTTTATATCAATCGCTTTGGAAGAAAATTGTACTCGATGTTTTTTGAAGGCTATACAGAAAAACTCTGGGGACGACATCCAAAGGACATCTCCGCAGATTGGGGTGCCCAGCGTGTGAAAGGGCTGTCCATTGTGGCAATCATTCAAGATATTTTTGGAAAATTATTTTTGAAAAAAGAGCGCAAAATTGAAACCTCTCTCATTGAAGAATTTAGCTATCCAAAATATGGACCGGGACAACTATGGGAAACCACTGCAGCAGAATTTGAACAATTAGGCGGTATTATCAAAAAAGGCTGTCAAGTTAAAACCTTACAGCGCAAGAACCATGCCATCGTCTCCCTAACCTATCAGTCTGCTGACGGCATCCACACAGAAAACGCAGACATTGTCATCTCCTCCATGCCTTTGAAGGATCTCATCGCAGGCTGCAATGAAGTACCGGAAGCCATTCAGCACATTGCAAAAGGACTCCCTTATCGCGATTTTGTGACAGTGGGACTGTTGTTAAAGAAGCTAAATTTAAAGAATGAGACTACGATTAAAACACTCAATAATATTGTACCGGATTGCTGGATTTATGTGCAGGATGTAGATGTCAAACTTGGACGTATTCAGATATTTAACAACTGGTCCTGCTATATGGTTAAAAAGCCCGAGGATACCGTCTGGATTGGTCTAGAATATTTCTGCACAGAAGGAGATTCCTATTGGAATTTAAGCGAAGACCAATGGGCGAAGCTAGGAATAAAAGAACTGATAAAAATGGGCGTCATAGACCAAAACGAACCAATTTTGGACTATCATTGCGAGAAGGTGAAGAAAGCCTATCCAGCTTATTTTGATACATACAATCAGATTGAACAATTAATTGCCTATTTAAATGACATCGATAATTTATACTGCATCGGCAGAAACGGTCAGCATCGCTACAACAATATGGATCATTCCATGCTTACTGCCTTCGCAGCCGTAAGCAATATCCTAGAAGGCAGAACAAACAAAAACAATATCTGGTCCATTAATACGGAACAGGAATATCATGAAGAAAAAGTTAACTAAACTGGGATGCCAAACACGAAGGAGGATTTAACTGTCAACTACCCATCACCTGACAGTAGGTTTCCACCTACAACCAACGAAAGGATTTTATTTATGAAAAAAGCCTCTTTCAAAGATTATATTACTCTGCTTAGAGTAAAGCATTATGTAAAAAATTTTTTAATATTTATGCCTCTTTTTTTTGGAGAAATGCTGTTTCATCCCACCTTGCTGTCCAAGACACTCTACGCCTTTATCGTTTTTTGCCTTGGTACCTCCGTCGTCTACATTATAAACGATATCAAGGACGTGGATAAGGACCGAAACCATCCAACCAAATGTCATCGTCCTATTGCCAGTAAAGCCATTTCCATCCCTACAGCAAATTTTCTGGTGGTCATCATCAGTTCTCTGACAATCCTTCTTTCTGTGTTAGCTGTAGCTGCTGATATTTACTCCTTCTATGCTCCACTTTGGCTGCTGAGCTACCTTGTCCTTAACTTTTTGTACAGCAGCCGACTAAAACACATCCCGATTGTAGATGTAGTAATTCTAGCTGCCGGCTTTCTCATTCGTCTTTACTATGGCTCCTGTGTCACTGGCATCGAAGTATCTTCATGGCTTTATCTAACCGTATTAGGAGGAGCTTTCTATCTTGGAATGGGAAAACGAAGAAATGAACTGCAGCACCAAATTTCTGGACAAACCAGAGAAGTTCTCAAAAAATACAATTATGCCTTTCTGGACAAAAATATGCATATATTCGTCGCTTTTACGGAAATTTGCTATGCCCTCTGGGCCGTTCAAAATTCTCACACTCTACTCATGTGGACCGTTCCCATCGTCATGGTGATTTTCATGAAATACAGTCTCCATATCGAGTCAATGGACTGTGACGGCAATCCAATGGATGTCGTGCTGTCCGACAAAAATATGCTTGCACTCGTTTTCCTGTATATTGTATTTCTTTTTGTATGTATCTATATCATCCCATAAAATATTAAGGAGAAAAAAATGACAAAAAAAAGTTCAAACCTTCTATTCATAATCATTCTCGCTCTTTCCAGCGCCCTGCTGACCTACTGGTTTTTAATCAATTACGATACTGCCATTGCAGTCCTGTCTATGCTCATATCCGCAGGGTGCGCCGTCATGGTATATCTTAAAAAGAAAGAAACTGCTGCCCAGTTCCTTCGAGAACACCAGGTTCTTGCAGTCTTGTTGGCAGCCTTTCTATTCTATATGTTATGTTTCATACAGTCAGGCAAAAGCGAGGATATCCTGTTTTTGGGCGTGTCCCTGTTTCAAATGCCCTATCTGTTTATTGCATTTCCTGCCCTCTATTTCTATGGAATCATCGCGGCAGACTGCCTGTTCCATGCGATTCAAAGTTTTATAAACAGTATGGATGATTGGGATAAAAAATCCTATCCCATTATTTCTATCGTGATTGCCTTGCTCATTATCGTATTTTATATCAATCATTCCGATTGGTACGAACAATTTGACAAAGTCTACTCCATCGATTCCGGCTGGTGCTTTCACAACATCTTTCCTAAATTTTCTTACTATGATATCAGGCACCCCCTTCTCAGTGTGTATACCTTCCCCATCTACACATTGATTTCTCTCATCAATACCTTGTTTGTCCCTGAATCCATGTGGACTGTCACCTGCGCTGTGGGAATTCAGCTATTCAACTCTCAGCTTTTGATTTTGATGGGATTTTTGATAAAGAAAATGACCGACAACAGTAAGGAAATGCTCCTGTTTTTTCTATCCTCCTACTCTGTGGTCATGTATTTCTTTTTCTTAGAAAAATATCAGCTATGTACCTTTCTTCTTGTGGCATATGTCTATTACCAATGTGTAGAGACAACGAAACAGATAAAAAGTACAAAAGGACTTGCTCCCGCCTATATCTCAGCAGCCTTTGTGATGCCCACATCCGGATTTTTGGGATTCAGCTGGCTTCTGACTCATAAACCATGGAAAGAAAAAATAGAAGCCATTTGGAAGACAGTGCTCGCCAGTCTCTTAGCTATGATTTGCCTTGGCCGAGGAAATACCCTGCTATACGGTTTCAGTGAGGCCACAGGAAAAGTAAATTCCTTTGGAGGCGGAGAATGGCTGTACTCCGAGAAACTGGTATCTTTCTCCAAACTCTGGCAGGGTGTCTTTTTTCCAGTCAACGCCGGTGCTGACGGAAAACGCTACTTCTGGATTGAATTGACCAACCAGTACGAATGGGCCTTTTTTGTTATCCTGCTTTTGGCTCTCATCGGTATCTTTTTGCATCGAAAAGAACATTTTATCCAGACCAGTGTCCTGTGGCTTACTTTCTCCTTTATCTTGGTTGTAGTGATTCAATGGTCAGTCAAAGAAAGTCCGCTTTTTAGTCTGTACTTCACCTGGGCTTTACTTCCAGCAGTAAAATATGGGATGGACTACCTAATTGACCACTTAAAAGTCAGACCCGCCCTCTTTTACGGCATTATAACAGCTTTCATGCTCCTGCTTGATATCATTGACTTGTCAAGAATACTGGCTTTTTTTCAATAAATACCATATTGCGCAGTCAAATCATCCATTTCGGAAAATACGAACATAAAGAGCTTGCAGCAGCGAGTTTTGCCTTAGTATTATGTATTGGCGTTC
Organism: Lachnospiraceae bacterium; assembly: GCA_051879015.1. Taxonomy (GTDB): domain Bacteria; phylum Bacillota; class Clostridia; order Lachnospirales; family Lachnospiraceae; genus JBJELF01. The sequence goes on from JBJELF010000122.1 coordinate 35,894, forward strand.
CCTTGCTAATCAACTCGCTTTCTACAGACAGTGGCGGCAAATCGCCTTATCCGTTTGACATGCTGGATGTCGGTGAAAGCACCACCTACAAAGATGGATCCGTTGCCTTTGAAAGTCTCAATGAGAACTCATTTAGTTTTATTTTAACGATTGAAAACGAGGAAGATGAGCTGAATTACCAATATAGTTACGAACTTAAAATGAATGGTTGGACATCTTATGACGATGGAAGAGATGAGGCTATGGGAAGTGAAATGTTGGAACTTTTGAGCATCACTGTAAACGGTGAACCTGCAGCTGAAATTCCAAATACACCTGGAGAGTACCATATCACAATTGATTTCACGGAAATTATCGCTCAGGATGGAACTGCTCATATTGCCGATATTCTTATGTGGGGCATTGCTTCTTTCAATATTGATTACCACGAAAACTAAATTTTTATGTAAATGTAACTGGCACCCTGCCTTATGCAGGGCGCTTTATTTTAACGACCCGCTTAAATTCACTTCAAATCACCCATAAAATAGAAAAGAACTAAGGAAATTTATATTAATCACTCCACCTAAAATACGAAAAATCGTCTATATCACAAATTCCATAGAGAATTTCAACCAGCAACTGCGTAACGTGACAAAATAGGAATCATTTTCCAGATAGATGAAAACCCAGGCTGCCTGTTGACAGTCTGGGTACGTTGTATAAAATCAAAGTATTAGGGGGCGATTCCATTATATCGTTGGAGTTATTTCTGGCGGAGGACAGACGCGCTTCAATGTTATGCTTATGAATACGGCTGTACTCATCATTCTGACTATTCTTTTTGTAAAAAAAGGCGATAAACCTTGGTTTACAGCTATAATGTCCTTTTTGGGTATAATGGAATTGATTACACATACTACAGCAGCTATTAAATCCTTGTCTCTATTTAATGAAACAGGATTATCCGTTCCATACTCTCCGGGCTACTTTGTCTGCATCTTTATGTTTGTTCCGCTTGGAATATGGGGATTCTACTCAATTATTAAAGCAAAAGATTTCAAATGGAATAAGTTAAAATGGATGTTTCTGTGGATAATTGTTATCTGCGTTTTCACTCTAGCTCTTCCAAATAGACTTTTAAGTGGAATAGGTGAGCCATTTGCAAATTGTGGTTTTTACGAGCAATTTATTAAGTAATGCATAATAATATTCAAAAACTTTCATTGGAGGTAGCAACATATGAATGCAATTGTACTATTTGCTACTTTCGGAACTACAGGCATCAAATGGACAATGAAAACAGTTGAGCGAA
>JBJELF010000122.1:37287-39514 GCA_051879015.1 Lachnospiraceae bacterium
TCAAGTAGGAGAAGTCGGTGTCCATCCAGACGAAAGCAACATAGGCACCCGTATTCAAGGCATGAATACGGAAGATGCAACTTTATCGGAGGGAACCATTTATTATGATATTCGATTCTGTGCATCGGTACCACATTCTGACTCTCCCATTCGATTAATTTTGAATGTGGAGGCACAGAGAAAATATTATCCTGGATATCCACTGCTCAAACGTGGGATTTACTATTGCGGACGTCTTCTTTCTGCTCAGAAAGAGACGGAATTTACTGGTGAACATTATCAAGATATCAAAAAAGTGTACTCCATCTGGATTTGTACCAATCCTGCCATGAATCGCAAAAATACGATTACCAAATATCAGATGAGTGAATTCAACTTAGTGGGACATGGGAAAGAAGAACGCCAATACTATGATTTATTGACGGTCATCATGATCTGTTTAGGAACCGAACATCAAGAAAATTACAATGGAGTCCTGAAACTGTTGCAAACGCTTCTCTCCCCAGACCTAGAAGCGAATGAAAAGAAGTCGTTATTACAAAATGAATTTGATATCCAAATGACTGAGAACATGGAAAGTGAGGTGTCAATTATGTGTAATTTAAGTGATGAAATCGAAGAAAGAGGGATTCAGAAAGGCAAAGCAGAGGGCATAACTCAAGGCATAGCTCAAGGTATGGCTCAAGGCATAGCTCAAGGTATGGCTCAAGGTATGGCTCAAGGCAAATTAGCGACTCTCATCCAATGTATTCAAAAAAAATTCATGACAGAAGAACAAGCTGCTCAAGAATTTGGCACAACCGTCGCAGAGTTTTGGGAACAAGCAAAGAAATTTGGATTAACCTAATGATTTCTACTTTTCATTGATTGGTGGACAATTTGTCCACCAATTATGTCAATAAAATGAGGAGAAGGACATGGAAGAAGTAAAACAAGCTGCTATCTATATTCGTGTATCAACGAACCAACAAGAAGAACTATCTCCGGACAGTCAGAAACGTCTTTGTCTGGAATATGCTAAGAAACACAACATGATTGTTAGCAATGAGTATAGTTACGTTGAAAATGGAATATCTGGTAAGCATGCAGACAAACGCCCTAAGCGTTCACTAATTACGACCCCAATATAAACACTATTCAGTTTTGATTTCGAATGTCCTTAAGTATACCAAAATGGCAAATTACGCCCTATAATCATTAATCTACATGAATGAAACGCCTTCGGCGAAAGTCAATACAGTTAATATAAAGGCTGTAATAATTTTGGGTTGATGAGTGTCCTTAAGTAGATATATAAATAACTTTACTCATGTAACATTGCCATCAATTCTTCAAAATTGTTGCACACATGCTTATTTATAGCACCATCTTCATGATTCCAAAATACAATCTCGCAAGTATTTTCTCCAAAAGAATAACAGAATAAATTTCCAAAAGGGTCTTCTGCTATAGGTACAAGATTAGAACAAGCAAAATTTTCAGTATCATTAATTATATCAAGAATAAAACTTGTATCCTCTTCCAGAAAACTTACCAAATTATTCAAAATTTCCTCTTGTCCTTCAATAGTTATTTTATTTGGTATTGGATATCCTCCATCATATTGCTTAATAATAGCAGTAAAATCTCTTGGAAACTTAATTTTAAGTTCTGCTTCAACATCATTAATAATATCATCTGTCACAACATTGTTTTCACAATTCCATTTCATATTAACCTCCTAATTTCCAGGTCCCCAGATACTAAATCCACCTGTGTGTCCTGTTTGTCTATGTATCTTTCTATCAACGAGTTGCATTACTCCTTTATCTTGATGATGATGCCATGTATATGCTTTAGGAACACCTCCCTCTTTTATAGCAATTTCTGCCTCTGTAAATTTACTCCTTAGATTGCTATCATTCATAATATCATTATAGAGTACCTTACTTGCCCTATCAAAATGTGTACCTCTTGACTTCAAATAATCTTGTGGGTCAAGTTTTGTATTATATTTTGATTCAAATATCGGGAAACCATTTGAATCAAATTTTACACCTGAAACTGGATGAGTTTTTCCTGCTAAATCCATTCTACCTATAGAAGATGTATCACTCTCTATCATCTTATCCGCATATTGGCCCAGTTTCGTTTCAACAATCTGTTCCGCTGCATTTTCAGCAACTTCTCCTACTGTATTGGCTATTTGTTTATTGAAAGAAGTGGTTGTTTTTTGAACAATTCGTTC
>JBJELF010000123.1:0-39144 GCA_051879015.1 Lachnospiraceae bacterium
TTAAACATTTTTTTTCACCTTTACCATCCATACTAAAAAGCGTAAAGCTCTTTCTAAAGCGTAAAGCTCTTTCTTTAGTATACCATTTTTCCTAAATTGATTCAATCACTTTCTGACTATTTTTAGCATCTTATCCAATGTCTTACCAAACATAATTGATCTTATCATACTTTTTTTTGAATTTTTATTCATGTCAAAATAGCATCCTTTTTTTGTCAAATTTACGGTCGGTATCATCTCTTTTTCTTGATTTTTATTTTGCATTTAAAAAGGATGCACGGTTCCTCAAACAATCCGTGCATCCTTTTCCTCTTTTTATAGATTGGTATATCCCATCAATCGTTCATCCACCTGTCTGGCAGCTTCGCGTCCCTCGCGAATCGCCCAGACGACTAATGACTGTCCACGATGCATATCACCTGCAACGAAAACCTTTGGTACATTGGTGGCATAACTTCCTGCTGCAGTCTTGACATTGCTGCGGGCATTCACTTCCACACCAAAAGCATCCGTCACATAGCTTTGACTGCCCAAAAATCCTGCAGCAATCAGCACCAACTCTGCTTCCAGCTCAAACTCACTGCCCTCAATTGGCACCATCATCATGCGGCCAGTCTCCTCATTTTTCTTGGATTCCAGCTTCACACAAATCAACTTTACCAGATTTCCGTTTTCATCACGGACAAACTCCTTGACAGTGGTCTGATAAATTCTTGGGTCATGACCAAATACCGCAATAGCTTCCTCCTGACCGTAATCTGTCTTGCAGACTCTCGGCCATTCTGGCCAGCTGTTGTTTGCACTGCGGCAGTCTGGCAGTTTCGGCATCATTTCCAACTGTACCACCGACGCACAGCCGTGACGAATGGAAGTACCCACACAGTCATTTCCAGTATCTCCGCCACCGATTACTACCACATGTTTATCCTTGGCGGAAATATAGTTTCCATCCTCTAAGTTGGAGTCTAATAGACTCTTGGTGGTCGCCTTCAGAAAATCAACTGCAAAGTAAACACCGCTGCCATCTCTTCCGGGAGCCTGAATGTCTCTCGGATTGGAGGCACCGCAGGCTAAAATCACGCTGTCATGCTCCTGCATAATCTGCTCTGCCGAATAATTGTCTCCTACATTGGCGTTCGTCACAAACTTGACTCCTTCCTGCTTCATCAAGTTGACACGACGGTCAATCACATGCTTTTCCAACTTCATGTTTGGAATACCATACATCAATAGTCCACCGATACGGTCGCTTCTCTCATAAACAGTCACTTCATGACCGCGGCGGTTTAACATCATCGCGGCTGCCAAACCCGACGGACCAGAGCCGACAATTGCTACCGACTTACCTGTTCTCACACTTGGAATTTCTGGCTGTACCAACCCTTCCTCAAACGCATTTTCAACAAGTGCCATTTCGTTGGCCTTGGTGGTGACTGGCTCACCGCTCAAGTTGCAGGTGCAGGCAGCCTCACAGAGAGCCGGACAGACACGGCCTGTAAATTCTGGAAAACAATTGGTCACCTGCAGTCTCTGATAAGCCAGATTCCAGTTCCCTGTATACAACAAATCATTCCACTCGGGAATCAGATTGTTGAGCGGACATCCCGAAGTCATTCCCTTGATGGAGATACCTGCCTGACAGAAAGGTACTCCACAGTCCATACAGCGAGCTCCCTGAATCTCTCTTTCTTCCTTTGTTAATGTATCGTGAAACTCATTAAAATGGTGAATTCTGTTCTCAGGTGAAGTAGCAGGACAGTTTTCACGCTCATAATCCATAAATCCTGTTGGTTTTCCCATGTTCTTTTCCTCCTACTTAATTTCTGCTCGCATAAAATGCCTCAATGGTTGCCTGCTCACTGTTGAGACCTTTCTCTTCCATCTGTACAATCATATTCTGCATACGCTTATACTCATGAGGAATAATCTTCTTAAACTTCGGTAAATACTCACTAAAGTTATCCAGTATCTTCTTGCCCTTTTCGGAATTGGTGTAGTTGACATGCTCCTGAATCATTTCTTTTAATTCCTGCACATCATATTTATTGGTAATTTCTTCCACACCAACCATCGACTTATTTAACTTGGTGTACAGCTCACTGTGTTCATCCAAAACATAAGCAATACCACCACTCATACCAGCTGCAAAATTCTTTCCTGTGGAGCCAAGAATAACGACACGACCGCCTGTCATGTACTCACATCCATGGTCACCCACACCTTCCACAACTGCAGTGGCACCAGAATTTCTGACACAGAAACGCTCACCAGCCACACCATTAATGTAAGCCTCTCCACTGGTTGCACCATAAAGTGCCACGTTTCCTATAATAATATTTTCCTCTGCTTTAAACGATACAGACTTTGGAGGATAAACCACCAGCTTACCGCCAGACAAGCCTTTTCCGAAATAGTCATTGGAATCTCCCACCAACTCCAAGGTAAGTCCCTTTGGAATGAAGGCACCGAAGCTCTGTCCGCCGCTTCCATTACATTTGATAGTAAAGGTATCTTCCGCCAAGCTTTCTCCATGAAGACGGGTAATTTCTGCGCCGAAAATAGTTCCCAAGGTACGATCCACATTGGAGACGTCAATCTCCATACTCTTCTTCTGTCCCTTTGCCAATGGAGCCTTCAGCTTGCTCAATAAAATTTTCTCATCAATAGTCTTTTCCAGTGCAAAATCAAAGGTATTCTTATGATGATAGCCTGCCAGCGGCTGACCGACATATGGATTTTCCAAAATACGGGACAAATCAATCTTGTTCGCTCTCTGATTTGCAAAATCTTTTCTCTGAATCAACAAATCAGTACGCCCAACCACTTCGTCAATCGTACGCAGTCCCAATTTCGCCATGTACTCACGCAATTCCTGCGCTACAAAGTACATAAAATTCACCACATACTCTGGCTTTCCAGTGAAACGCTTTCTCAGTTCTGGATTCTGAGTTGCTACACCCACTGGACAGGTATCCAAGTTGCAGACACGCATCATCACGCATCCCATAGTTACTAACGGAGCAGTCGCAAAACCAAATTCCTCCGCACCGAGCATCGCTGCTACCAAGACATCACGACCATTCATCAGCTTACCGTCTGTCTCTAGGATAACCTTGTCACGCAAATCATTCATAATCAATGTCTGATGCGCTTCTGCCAATCCTAATTCCCATGGAAGACCTGCATTATAGATAGAGTTTCTTGGAGCCGCACCTGTACCTCCATCATAGCCTGAAATCAAAATGACCTGAGCTCCTGCCTTAGCTACACCGGCTGCGACAGTACCGACACCAGCTTCAGAAACCAGCTTAACGGAAATTCTTGCCTTGGTATTTGAATTCTTTAAATCATAAATCAACTGTGCCAAATCCTCAATGGAATAAATATCATGATGAGGCGGTGGAGAAATCAATGCAACTCCAGGGGTGGAGTATCTGGTTTTTGCAATCCAAGGATATACCTTGCCGCCAGGCAAATGTCCGCCCTCACCTGGTTTTGCTCCCTGTGCCATCTTAATCTGAATTTCGTCTGCACTGACTAAATATTGAGAAGTTACACCGAAACGCCCCGATGCCACCTGCTTAATAGCTGAGCAGCGATTCGGCTGTCCCTTCACTACATTCAGACGCTCCGGACGCTCACCACCCTCACCAGAATTGGAACGACCGCCAATACGGTTCATAGCAATTGCCAAGGTCTCATGGGCTTCCTGAGAAATGGAACCGTAGGACATAGCACCCGTCTTAAATCTCTTAACAATCGATTCTACACTCTCCACTTCCTCAATATCAATTCCGCCATTCTCCGGGTACTTAAAATCAAACAAACATCTCAGATTTCTTGCATTGTCTTCCTGATAAACATGGCTGGAATACTCCTTGTACTCCTCATAATTTCCTGTACGGGTTGCTTCCTGAAGCAGATGAATGGTCACTGGATTATACAGATGTTCCTCACGACCAGAACGAGATTTATGGCTTCCCACACTGTCCAATGTCAAATCAACATTCAATCCCAATGGGTCAAAAGCCTTTGAATGAAGAATGTCGACATCATCTGCGATTTCCTTCAAACCAATTCCCTCGATACGACTTACTGTATTGGTAAAATACTTATTTACCACATCCGAATTTAAACCAATCGCCTCAAAAATTTTAGAACCCTGATAGGACTGAATCGTAGAAATACCCATCTTGGAAGCAATTTTTACAATACCATTGATGACTGCCTTATTGTAATCATCCACTGCTGCATAGTAATCCTTCGCCAACATATCGTTGTCAATCAAGAATCCAATGGACTCATGTGCCAGATATGGATTGACCGCTGTCGCACCATAACCCAAAATAGTGGCAAAATGATGAACTTCTCTTGGCTCTCCTGATTCCAGAATAATGGAAATGGAAGTTTTTTTCTTGGTCTCAACCAAATGCTGATTTAAAGATGCCACTGCCAACAAAGATGGAATCGGCACATGATTTTCATCAATGCCTCGGTCCGATAAAATAATAATATTGGCACCATCACGGTGAACACGGTCTACCTCCACAAACAAATGATTGATGGCACGAGCCAAAGATGTATTTTTATAATAAACAATCGGAACAACTGCCACCTTAAATCCATCCACCTTCATATTTTTGATACGAAGCAAATCGGTATTCGTCAAAATTGGATTGTCTACACGGAGCATCTTGCAGTTTTCTGCCGATTCCTCCAGCAAGTTTCCATCTGAACCGATATACACATTGGTGGCAGTAACAATTTCCTCACGAATCGCATCGATTGGCGGATTTGTTACCTGTGCAAAATTTTGCTTAAAGTAGTTAAACAATGGCTGATGCTCTTTTGACAGCACAGCTAATGGACTGTCAGCACCCATAGCAGAAATTGGCTCGGAGCCATTGAGTGCCATCGGCAAAATCATCGTGCGCAGCTGCTCATAAGTAAATCCATAAGTCTTCATGATACGGAGCAAACTCTTGGTATCATGCTTTTCTACTTTTTTGTTTGGAATCTTTAAATCTTTCAGACGAATCAGCTTGGAATCCAACCACTCACCGTACGGCTGTCTGGAAGCATAATAATTTTTTAATTCCTCATCATTTACCAATTCGCCTTTCACAGTATCAACCAAAAGCATACGACCTGGTCTTAAACGCTCTTTCTTGACGATGCGGCTCTGGTCAATATCGATAGCTCCGACCTCAGAAGACAAAATCATCTGACTATCCGAAGTAATATAATATCTGGACGGACGCAGACCATTACGGTCAAGGACAGCACCCATCACATCTCCATCAGAGAACAGAATCGAAGCAGGTCCATCCCAAGGTTCCATCATAGTTGCATAATATTGGTAGAAATCCTTTTTCTTCTGAGACATTCCTTTATCATTTACCCAAGGCTCTGGAATGGTAATCATAACGGCCAATGGAAGAGGCATACCGCTCATAACCATGAACTCCAATGCATTGTCTAACATAGCCGAGTCAGAACCTTCCGCATTGATAACCGGCACAATTTTATACATTTCATTCTTCAGAAGTTTTGAATCCATCGTCTCCTCTCTGGCAGTCATCTTATCCACATTACCGCGAATGGTATTAATCTCACCATTATGTACGATAAAACGATTTGGATGGGCACGCTGCCAGCTCGGTGTCGTATTGGTACTAAACCTGGAATGAACCATTGCAATAGCCGACTCAAAATCAGGATCCTGCAAATCATTATAAAACATTCTCAATTCCTTGACCAAAAACATCCCTTTATAGACGATTGTACGGCTTGACAGAGAAACTACGTAGGTATCGTCGTTGGACTGTTCAAACACTCGTCTTGCAATATACAATTTATTATCAAACGGCAAACCTTTTTCTACTTTTCTTGGCTTTTCAATAAAACACTGCATGATATAAGGCATACAGTCAACGGCTTTTTTACCCAAAATATCGGCATTTGTCGGCACTTTTCTCCAACCTAAAAATTTTAATCCTTCTTTTTCCACGATAATCTCAAACATCTTCATCGCCTGACGACGTTTCAGCTCATCTTGTGGCAGGAAAAACATACCCACACCATACTCTCTCAAATCGCCCAGCTTAATTCCCAACTTGGCGCATTCCTTCTTGAAAAATTTATGTGGAACCTGTGTCAAAATACCGACACCATCACCCGTCTTTCCCTCTGCATCCTTACCAGCACGATGCTCAAGATTTTCTACGATGCTTAACGCATCGGCAACTGTCTGATGAGTACGCACACCCTTAATGTTAACAACAGCACCGATACCACAGTTATCATGCTCAAAACTAGGATCATAAAGACCAGGCAAAACTTTTTCTTGCTGTAATTCTTTCATATGTTTCACCGTTTTCCTTTCCTTTATCTTAAATATATGTCCTCTCTCACTTGTAATAGCACTGCTTACGGGAAGCTGTACCATCGGTGTTACTATACTACACAGAACTTTCTTTGTAAATATAAAAAATATTCCAAATTTTCTGATTATTTGATAATTTTGTTTTTTTTATATAAATTTTCTGATTATTTCATTCTTATTCTCTTTATTTTACTTTATATATCAAAATTTTTATTACAATTTCAACATTAATCTCCAGCACAAAATTGTTTTGTTCTCGTTTTGTCTCCATCAAAAAGTACGGATGGCAGAGCAAATCATACCTATTTTGCCCCCAAAGACCCCCTCCTAAAAATTTTTTTTAGAAAGTACTTGTCATCTAGTTTTAAAAACTATATAATGATAACTATCATGTACTTTTGGAGGTTAATATTGATGACTGATGAATATTTTGAAGAACTATGCAAAAAAATATCTTCCACGAATTACATTAAATCAAAAGATATCCCAAATATTGACTTATACATGGATCAGGTCACCACATTCATGGAGCAGCAGCTCGCTTCCCACCGTCGCTATGAGCAGGACAAGATTTTAACTAAGACTATGATCAATAATTACACCAAAAATAAACTCCTGCCTCCTCCTGAGAAGAAAAAGTACTCCAAGGATCATCTTATCCTGTTGACATTGATTTACTATTATAAGAATTTTTTGAGTATTGACGATATTCATACGCTGCTTGAGCCGCTGTCCCAACAATATTTTGGTGACAGTGATACAGAGAAAAGCCTGGATTTGACTAAGATTTATGAGACACTCTTCTCCTATGAGCCACAGCAGCTGGAGATGGTAATGAAAGGTATCCATGAAACACGGGAAATGTCGAAAACTGCCTTTGCTGACCTGCCGGATGATCAGCGCGATGAACTGCAGCAGCTGACATTTGTATCCCAGCTCAGTTTGGATGTCTATCTGAAAAAGATGATGATTGAACAAATCATCGATGACATGAAATCCAAAAATCAAGAGTGAGCTATCCTGTTTATCAAAACAGAATAGCTCACTCTATCACCATTCCTTTCGGCTTATCAAAGCCGAGAGGAATGCTTAATTTTCATTCTGCTCCTCCAATCGCTTAAAAGTCATATCATAACCATCGTTGCCAAAATTGAGGGAGCGATTTACACGACTGATCGTCGCCGTGGAGGCTCCTGTCTGCTCAGAAATCTCTGAGTAAGTACTGCCCTTACGCAGCATACGAGCCACCTCATATCGCTGGGCCATCGCTAAAAGTTCATTGACAGTACAAACATCTTCAAAGTATGCATAGCATTCTTCTATCGTTTTTAAAGTCAAAATACTGCGAAACAGCCCATCCACTGCATCTGTCTTTATTTTTTTGCTCATTTATAGTCCCTTCTATATGATGATATCAAGGTCAAAACACCTTTTGCCCTCTACATCTTTTATATTTTGAAATGTAAGAATGATACATTTCCAGTGAATGATTTGCCACCAATCGCTCAGGAAACTTCAATTCTTCCATCAACTGCAATGCCAACTCAAATCGTCCAATCTCATCGTCATAGTGAGCGTCTGTATTGATAATCACAGGCTGCTCATACTCCATACACAGACGAAGCATTTCCCGATAGTGCTCCCATGCGCCTTTTCGATAAGCGTTTGGGCGAATCGAACTGCAGTTGACTTCCAACAGCTTTCCATATTTCTTGGCGGTTGGTACCAAAATATGATAATCTGGAAGAAAACGTCCGTCATCAGGATGTCCTACAATGTCCACCAAAGGATTTTTTAAAATATTTTCATAAGCTTTGCTGACATACTCAGGCTCTCTCCTGCCTGTATAGCATGGCGGATGAATACTGGCAATCACCACATCCATCTCTGCAATCGTCTCCTCGGGCAAATCCAGATTTCCCTCCTCATCCAAAATATTTAACTCCACACCCAACAGTACCTCAATCCCAAATCGTTCTTTCATCTCCTCTCGATTGAGAGCACGATAATTATTGAAATAATAAATATGACAGCTGCCTGGCATTGCAGGCGCATGCTCTGTAATCGCAATAGCCTCCAATCCCTTCTCTTTTGCCATCCTAATCATCTCTTTTTGACTATTGTAAGCATGCCCACTTGCCAGAGAATGGGTATGGGAATCCACAACCAACTTCATATTTTTTCACTCCCTATTTTAATTATAGCAACTTGATACAAACGAAAGTCTAAGCTTCATGAAAACAGGCATGAAACAGATTTGCCTTTTTCCTATCATTGACAAACTTTTCTCTGTATTTTAATGGCGGAATTTGATTTCTCCCGTCTTCGGATCCATAGACTCTACAATAGCCAAAGACTCCAGCTGATAACCTCTCTCTCGAATCAGCTTGCCTCCTACCTGCTGTCCCTTTTCAATGGCAATCCCAATCCCTTCCACCGAGGCACCAGCCTGCTCAATAATGTCAATCAGACCATTTAACGCACAGCCATTTGCTAAAAAATCATCAATTACCAGAACTCGATCCTCTGGTCCCAAATATTTCTTGGAAACGATGACATGGTAAGTTCTTTTATGAGTAAATGACTCAATATCCGTGCAATAGACATCTCCATCGATATTGACTGACTGACTCTTCTTGGCAAAGACCACTGGCACATGAAAATGCTGGGCTGCCACACAGGCGATACCAATCCCCGATGCTTCGATGGTCAGAATCTTATTGATCGGCTTGTCAGCAAAAAGTCTCTTCCACTCTCTCCCCATCTCATCAAACAATGCAATGTCCATCTGATGATTAAGGAAATTGTCTACCTTCAATACATCACCTTCGCGGACAATACCATCTCTTTGGATACGTTCTTCTAATGCTCTCATTTTTCTGTCTCCTTTGTCATTCGATACCGTCGCCAATGATATCTGCGACAGTTCTAATCTTTCTATGTTTACTGTTCATTTCTAATTATCTTTTCCATTTTAACGACACTCTGTGTAATTAATTGCTTAAAGATTGGTGCGGCTGAATCCGCTGCACGCTTTACCTCCTCATGGGATAGGGGAGCCTTCTGCAATCCTGCAGCAGGATTGGAAATAAAGGAAATACCACAAATTTTCATACCCATATGATTGGCTGCAATCGCCTCACAAGCGGTACTCATACCGACTGCGTCAGCTCCCAGCATCTGACACATACGAACCTCCGCCTTGCTTTCATAGGAGGGACCTGTCAGCTGAATATACACCCCTTCCTTCAGTAAAATTCCAATCTGAGACGCCGCCTCCCGAATAATCTGCTGCAAATCCTCATCATAAATTTCACTCATATCCGGAAAACGCACACCTAACTGATTTTCATTGGCACCCATTAACGGATTTGGCACAAAGGCAGCAATCTGATCCGTAATCAGCATGAAATCACCTGCCCGAAAGCTGCTATTGAGACCACCTGCAGCATTGGTCAATAACAAAATTTTTGCCCCCATCAGAGCCATCAGACGAATGGGCAAAACTACATCTGTCATAGAATATCCTTCATAATAATGCACGCGTCCCTGCATAATAACCACTGGAATCCCCTGAATATAGCCAAACACAAACTGCCCTGCATGACCCTCCACTGTTGATTGAGGAAAATCTTCAATCTCTTGATACGGCAAAACTTTCACCACATCAATCTCCCTGGCATAATCACCTAAGCCTGAGCCGAGCACCAGCGCAATTTCCGGCTGAAAATTCACCTGTCTCTGTACACATTCCAGACATCTCTTTAACTTATCATAAACTTCACCCACGATATGACTCCTTTCCCTATGATTTTAATGGTTGGAGCATCCAATATTTGCATCCTCGTTCTGATACATCATCTATGCCTTCATTGTGGAATCTTCAAAAATCTCAATCAGTTTCTCCATCAATGCTTTTTCTTCTGGCCCAATGCAGCGAATTTTAATTTCGTCATTGACATTAATTCCCTGCGAGACCAAATTTAAAATGCTCTTTACATCTATCACACTAGTTTTATACAAAATATAGCCCTTTGCTTTATAGCGGGAAGCAGCATCTGACAAAATTCTAGCTGGTCTCAAATGTAATCCACATGGCATTTTTACAGTAACATTACGCTCTATCATCTTTTAATCCCCTTTACTACATTTTTCATTTGCTACATATGCAACAGTATAGCATATTTTTCTGAATTTCACTACATTCTTGCAAATTTTTCTAAAAAAATCTTGGCAATAATTCCTTGAAATTTGTATTGAGAAACGCTCCATTTCATGTTATAGTAGGAATGCGCAAAGGAGGTATTAATATGAGACGCAAACAATTATGCATACTTATGACAATTTTTCTGCTCACCGTTTCTGGCTGTGCTAAGACAAATAATCAGGCATCTACAGATGCCAGCAATGAAAACACTTCTCTGACCGAGACAGACACAGAAGCAGAATCTCAATCAACTGCAAACGATGAAACATCATCCGATATAACATTAGAATCTACCGAAGAAGTAACCCAAAATTCTCTTGAAGAGACTGAAAATTCTGAAACAACACCGACAGAAAGCGAATCCACTCCAGAAAGCAGCAGCCCATCCGAATCCTCTTCGAACACTCAGTCCAATGGAAATCTCGGCATTGGCTCTGTGATGCCAGACTTGACGGCCCTTGCTGCCCTGGACAATGCGGCCATTCCCTATGGATACCGCAGTGATGACCGCAATGAGCTCAATCAGCCTAACGGCTGTCTCTATTATGACCGTTTGTACGGCAGTTATAACGCTGATTTTTACCGTACTGACAGTACTATGGTCTATCTGACCATGGATGAGGGCTATGAAAATGGCTACACCCCACAGATCCTGGATACCTTAGCAGCAAAGAATGTAAAGGCAGTATTCTTCATCACCTATGATTTTGCCGTCAAGAATCCAGACTTGGTTCAGCGCATGATTAATGAGGGGCATATCGTTGGAAATCACAGCTACACTCATCCGGCTGATGGCATACCATCGCTGAGCATTGAGCAGCAATATGATGAATTTATGCTCACCCATAATTATGTGCTGGAAAACTTTGGATATGAGATGTATCTATTCCGTTTTCCAGAAGGAACCTTCAGTGTAGAAGCACTCTCACTGGCACAATCTTTAGGATATCGCTCTGTATTCTGGAGCTATGCCTACCGTGATTGGATAACCAATGATCAGCCCGATGTAGCTGCCTCCCTGCAGGCTGCAGTATCCAATGTACATCCAGGTGCTATTTATCTGCTCCACGCTTGCTCCTCCACCAATACCACTATGTTAGGTGACTTTATTGACCAAGTGCGCGCACAGGGCTATGAATTTGGCTATTACTCCTATCGTTAAAACAAAATCCATGGAAAGATTGACGTAACAAGCGAGTAGTCAGGAAATTATTCCCGACTACTCGCTTGTTTTATCTTTTCATCCAATTCTGTCAGATATTCCCAGCGCTCCATCTTTTCTTCCAATGCTTGCTCGGCAGTCTCTTTCTCAGCAATCAGCTGATTCAATCGCACAAAATCAGTCGCACTCTGTCCCATCAATCGCTCTAAATCTTCCAATTTTTCTTCCAAAGCAGCAATATCATCCTCAATTGTCTCAAATTCTTTTTGCTCTTTCCAGGTAAATTTCAGTTTCTTTTCATGCTCACGAACATTCATTTTTTTTGGCTCTGCACGAACTGTCTTCACCGGCTCCAGCGATACCAGTTCCCGCTCTTTTTTCGCAATACTGTAATCCGTAAAACCACCCTCATACTGAGTCAATACTCCATCACCCTCAAAAGCAAAAATGCGGCGCACAATTCGATCCAAAAAATAGCGGTCATGAGATACCGTAATCACAATTCCCTTGAAATGGTCTAAATAATCCTCCAAAATCGTCAGAGTCTGTACATCCAAATCATTGGTTGGCTCGTCCAAAATTAACACATTTGGAGCTTCCATGAGGACACGAAGTAAATTTAAGCGACGTTTTTCCCCGCCTGAAAGCTTACCGATGGGGGTATACTGTTTCTCCGATGGAAACAAAAACTGCTCCAGCATCTGAGAAGCAGAGACGAGACCATCTTCCGTACGCACATACTCCGCAGTATCACGAATATAGTCAATGACACGCTTTTCTGGTGTCATCACTGCGATTTTGGCTGTCTCGCTCATATTTTCAAGAATTTCTGTTTGGATTTCCTGAGAATAATATCCAATCTTGACCGTTTGCCCCACAATAACTTGACCCTCATCCGGTTTGATGATGCCAGCAATCATTTTCATCAGCGTGGTTTTTCCACATCCATTTGGTCCAATGAAACCAATGCGGTCATCCTTCAAAAATACATAGGTAAAATTGTCAATCAATTTTTTGTCACCGTAAGACTTGCTGACTCCGTCTAATTCCACCGTCGTGCGTCCTAGTCGACTGGACACAGAACTAATCTCCACCTTACTGTCAAAGATTGGTGCCTCCTGACTTTTTAAATTTTCATAGCGTTGGATATGAGCCTTTTGTTTGGTAGAACGGGCTCTCGCACCACGCAGCATCCATGCCAACTCCACGCGCAAAATACTCTGTCTCTTGCGCTCCGAAGCAATAGCTGATTCTTCACGTTCCGCTTTCAGCTGCAAAAAACCGGAATAGTTTGTCTGATAACTATAAATGCTGCCCTTATCAATCTCCACAATGCGGTTGGACACAGAATCCAGAAAATATCGGTCATGTGTAACCATAATCAGACCGCCCTTCCATTTCTTTAAGAAATTTTCCAGCCAGTCTGCCATCTCACTGTCCAAATGGTTGGTTGGCTCATCCAAAATCAAAATATCCGCCGGTGACAGCAGCACGGCCGCCAGTGCAATCCGCTTGCGCTGACCGCCCGACAGGGTATTAACCTCCGCAGAGAAATTGGTAATGCCCAGCTCATTCAGCATAGTCTTAGCTTCTGCCTCCAAGGTCCACTCATTTTCCTTGGTCTTATTATTTTTCATCACGCTCTCCAATACCGTCTCTCCCTCATCAAATACAGGATGCTGGGGAAGATAACGAATAATCACGTGATTGGCTTTGGTAACGCTTCCCTCATCTGGTTCCTCCAAACCTGACATAATCTTTAGTAAAGTAGATTTTCCTGTTCCGTTGATGCCCAAAATACCAACTTTTTCCCCTTCATTGAGGGCAAAAAAACAATTTTTTAGCAGATGGCGGTCACCATAAGATTTTGTAATATTGTCCAATGTTAAAATATTCATGCATTACTGCTCCTTTATTTTCATCATCCCTTACAGTATACAACATTTCCCACTAAAAAGAAATCCTAATTTCGCATATCACAATTGAACTGCTGTTAGGTCTCAGCTGTCATTCACCTATCCTGCCGTTCCCCTACAACGATAGGATGAAATCCCTCTCCATGTACTTCATTAGAATCTACAATGATAATAAATGCATTGGGTTCCACTGCCTTGACTGCCTGCTGCACCAAATACATCTCCTTACTACTGCAAGCACACATGACAACATCTCGATTGTCTTCCTGATAACCACCTCTTGCACTAAAAATGGTGGAACCTCGTTGACAGCACTGATCAATCACATCACTGATTTGTTTCCCGTTATTCGTAACAATTAAGGCTAATTTACCTGAATTGACACCATACATCATCTTGTCCATTACTGTTGAAAGTAAGTAAGAAACAATAAATCCATAAATAATACCATCTACATTTCTAAAATATAGCGTACCCAAAAGCACAATCGAGGCATCAAAGAAAAAAGAAATTTTACCGATAGATAGATGGGGATGCACCGCTTTTGTAGCCAAGATAATAAAATCCGCTCCACCAGTGGAGGAATTGACCATATAAATCAAAGCATATCCTAAACCAGCTAATACACCTGTGCATAATGCGGCTAGTAAAGGACTTCCTGTGTAAGCAGGAAAAAGAGGAGCAATGTAATCAATAAACAAAGAGGAAATGATAATACTACGCACCGAATTCACAAAAAATGTTTTGCCAAGTAAATGATAACACAAAATCGCAACGGGAATGTTGAGTAAAATGGTAGATAAACCGATAGGAACATCAAATATCTGATACAATAAAATGGAAATACCAGAAAATCCTGTCATTGGAAATTCTGCATTGACGGCAAAATTGTAAATACCCACTGCGATCAAAATACTCCCTATAATTTCACAGCCCAACTGTCTTGTCCAGAAAATTAATTTTTGTCTCATAGTTTTATTACCTTTCTAAAAAACAATAATGATGCTGCATTGAAAAAGTATTAGTCTTTTTCTCTCAACATTTTTTAATTCTCATATCAGAAAATGCCCCGCAACACCGACCTCTATGAATCGATATTGCGGGGTATACTAATCATTAGAAATTTTTATAAATTATCCACCTTAACAGAAGCCACAAACCGCCTGGACCCTTTGGGTATTATGGTCTGTAGTAGTTCACAAATTTTCTAATTACAGAGTCTCTATCTCAGCAACCAACTTCTCAAGTGCAGCCAAAGCCTCATCTGGAAGCTTATCATAGCCACCCTTTTTCTCTGCAAAGCCCTTAACAGCATCAACACGGGTAACCATGCTGCCCTTCAGAGCTGCTACATAAGAAGCATCGGTCAAATCTGGCTCAAATCCTGGCCAATTCATAATTTCGATATCCTCAAATGGTCCCCACTGCTCGAAGGTAGCCTTTCCTTCTACTACAGCCTCAAGAACACCAAGAGTATCTTCCTTCTTAACCTTCTTGCCCATGAAATCACCAGTATTTACGATGTAGCAAGCAACATCCTTTTCCTGAACCAACTTCTTAAACTTCTCATAATCATTAACCAATGGATAGGTTCTGAATGGGTTAGCGTATGGTACAATACGGATTGCGTTCATATCGGTACCAGCAGCAACACGCTCTGCGGAAGAAGTCTTTGTAGCCAAAGTAGCACCCATTACGGAAGCCAAAGCGGAACCCTTTAACTTAACGATTGGTGGAATGGTAGGATCCTTCATAATCCAGAAGATAGCATTAACTGGAGCATCAATCTTATCTACACGGTTTGGAGACCAAAGCTTGGACTTGATTGCACGACCGTTACCATTTCTGATATCCTCAGTTACCAACTGAATCTTGCCATTCTCATCAAGAGTAGCAGAGCAGTTCTGAGCAGACAGCAGATACTCATTATCTGGGCAGCCTGTTGGATAGTCAGCAGTCTTATCAAAATAGGTTGGCTCCAAAGCGATGGATGCACAGGTATCGGTATTGATAATGAATGCATCATCATGAAGAACCTTGATTGCTGGATACTTGCCGTCATGCTTTGCATGAGTCAAAGTAGACTTACCAGAGCCAGACAAACCGTATACGGAAGCAACGAACTTAGAACCATCAGCCAAAGTATATTCCTTCTGACCACCGTGGCAGGAAGCATAGCCATTTCTGTTAGCCAAAGCCCAAGCCATGGTCAAAGTACCCTTCTTGTGCTCACCGAAATACTTCATACCAAGAATAGCTGCACAGTTCTCGTTGGTATCGAAGTAGCAGAGAGTCAATGGGTCACTCAAGCAGCTGTAGTCAACGTCTGGGCTAACTTCTGGCTTCCACTGTGGATCAGAGAAGATATAGATATCTGGCTCATTTCCATTGCCAACTGGTACGGACTTCTTGTACATCTTTACATACTCATCGGACATATACTGGAAGTTGATCATCCAGTTGTAAAGCAAATTCTCTTCGCCTTCTGGAATCAACAAGTGTGCCTTTACCATGAACTCTGGATCAAGACCTACGAAACACTCTGCATGATACATTGTCTTCCATCTTGTCTTGTAGATTGCATCCATTACTACCTTATCCAACTTAGCAGCATCAACACCTGGCTCACCCTTGATACGGCGAGCAGCAGCATAACGACCTGTTACAGCACCATCGTTAAACAACAATACCTTTGCATCTTTATCAAGACCAAATGTATCGCCATCTTTGATTGGCATATCCGTTACAATTGTTCCTGGAGAATTCTTTGCTAAGTTGTAAGCTTCCTTCAGAGTATTAACTTTTACTACGTTATTTCCATAGAAAGCAGCTTCAATGATAGAACGCGTCTTGGAAAAACCAACTTTTCCAGCTCCAATTTCATTAATTGGATAATATGCTTTTGTTGACATTGAATTTGTCCTCCTTGTATTACATTTAATTGCAGAAACTGGCATCCACTTTTATTTTCTCCGTGAAAAAACTTTCTAATCTGCCTCGGCTGCCCATTTCACTGCAATTTGCTACTATTATCTCATTTTTAATCAAAATTGTCAATCTTCTGTCAAACAAAACCTTGTAAAATTTCTATGACAATTTTTTCTTATATTCCCACTGTGCCCCTCAAAACCATACAAAAAAACACGGCGTCTTCTTTGTTACCATTCTTTGAATGTTCTTGACAAACCTTTTATTCTATTCTATAGTATTTATGAAGTTTTTTAGGAGGATAAATGAATGAAAATTGCATTGATTAATGAAAATAGCCAAGCTGCAAAAAACAGCTTAATCGAAGCTGCTTTGAAAGAAGTAGTAGAACCCATGGGCCATGAAGTAGTCAACTATGGTATGTATTCTGCCAATGATGAAGCCCAGCTGACCTATGTACAGGTTGGTCTGTTGACTGGTATCCTAATTAACAGTGGCGCTGCTGATTTTGTAGTGACAGGCTGCGGCACTGGCGAGGGCGCAATGCTTGCCTGCAATGTATTTCCAAAGGTTCTCTGCGGTCATGTTGTTGACCCATCGGATGGATTTATGTTCGCTCAGATTAACGATGGCAATGCCATTGCAATGCCTTTCGCAAAGGGCTTTGGCTGGGGTGCCGAATTGAATTTGAAATATACCTTTGAGAAGTTATTTGGCTGTGAATCTGGTAATGGATATCCACCTGAAAGAGTTGTGCCAGAGCAGAGAAACAAGAAGATTTTGGATGGTGTGAAAGCCATTACTCAAAAGGATATGCTGACCATCTTAAAGGAAATTGATCAGGATTTCTTAAAAGCTACCATCAGCGGAGAAAAGTTTACAGAACTGTTCTTCCCATCCTGCAAAGATGAAGCAATCAAGGCTTATATTCAAGAAGTACTTGCAAAATAATTTTTTTATCAGCAGTTTCGTTTCCTGCTGCTGAGCCTGTTCAATGAGGCTGGAGCCAAAATACCTTTTGCCCCAGCCTCATTTACTTTTTTTATCAAAAAAAAGAACATAATTCAATACAATCCATATGGGTATTTCAGGGTACTCCGCTGCATAGCGCACTCCATATCCCTTTTGATAATAATTTTTCACGCGCTCTGTGGTCAAAATACTATCCGCAGTAATCTCTGCTTCCCATTTCTTTGCCAGCTCCCAACGGTGGCAGCACTCCCCCAACCTTCGTCCCAATGCATTCATTCCTATGACATGCACAATTAACTCTGTCTGTTTTGGTATCACAGGCTCCCAATTGGCAGGTATCTTATAGGGCAGCTGCCGAGAACCATCGGCTTCCACCAAAATATAATCTGCCAAGCCAGTTAAATCCGCAAATTCTTCCAATGAAAAACCATGCATCTTCTTTGGATTTTGGTCCCGCCGCGCTGCCACGCACAAGTTCTCCTGCACCAGTCTCTCTCTAACCTGTTCTATCGTTTCACATAAATTTTCTTCCAAAAACATATGAGTGGTCGTTGTGATAATCACTTTTTTTCCATCTTTCGCCAACGCCTCTGCCATCTGATACAGCAAGGTTGTTTTTCCGCCCGAACCACAAAAGGCAATGACATGATATTTCATCAAGGATTCCTTATTTTTGATCCAATCATATTTGTTTTCTATTATAATAGATAATTCCATATTCTTTTCAATCTTTCTCTCTCATCAAATATAGAAGCGCCTCCAGCACACCTCCAGCAATACAGCGGGCCTTATCCGAAATGGTAAAACAATTTTTCTGCTCCGTCTCCCTTGGGTCGATGTCCGCTATCTTGAATCCTTTGGTCACATAAAAGCCATCCTGAATCATGCCTCGCAGCACACCAGTCAAGGACGCCTTTACCTCAAAAATTTCTTTCTCATTTGTAATCACAGCAATGGTCTCTCCTACCTCTACCAGATCACCAATTTTTTTTCTACTATATAAAATCCCGGCACACTCTGCATGAATGACCCTTTCCTTTCCGTATCCTGCAATCGTACCAGGAATGCCTGTATTTGGAGCTGCACATCCTTTGTAGATGATACGTCCTAAATTATGACCACGTTTCGTCTCAATAACCGCATCTACATCGACTCCTGCCTCAAAACCTGGTCCCAATGCAATAGTAATCGGAGCCATTTGTCGATTTGTTCCAAGATTTTTCTTAGCGATAATGGCATCTACCACTGCCACAGGTTTCGCGTCCTTCAATACTTTTCCAACAGGGTCCACCAACATCACCAATTTTCCCTCATCCAGCATATGCTTTGCATCATCCCAATTCTTCGCCAAAAAACAAGTCACATCTTCTACTTGACTGCTTCCATTTCTTACCGCCTCCGAAAATGCCACACAACGGCGAATTGCCATGGGATTTTCACATTCCAACACTAAGACGCTAAAACCACACTGATATAATTTATAAATGGTACCTGTTGCCAAATCACCGCCACCTCGGACGACAATCAACGCACTATTGTTTAATTGTTTCATATACACTGCTTTCGCCTCTCTTATGTCTCTTTTTTTGTGACGATGCCTGCTTTACAGGTATGTCAGCTTCTCTTTGCTATCTAGTTTAAACTAATTTCGATAAAAGTACAATAAAATCAACAAATTTGTTCTTGACGCACGCAACCTATTTTTTTATAATAATTACGGATATTCCGTCTGAAAAATCGAATCATTGGAAACAGATACATGAAAGGAGCTACAATGGCTAACGATTATACATTTGACAACAACATTCCTGTCGGTCCTTTAAAAATCGCTGCTTTGGAAAGTTGTCGTGATTTTGCTACTCTTGTAAACGAACACATTGTTAATTTCCGCCGAAATGATATGGAAGCGCTAAAGCGCAAGCAATCCACCCTAGAATTTAGAGGCTATGACTGTGATTCCTACTTATTGGATTTCAAATGCTCTCGTTTTGGCTCAGGCGAAGCAAAATGTGTTTTGAAAGAATCCGTCCGCGGTACAGATCTTTTTGCTATGGTGGATGTGACAAATTACAGTATGACCTACACCGTTTGCGGTCATGAAAATCATATGTCCCCAGATAATCACTATCAGGACTTAAAGCGTGTGCTGGGTGCCAGTGCTGCCAGTGCAAAACGACTCAATGTTGTTATGCCATTCCTCTATGAAGGCAGACAACACAAGCGTACTCGCCGTGAATCTTTAGACTGTGCCATGGCACTGGAAGAATTGGTAAAGATGGGAGTATCCAATATCATTACCTTTGATGCCCATGATCCCCGCGTACAAAATGCAATCCCACTTTATGGTTTTGACAATTATATGCCTCCCTACCACTTCATCAAGACCTTATTTGAAAAATGCCCTGACTTAAAGGTAGATAAGGAACATCTGATGATTATCAGCCCAGATGAAGGTGCCATGAACCGCTCTGTTTTCTTCGCCAACAATCTTGGGGTCGATATGGGCATGTTCTACAAGAGACGTGATTATTCCCGCGTAGTCAACGGCAAAAATCCAATTGTAGCTCACGAATTTCTGGGTTCCAATGTAGAAGGTAAGACCGTTATCATCGTAGATGATATGATTTCCTCTGGAGAAAGCATGTTAGATACTGCAAGAGAACTAAAGGAACGTAAAGCAGCCCGCGTAATTGTCTGCTGTACGTTTGGTCTCTTCACAGATGGTTTTGAAAAGTTTGACCATTTCTATCATAAAGGTTATATCGACTTTGTCATTACCACCAATTTAAATTACCGCAATCCTGAGATTTTTACCAAACCTTGGTATATTGAGGCAGATATGAGCAAATATGCTGCTATCATCATCAACACAATTAATCATGATGTCTCTACCTCCGCACAGTTGGATCCATCCACCAAAATTCAGGAATTATTAAGACAAATGCAAAGCGAAATTTAGTTTTTATATCTTATTGACAAAATAAACAGACATGCCCCACAAACGGGGCATGTCTGTTCACTTCGTCAAACAAGCAAATCGACTATTTTTCAGCCATGTTTGCCAATCCGTGTAGTACGCAATCCAATACAGAACTGCTGTCACCAAGACACCGCAAACGACATCGATAACGGAATGCTGTCTTACAAAAACGGTTGAAATGCAGATTGAGGTTCCCACGACGAAATTGGCAATCTGTACCCATATCTTATGACACAGCTTTGGCGATTTCCACACAGCGACCATAATTGCTGTCGTGCTGGACACATGAATCGAAGGACACACATTGGTAGAAGTGTCAATCGCATAAATCATACTCATCATTTTGCATAAAGGTCCGTCATTTGGCAGTTCCGTACGCAAATTCAATCCATTCGGCAATATCGCATAAATCAGCAAGCAAAAGGTCATACCTCCAAAACAGATAAAACATAGATTCAAGAATGTTTCGCTATCCTGAAAAATCAAATAGGCAAAGCTTCCTACCAACACTGCATACCATAAAAAATAGGGAATGACAAAAAATGGAACAAAAGGAATGATATCATCCAATGCACAG
Organism: Lachnospiraceae bacterium; assembly: GCA_051879015.1. Lineage (GTDB taxonomy): Bacteria > Bacillota > Clostridia > Lachnospirales > Lachnospiraceae > JBJELF01. The sequence continues at coordinate 21,128 of JBJELF010000123.1, forward strand.
TGAATGATATATTTTGGTTCCGTCACAATATGCTCCAACAGTTCAAATCCAATTAAATAAAATATAAAATATAATAAACAATACCATCGAGTATGTTCTTTCATCCATTTCTTCATAAGCATTATGTATCTCCATTTTTCGTTTTTACACTTTTATAATTCCTTCAAAGACAGGAATGCTGCCAGATTTCCACGGTCATTTCCCATGACTCGATGAGAATACAGCAGTTTAGGATTACATTTTGTACAGATATCTGTCACAGATAAATGCTGTGGTTTCACACCTGCTTCCAACAACAGTAATTCATTGGCCTTCCAGAGGTTTAAAAGATATTTGCCCGCTCTCTCACCTACTTTGAGGACCTGATTTGTCTCCTCAGGCGTAAACATTGCCGCAAACACTTCTGCCACCTCGTCTCCCACTTCATAACAATCACCACAAATACTTGGTCCAATGCAAGCCAGCACATCTTCCGGCTGAGTGCCATACTGCTCTCGCATCACCTCCAAGGTGTGCGGTCCCATCTGCTGCGTCGTGCCTCGCCAACCCGAATGGCTCAGACCAATCGCCCTATGCACTGGGTCTACAAAATAAAGCGGTACACAATCGGCATAAAAAGTCACCAGCACAATACCAGGTACATTGGTCACAAAACCGTCCACATCCTGATAGGGACGTTCTCTTATGATACCGCAGCCTGCATCCTCCGCCGTAACTACTCTCACGTTGGTAGTATGAGTCTGATGAGAAATCACTGCCTTCTGCCAATCCATCCCCATCGCCCTGCAAATCCGCTTATAATTTTCTGTCACCACTTCCCAAGGCTCTCCTCGATGAAAACCTAGATTCATTGTCGCAAAATATCCGCTGCTGACCCCGCCCAATCGAGTTGAAAATCCATGATGGACGATGCCGCACTTTTCCAACATCGGAAAATAGAGATAGGGTGTTGTTTCCTCCCGATATCCCATAATGGGAATGTTTCCCTTTCGTTTTATATTCATATCAACCCTCCATGCTGTTTTTCGAGCAGCTCAAATCATAATGAAAACCTCACATCCCTCCAAAGGCATTTGGGATTAGTTCAATCTTGTTATCGCCATCGATTGATACCACATCAAAACGACATGGCTGACTCTCTGCAATATGATGCTGTTTCATATAATATTGAGCTGTACGATAAATGCGCTGCTGCTTGCGAAATCCCACTGCCTCCGCCCCTGTGCCTGCTACATCACTGGAGCGATATTTGACCTCGACAAATACCAGAAAATATCTTTCCTTGGCAATAATATCGATTTCTCCTGTGGACACCCGATAATTTTTCTCCAAAATTTCATAGCCCTGAGACTGCAGCCATGCTGCCGCTTCCTCTTCTTTCTCCGCTCCCACAAAACGCTTATTCATTTCTCCTCTCCCCCAACATCATCGGACACAAAATGACCAATAAAACTACGTCGATGTATCACACAGGGACCATATTGTTTCAGAGCTTCAATATGCGCTTGACTTCCATATCCCTTATGCCCTGCAAATCCGTACTCTGGAAAAAGAGCATCATATTCTTCCATCATATGATCCCTGGTGACCTTGGCAATTACACTGGCTGCTGCAATCGATATACTCTTGGCATCTCCCTTAACGATGGGCACCTGAGGAATCCTCACGCCCGGAATTTTTACTGCATCATTGAGCAGCAAATCTGGCTTTACTGTCAACTGTGAAATTGCCATACGCATTGCTTCATAGGTAGCCTGCAAAATATTAATTTCATCAATTCGCTTTGGTCCTATGATTCCTACTCCTACAGAGATAGCCTCCTCCATAATAATATCATACAACTCTTCTCTTCTCTTTGCTGACAGCTGTTTCGAATCATTTAGATAAAGGATTTGACTATCTTTTGGAAGAATTACTGCCGAAGCCACCACTGGTCCCGCCAAGGGACCTCGACCCGCCTCATCTATGCCTGCTATGTAAGAATACTGACTGTATTTCTTTTCATACTCTTTCATACCTTCCAGACGTTTGATTTCCCTTGCCTCGTCCGCCTCTTTTTTTTGATATTTAACAATCAAATTTTGTACGCTTTTTCTCTTATCATCCGCATAATGTGCATACAATACTGCCAGCTGTCCAGATGGGCAGCTGGCAAATTCCTGAGAAATTTCTTTCAGTGTTTTCATCTCAATCTCCATGTTTTATTAATCCAAAGGACTTGAACGGCCAAACTCGGATAAATGCACGACCCACAATCTGGCTTCGCTTTACCTTACCTACACGTATCGCATTGCGGCTGTCCGTGCTGTTATTTCGATTATCTCCCAAGACAAAATATTCATCTGCTCCCAAGACAACTGGATCTGCCGCATAACCTGCCTTATCAATGATATCATCTTTCCCATAATTTTCTTCCAGCAGCTGACCATTAATGTAAATATATCCATCAACAATCTGCACCGTTTCCCCTGGAAGACCAATAATTCGCTTAATATAATGAATCTTTGGATCATCCTTCAATTCAAACACAATAATATCAAAACGCTTTGGATCACTGAAACGATATGTAACTTTTTCCACAAATAACTGGTCACCATTCTGCAGAGTATCCATCATCGATTCTCCATCGACAGACGTACGCTGGGCCACATAGGTCACAATAAATACCGCCGCAGCCACTACAATTGCCAGAGTAACAACCAACTCACCAATTTCCCTCCAGATATTAATTTCTTCCATTTTTTCCTCTTTTGCGGATTCCATTTTTTCTTCTTCCATTGAATCTTCTCCTTTCGGCTGTTCTTTCCACTCAAACCATTCTCATATGATGATACCGGGGCACAAGGTCATGCGTTCCATGTTTACATAAAAAAGCATGACTTTTGAACCCGCAAAACATGAGAAAATATGATTTCACTCAGTTATTGCTCTAACTCAGGGTACTCCAAGGTAATGCGGCCAAGCTGCCCTGCTCGAAATTCCGTAATCAAAAGTTGTGCAGCCTTGCTGTAATCCACCTCGCCACCCTTTAATAGACAGGCACGATTGACTCCAATTTCTCTCAAAATATCCGTCTCATTTGCCTCCTCTGACACATTGTAACGACTAGCCAGCAATCCAGCATATTCCTTTTTGAGATAGCGAATCAGTTCTACTGCCAACTCGTCCGTATTTAAAATATCATCTTTGATGGACCCAATAAAGGCCAGACGCAGTCCTACCCGCTGATCTTCAAACTTTGGCCATAAAATTCCTGGTGTGTCCAACAATTCCACCTGTTTATTGAGACGAATCCACTGATTCCCCTTTGTTACTCCAGGCTTATTTCCTGTCTTTGCACAGGCCTTGCCTGCCAACGTATTGATAAAGGTTGATTTTCCTACATTTGGGATTCCAACTACCATAGCCCGTACAGGACGATTTAAAATCCCACGCTTTCTGTCTCGCTCCATTTTTTCTTTGCAGGCTTCCATAATAGCATTTTGGACTGCCTTCATGCCAATTTTCGTGCGCGCATCTAGCTTAACCACCAAAAAACCCTTCTTTTGAAAATAAGAACTCCATGCGGCAGTCAATTCCTCATCTGCCAAATCAGCTTTATTCAATAAAATTAGACGTGATTTATTTTTACCCAGCTCATCAATATCTGGATTACGGCTAGACAGAGGCACACGCGCATCTAAAAGCTCTATCACTAAATCCACCAGCTTAATATCTTCCTGCATCGCCCTCTTGGCTTTCGTCATATGTCCTGGGTACCATTGAAAATTCATAACTTTTATCTCTATCCTCCCTACATTTGATGACGGTGCATAAAAGGGACTGTCGAAATTATGTTTTCAACAGTCCCTCTTAATATTTCCCAAAGAAAGATTATTTGTAACTGTCTAAATAATCGAACAATTACAATTATTTTACAACTTCCTTAACCTTAGCAGACTTACCAACTCTCTGTCTCAGATAGTTCAACTTAGCTCTTCTTACCTTACCAGGTCTAACTACTTCAACCTTCTCTACACTTGGAGAATGTACTGGCCAAGTCTTCTCTACGCCAACACCATTAGAAATTTTTCTTACGGTAAATGTCTCACGAACACCGCCGCCCTGTCTCTTCAATACAGTACCTTCAAATACCTGAATACGCTCACGGTTTCCTTCTTTGATCTTTGCATAAACCTTAACAGTATCACCTACACGGAAGCTATCTACAGATTCCTTCAACTGCTCTGCTTCTAAATTCTTAATAATCTCGCTCATTGTGCTTTCCTCCTAATATTTCTGGACGTTCTTAATACAGCAATTATATTTTTTCCAAAGTCTGACCTACAGTCATTCTGTACCAGAGGACCATCTCTTTTTTCACAACTCTTGAACTATATCACAATCTCTGGCAAAATGTCAAGCATTTTCTCAATTAACTTCACCTTTTTTTCGTTTTTCTTCAATTAGTTTCCCATTCTCCACTAACTCTCGGATACGCCCAACAAAGCCTGGTATCGTATGATAGGGCAGTTCTGCGATGTATTCTGGTGCATAATATAGAACTGCCGTATGGAAAACTCCTCCCTCTATCATTGCATTAATTTTCCAGCAAACCGCTGGACGCTCCATATCTGGATGTTCCACATATAGTTCCATATGCTGATGTTCCTTGTCATAATAGAAATTAACCATATAACCCGGACAGCTTCGACTGATGTTAATGCGGTCTCCTGCTCTTCGCGGCAGATTTCCAAAGACCTCCGACATTTTCAAACGCACCCATCCGTACACCAACTGTACACTGCGGTTAAAAACCTCACCAGATGAAATTCCCTCAACCCACTCATTACACATGATATGCTCCTTCGGGCGCGCAAGCCGTGGAATATAAAAGTGCAGACTCTGCAGCGGATTTCTCTGAAAATATTCTTCTATTTCTTTATTGTGAACTAAATACTTGTTCATCACATACAAAACAGTATGACTGGTCAAACGATAATTTACTGCTTTTCGCTCTTCCAACAGCACTGATACAAAATCTGCTCGGGAACATTTAAAAAATTTTTTTCCGACGATACCATTATACTCTTCGTCATAGCTATTTAATATATCCAACAACTCAGCGGCTATTTCTTCTTCTTCAATCATGACACGATACTTTGTGCGCAGCATCTGTGGCCAATTGCGATTTTTATAATGAAAATAAGATAATTCGTCAAAAATTTGTACTAAGGTCCAATCATTTAACTCCAGAGTGGCCAGCAAACCATTCATCATGCGGGACAATTCCTCGTTTCCGCTGAAAATACGCCCATCCCCATTTTTACAGTTTTTATAGCGCATATCATGTTCAATTTCATGCCAGCCCTCAAACAACATGGTACGCAACTGAATTTCTAAGGTAGTATCCACTGGCATATCGCCAATACCTGAATGAAAAATTCCCTCCAACACCGCAGGTACTCGCACCACAGCATTGTGTTTCATCGAATGAAAAGAATCCACGCTGTGCTCATTTTTACTCCATTCTATTACTTCCAGATTTTTATTTAATATTTTTTCGCATACCTTAATATCATCCTCAAAATAACATACAATTCGTATTCCGACTACATCCTGTACCAGCTTACCACCGTTTTCATATTTTCCAGTCTGCAGCTTTAAGGTCAGCGATTTATCGGTCTTGACACGACTAAAAATACGAAAATAAAGTCCACATTTCCCCATTAAAGACTCTATTTCCTTGTGCATCTTGGTACGCACTTCCTCTAAATTGGTTCGGCTTATTTCTCGACGCACTTCCTCTAAGGTTGGATGACTCCAATCTGCCATATGTATCCTCCAATCATTTATTTTGGTAGATTATCAACCAAACGAGTATTTTACCATATTTTGCACAAAATGGCAATTACCATTTTTTGATTTTTTATATTCTTTTCCATTCATCACTGACTTATCATGGAGTCAAAATGCCTTTTGAACCCAACATTATTTGATGAAACAGCATCTTATACTCGAGCTCCACTTCCGAAAAACTCTGATTCTGGCGAAATGTAAAATTTGGCTTTGAAGCGAGTCTTGGAGCTATATCTGACAGATACTCTCCCATAAAGAAAGCAAATTCATAATACAGCAGGGCATCATCAATTTCTTTTACTTTTTTTTCTTCTTCTGAAGTTAATCCGCCCAGATACTTTGTGTAAATCACATGGAGCAGTTGGTTTTCCACTGCTTTATATTGGGTCAGTACTGCCTTAACTGGTCTAGTGATATCCGCCAAATAGGCCTCCGAAGCATCATGCAGCAGACAGGCTAACTGCACACGTGCAGTCTCCCCTCTTTCCTTTGCCTCCTGGGCACACTCAATACAATGCTGTGCCACAGAATGAAAAGCAGGAAAATGACCATTTGCTCTCGTCATATAAGACAGCGCATGTGCAATATCTTCTATGGAAATCAAATCAGCATCCGGATTAACTGGGTCAATATGAATTTTACTGAAGGTTGTAATATAAGACATATCAAATTCCTTTCTCCATCCAAAATAGTTATCGAGTAAAAAAACGCAGAAAATAATCTCTCTGCGTTTTCACTTATGATGACCTAATTGTAACGGTTCAGTAAACAAACCTATTATAATCTATCTTATGTCAGACTCTTATTAACTATTCCTCTGAGCTCAATACTTCTTTTTCAATATAAATGGGGCGATTTTTCCCCTGGATATAGGCTTTTGCCAGGTATTCTCCGATGATTCCCAACATGACCAATTGTATTCCTCCAATAAAAAGAATCAGACAGACAATAGTCGGGTATCCAGAAATCGGAATATCAAAAACTAGCTTCTGGAAAATCACCACTAACATATAAAGTACCGATAATCCCGCCGAAAGCATTCCCAAGATGGTGGCCAAATGCAGCGGAGCTGTCGTATAACCCACAATTCCTTCGACAGCATATTGAAATAATTTCCAAAAGGACCATTTGGAAGTACCGGCATTTCTCTCCTGTACTTCATAAGGCATAAAATAAGTCTCAAAACCAACCCACGAGAAAATTCCTTTCGAAAAGCGGAAATATTCGGGCATGCTCAAAATAGCCTCAATCATATTTCTCCGACAGGTGCGAAAATCGCTGGCACCAGAGACAAAATCAATATCGCATAACTTATTAATCAGTTTATAAAAACAATTTTTGAAGAAAGTCAATACGCTACCTTCTTTTCTCTGAGCCTGATAGGCAGCTACACAGTCATACTCCTCATGCTCATCCAAAATTTTGACCATCTCCAGAACAATTTCCGGACGCTGCTGTAAATCAGCATCGATAAATGTCACCAAATCACCCCTGGCATGCTTCATGCCTGCCAAAATCCCTGCTTCCTTGCCAAAGTTTCTTGAAAACTGCACAATGGTGAGATGCGTCTCTCTGGAATGTTTTTGATAGAGTTCCTTTAATTTTTTAGCTGTACCATCTTTACTGCCATCATTGACCATAACCAACTCATATTCAAATCCACAGTTTGCAAAGGCTTTGATGGTTTCCGCATAAAACGCTTCCACATTTTCTTCTTCATTATAACAAGGTACCACTAACGATAATTTTATCATGATTTTTTTCCTTCTTTCACAACTCTGCAATACCGCCATATCTGCGATGTGGCTTTTTCATAGAATAGCATGCTAGTCTCAACATCTTTCATTCAAGCATAAAATGTATGACTTTTTTACTTTGGTATCATAACATATTTTCTAGAAAAAACAAAGCTGTTTTTATACACTTGCGCTTCCATTGCTTTATATCTAATTCTTTTGTCACCAAGCACATAATCTTTTCAGAAACCTTGACGCCGCTCCCCAAAATAGAGTATATTACAATCAATCGATAATCACTCAGCCAAACTTCTCGGTTTTCGGCTGTTTTACAAAGGAGCATCCTATGAGTTTATTTGATATTGTAGGTCCTATCATGGTCGGTCCCTCCAGCTCTCACACCGCTGGAGCCGCCCGCATCGGCTATCTCGCTCGTCGCCTGTTGGCAGAGCCTGTAGCAGAGGCAACTATTTTACTGTACGGTTCCTTTTTGTTGACTGGGAAAGGTCACGGCACAGACCGTGCCCTCATTGCAGGTCTTTTAGGTATGAAACCAGACGATGAGCGCATCCCCCATAGTTTTGAAATTGCCGCAGAAGAGCATTTACAATTTACCTTCGGTCCCTCTAAGCTGCTCGATGCTCATCCAAATACAGCCGAACTGCAGCTGACTGGCATCAATGGAAGAACATTAAATGTTGTTGCCTGTTCCCTCGGCGGTGGTCGAGTCCAAATCTGCCAAATTGACGGTATTGCTACCAATTTTTGCGGCGATTATCCAACATTAATTATTTATAATGAAGATCAGCCCGGTCATGTCACTGAGGTCACTTCCATGCTCGCCCACAAATCCGTCAATATTGCTACCTTGCAGCTATTTCGTGATACCCGCGGCGGACGAGCCGTCATGGTGATTGAATGTGACCAGGAAGTGCCACAGAAATCCATTCAGTGGCTGCGCCGCCTTGATGGCATTTTAAATGTTTCTTATTTAAGTTTGGAGGAATAAATATTATGAGTTATCGCTCTTTAACATCCATTATAGCTCTTGCTCAAGAAAAAAATTTGTCTTTTTGGGAGGCTGTTGCCCAGGAAGACATGAATGAGCGCATGGTTTCCCTTGAGGATTCCCTCAACAAAATGCTCTCTCTTTATCTTGCTATGAAGCATGCGGATGCCGCCTATGATGCCAATCTTCGCTCTCAGAGTTGTATGGTAGGTGGTCAAGGCCAAAAAATTCACGAATATTATGCATCTCAAAACACTCTCTGCGGTCCCTTTATCGGCACTGTGGTGGAACGTGCCATCAAAATGGGGGAATCCAATGCCTGCATGAAACGTATTGTGGCAGCCCCCACTGCTGGTTCCTGTGGTGTCGTTCCGGCCGTTCTGCTCTCCATCCAGGAACGAGAACAGAAATTAGACCTAGACATGGCAAAAGCCATGTTTGTTGCTGCTGGGGTAGGAGAAGTTATCGCCAACCGTGCTTTCATCGCCGGTGCCGCTGGAGGCTGCCAGGCAGAAATTGGCTCTGCCTCTGCCATGGCTGCCGCAGCTGCCGCTTTCCTGATGGGAGGGAACAATGATGCTATCATCCATGCGGCTGCCCTCGCCCTCAAAAATCTCCTTGGTCTTGCCTGTGATCCCGTTGCTGGTCTGGTGGAAGTGCCCTGCGTCAAGCGAAATGTAATCGGAGCAGTCAATGCGATGACTTCCGCTGACTTAGCCCTTGCTGGCATTCGCAGCCAAATCCCACCAGATGAAGTCATCGACGCTATGAGGAGTATCGGTGCAAGCCTGCCTGCCTCCATACGAGAAACTGGTGAAGGTGGCCTGGCTGCTACCCCGACTGCCTCCAAAATCACCCAGAATCTAAAAGAAAAGATGCGCTTTTAATTTCTGTAATATCAAATCCCTCTATTTCTTCTGTAAAAATAGAGGGATTGATTCTGTGTTATTGTATTTTAACTGAACGCTTCTTTTATCTCAGCGCTGCCAATCTTTCCTGAACCTGTGCCATCATCGATTCATATTTCTCCAATTTTGCTTTCTCCTCAGCCAACTTTGCTGCAGGTGCCTTGCTCACAAACTTTTCATTTCCAAGCATCTTGCGAGAACGCTCCAGCTCTTTTACAAGCTTGGCTTCCTCTTTTTCCAAACGCTCAATTTCCTTGGCAATGTCAACCAACTCAGCAAACGGCATATAAATCACTACATCGGAAGTTACCGCTGATACCGCATCCTCTGCAATACCAGTTTTATCGGACTGAATGATTACCTCGCTGGCATAGCCCAACATTGCAAAAAACTTCTTGCTGCTTGCAAAAATATCTCTAATATCTTCTCTGTCAGATACTACATAAACCTGAGCCTTTCTGCTTGGAGCTACATTCATAGAAGTACGTACATTTCGGATTGCTCTTACCGCAGTCTTGATGGTCTCAACAGCCTTCTCTTCTGCCGCAAAATCCCATTCCGTCTTAAATTCCGGCCACTTAGAAATCATGATGGATTCTTCCTCATCCTGCAGATTACAGAAAATTTCTTCCGTAACAAATGGAATATATGGATGAAGCATCTTTAAAGACTGAATTAATACTGTCTTTAAAGTCCAAATAGCTGCTGCCTGAGACTTATCGCCATCCGCCCAAAGACGAGGCTTTACCATCTCGATATACCAGTCGCAGAACTCCTCCCAAACAAAATCATATACTTTCTGTAATGCAACACCCAACTCATACTTGTCAAGCATGTCTGTTACATCCTGTGCCAAACGATTTACCTTAGAAAGAATCCACTTATCTTCCATCGTCAAATCATCTAAAGTTACATTGTCTGTGGAAGCCTTCTCCATATTCATCATAATGAAACGAGAAGCATTCCAAACCTTATTTGCAAAGTTACGGCTGGCCTCAACACGTTCCCAGTAGAAACGCATATCATTTCCAGCAGAATTTCCTGTCACCAAAGTCATACGCAGCGCATCTGCACCATATCGATTGATTACTTCCAATGGATCAATACCATTTCCCAGAGACTTGCTCATCTTGCGTCCCTGTGCATCACGTACCAGACCGTGGAACAATACAGTATGGAATGGCGCCCTTCCAGTCTGCTCGTATCCAGAGAAAATCATACGAATAACCCAGAAGAAAATGATATCATAACCTGTTACCAATACATCTGTTGGATAGAAATATTCCAATTCGGGAGTCTTCTCTGGCCAGCCCAAAGTAGAAAATGGCCACAAAGCAGAAGAAAACCAGGTATCCAAAGTATCTGGATCTTGCTCCATATGGGTACATCCACATTTTGGACACTTATCTGGAGCAATCTTATTTACTACCATCTCGCCGCAATCTGGGCAATAATAAGCAGGAATTCGATGACCCCACCACAACTGTCTGGAAATACACCAGTCGCGAATATTGTCTGTCCAGTTGTAGAACGTACGATCCATATTCTCTGGAACCAGCTTAATCTCACCGCTCTTAACCGCCTCAACACATGGCTTAATCATTTCGTCCATCTTTACAAACCACTGCTGTTTAATCAATGGCTCAATCGTAGTTTTACAGCGGTCATGGATACCTACATTATGAATATGAGGCTCTATCTTTACCAGCAGCCCCATCTCGTCCAATTCCTTGACAATGGCTTTTCTTGCCTCATAACGGTCCATACCCTGATACTTTCCGCCATTGGCATTGATGGTGGCATCATCATTCATAATATTAATTTCTGGAAGATTATGTCTCTTACCTACCTCAAAGTCGTTTGGGTCGTGAGCCGGTGTAATCTTTACACATCCGGTTCCAAATTCCTTATCTACATAGGAGTCAGCAATAACAGGAATTTCTTTGTTTACGATTGGCAGCAACAACATCTTGCCAATCAAATCCTGATATCGTTCATCCTCTGGATTAACAGCAACCGCAGTATCTCCCAGCATAGTCTCGGGTCTTGTAGTAGCAATCTCTACAAATCTGCCCTCCTCGCCTACGATTGGATATTTGATATGCCAGAAATATCCCTCCTGCTCCTCATGAATTACCTCGGCATCAGAGATAGAAGTCTTACATACCGGACACCAGTTTCCAATACGGCTTCCCTTGTAAATCCAGCCTTTTTCGTACAATTTAATAAATACTTCCTCAACAGCCTTCGAACAACCCTCATCCATCGTGAAACGCTCACGCTCCCAATCAGCTGAAGAACCTAACTTTTTCAGCTGATTTGTAATACGGCTTCCGTACTCTTTCTTCCAATCCCATACATGAGCCAAGAATTCCTCACGAGTCAAATCCGATTTCTCAATTCCCTGCTCCTTGAGTTTTTCAATTACCTTTACCTCAGTTGCAATTGCTGCATGATCCGTGCCAGGCTGCCACAATGTCGAATATCCCTGCATTCTTTTATAGCGAATTAAAATATCCTGCATTGTATTGTCCAACGCATGTCCCATGTGAAGCTGACCTGTAATATTTGGCGGCGGCATCACAATAGTAAAAGGCTTTTTACTTTTGTCTACTTCAGCGTGAAAATAATTTTTGTCCAACCAATTCTGATAAATTCTACCTTCAATATCAGCCGGGTTGTAATTTTTTTCTAATTCTTTCATGTTCATCCTCCTTACATGGATGGGTATCCGCATAAAAAAAACGCCTTTTACGTATTTCAATCATACGCAAAGGGCGAAAATTTCCGCGGTACCACCTTTTTTGAGACTGTGCTCATCTCTTAGTCCTATAACGGGAACACCCGAATGCATCTACTCACTTGCGCTTCAACACATTGGCTCAAAAGCTACCTTCCACTCACATCCAATCCAAGCAATCTTTCAGCCATTGAACTGCTCTCTCTGGGGATTCTGTTTCATGTACTCCTCTTTTTCATTGCCTTTTGATATACACTTATTCATTGTAATGCGATTTTTTTATTTTGTCAAGACTGTTTTGAATTCTTCTTTTTAGGAAAAAATAACACTATTACCATAAAAACCATGCAAAATGCTTAAATAATAGAAAGGAACTCATCCAAAAACTATGAAACCATATTTGCATTATCTTCCTTATCTCCTAATTTTTTCACTCCTGACTTTCGCTGTATTGGACTCCCGTGCCGACTACCAGACACTCCAGTCTAAGGTATTGCGCCTGCATATTCGTGCCGACGGAAATGACACTTACAGCCAAAATTTAAAACTGCTGGTGCGTGACCAAGTGTTAGAAGTAATGACACCACTTTTTGCTCAATGTGAAAGCCGTGATGATGCCATCAGCTGTGCCCAAAACAATTTATCCCTCATACAACAGACAGCCCTGGAAGCACTTCGCTCCCAAGGCTGCAATCTGCCTGTCTCTGTTCAAGTACAGAAAACTTATTTTCCTTATCGCCAATATGACGGCGATACCTACCCGCCAGGTATCTATCAGGCAGTCAACATCAAAATCGGAAGCGGCAAAGGACACAACTGGTGGTGCGTCCTCTACCCCAAGCTATGTCTAACAGATGTCTGTACAGATTCGAATAGTTCGTTAACGATTTGCACAGATTCGGATGCTGTGGCAGAAACGCTCCCAGCTGTCAAAAAGCCCCTCATCCGCTTTCGATACCTGCGTTTTCTGAATTGTATTTTTGAATGAAATGCTCACCACTCCTTTTCAATCATGTCCTCCGTAATGCCGTAGGTCTTGCAGAAAAGTTTTAAATCTGCATCCGAGTTGACGTATACCGCACGCTCCAGTTTATTGGTCTGCTTATTCTTAAAACCCACTGTCTTCTCGCCTGTACAAATGCTCAAATGCATGACTGGTCTTTCCGTTTCTGGATCCCAGCCTACAGGCTGAGGAGCAGCCGCTTCTCTTTTTCTTGAAAAAAATGACATCGAATTTTCCTCCTTTCTTTCAAACTGTCCCCTAAAAAAATATGAGATCTGGCTATTTTCTGGTTTTTCCTTCTATGCTATGATTCTTCCGTTTTCAATCATATGATATCGGGTTAAAAATATTTCCCCTATAGTATATCGTGATGATTTTGCTGACAGGACCATTGCCATATACTAATCATAGTTGATTAAAAGAAAAAAGTAAAGTATTGGAGGTATTTTTATGAAAAATCAAAATCAACAAGTACTGAAAATTGCCCTCACCGCATTGTTTGCAGCTGTCTGCTATGTAGCTTTTACATTCTTAAAAATTCCGCTTCCAGGCGGCACTGCTCTCCATGTAGGAAACGCTTTCTGTGTGCTCTGTGCGCTCTTAATTGGCGGCATCTACGGTGGTATTGCAGGTTCCCTCGGCATGACCATCGCCGATGTGTTGGATCCAGTTTACATCACCAGCGCACCAAAAACCTTTATCTTGAAACTCTGTATCGGTTTGATTACCGGTCTTGTTGCCCACAAGATTGCTCACATTACCGAATCCAACGATCAGCGCTATGTTTTTAAGTGGACAGTTATTTCCTCTGCTGCCGGTTTGGCTTTCAATGTGATTTTTGACCCACTGGTTGGATATTTTTATAAGAGATATCTGTTGGGTGTCGATGCTGACGCTGCAAGTATTTTGACCAAATGGTCTTCCGCAGCCACTTTCATCAATGCTATCGCATCCATCATCATTGTAACTGTTCTGTATATGGCATTAAGACCAGCCTTGAAAAAAGCCGGATTTTTCATGTCCTGTGATAAATAAATCATTAACATATATACTTAACCCCCTCTATTTCATCGTAAATAATCAACGAATGAAACAGAGGGGGTATTTTTAATCTAAGAATACTGCCAATAAACTCTACATTATAAGAAGATGTACTTACATACAAAAATTAATGCCAAAACAATCATCAATGGACTAACTTTCTTCTTATTTCCACCGCACAGATTGATAATTACATAAGAAATAATACCAATTGCAATACCTTCTGAGATACTATAGAACAATGGCATACCAATCATGCAAAGGTAAGCTGGAATTGCCTCACTCAAATCATCAAAATTAATCTTTAAGATAGAGGAAACCATCAAAAATCCCACAAAAATCAATGCTGGAGCAGTTGCATAACTTGGAATTGACACAAAAATTGGAGACAATACAATGGCCAACAAGAACAATACCGCAGAAGTCATAGCAGTCAAACCAGTACGTCCACCCTCAGCTACACCAGATGCACTCTCTACAAAAGTAGTTGTGGTAGAGGTACCCAAAACCGCACCAGCTGTCGTAGCAACAGCATCTGCTAACAATGCAGGCTTAATTCTTGGCAATTTGCCATCCTCGTCCAACATATCAGACTTAGATGCCACACCAATCAAAGTTCCCAAGGTATCAAACATATCCACAAACAGGAAAGAGAAGATAATTCCAACAAAGGTCAAAATATCGATATTGGAAAAATCAGCCTTAAATACCTGTCCAAATACAGCACCAATATTTCCAATTTCCCAGGAAGAGAAATTTGGAATTAAGCTATAATATCCAGCCTCTGCATCTGGTACATAAATACCAACTAACTGGCACAAAATTCCTAAAATCCAGGAAAGGAAAATGCCATAAAGAATTGCCCCCTTTACCTTTTTGAGGTACAAAATCGCAATAATCAAAACACCAACCAATGCTAAGATAGCACAGATACCCGATGTATGAATATTTGCAGCAAAAGACTGATAAGTTACCAATGTAGCAGAACTTCCCACTACCAATTCTGCATTCTGCAATCCAATAAACGCGATGAATAAACCAATACCAGCGCTTACTCCCTGCTTTAAGGAAAGTGGAATTGCATTGAACAATGCTTCACGTACATTCGTCAAGGACAATACGATGAAGATAATACCCTCTACAGCAACTGCGGCAAGAGCAATTCTCCAATCATAACCGTAAGACAGACATACTGTGTAGGCAAAGTAAGCATTCAGACCCATACCTGGAGCCAGAACAAATGGATAGTTTGCCATAAGAGCCATACATACCGTTCCGATGAAGGATGCCAATGCGGTTGCCACAAGGACACCACCTGCATCCATTCCGCAGGCCGACAGAATAGATGGGTTTACTGCCAGAATATACGCCATGGTCATAAAGGACGTAATACCGGCCATCACTTCTGTTCTTACATCAGTGTTGTTCTCTTTGAGCTTAAAAATTTTTTCAAGCATCTTGTGTTCCTCCTTTGAACATTTCAATGAACTAATTCGTTTTCCATAGTTTTTCACCGGAAAACATTTTTATTATATAGCAACTTTCTTTTATTTGTAAACAAAAATTTTACTCTTTCTTCAAATTTATTCAATTGTCATAAAAAATCTCTTTTTTTCTATGTTTTTTTCGTAACAACCAAAATACCGCCATCTACAATAAGACAGCGGTATTTCTCCTACTATTTTTCTACAATATGCACATTGACATGGTCATACGTCATCTGACAGCCATATTTATCAAAGCTTCTCTTTACTGCTTCCATTAACTCGAAATAAGCCAACCAATAATCATCTGCCTTAACCCAGATACGTGCTGCATAAGAGATACTATTGGCACCATACTCCAATACACCCGTCATAGGAAAATCTGGATTCTCTACCAAATAACTGCTACTGTTCATAGCGTCCATAAGAGCTGACTTGACCGTCTCAATCGGAGAATCATAGGAGGCATTAATTACTAAATCCACTCTTCGCTCTCCTGATGCCGTATAATTAATTACTTTCTCCGCTGAAATTTCCTTATTTGGGACATGAATAATCTTGTTATCTGGAGTCAAAAGTTCTGTATATACAAGCCCAATTTCCTGTACTGTTCCCATCACTCCTCCAGCCTCCACAAAATCATTCTTTGCGAAGGGCTTTGTTACCAAAATGGTTACCCCACCAGCCAAATTTGAAAGAGAATTCTCTATCGCCAAAGAAACAGCAAGACCTGCCACGCTCAACAGCGCAATCATAGATGTAATGTCAATTCCCAAATTTTTTAATACGATTAAAGCCAACAGAAAATACATTAAAATCTGTATTGCTGACTCAATAAATTTATATAAAGTTGGATCTATAGGCAATCTTTTCAACATCCTATCCAATGTCTTATAAATTAATTTAATGAAAGCATATCCAATCAGAATTAACATAATACTGGATATCAAATTTCCCACATTAAACACACCCACACCCGCATTCAAAACTTCCTCTAAAGTCTCCAAAGTATTTTTTCCGACTTCCGTCGTGGTAGTCTGCAGCTGCTCAATTGAATCCCCTAACGTGCCTAGTCCATCCATAAGACGCCTCCTTACTAATAACTCATAAAAATTTTTTATGTAAAAAGATTTTTCTGTTTTGTTGAACATATACCAATAAATTCTAACAACAATTCAATCAACAAAACCGTCACGGACTTTATTCTACTGATAACAGAACTATTTGTCAATCTAAAATAATTTTTTTTAAAAAATACTTGACTTTTCCTCAAATTCGTGTATAATACATCTTGTTGTTGAAAAACACATTGGGTTGTCGCCAAATGGTAAGGCACTGGACTCTGACTCCAGCATTTCAAGGTTCGAATCCTTGCAGCCCAGTTCGAAGCTATCAAGTAATCCTTGATAGCTTTTTTTGTGTCTTATGCATCAAAACGCGAACTACTCACCACCTAATGCCGAAAAGACACAGACGGTGGTAGGTTTTCTGGCAGTTTTTTATAAAATAAGGTCATACATTTTCATGCAAGCATGAAATGTATGACCTTTTGACCTGGGTATCACAAAATTATTTGATAAATAATCCTAACAATCCATAAGAAATAAAATCCATAATAATCGTTGCCATAGCAATGCCCACTAACTCGGCAGCAAATGCTTTCTTAAAATCAATTCTCAGCAAAGAAGCAGCCAACGAACCCGTCCATGCACCAGTACCTGGCAATGGAATCCCGACAAACAAGGTTAATCCCCAAAATTCATATTTTTTTATGGTATCACTCTTACTCATCCCTTTTTGCTCCAGCCACAGTGCAATAGGACGAAATACTTTGACATTTTTCATCCACTCCAACACACGGCGAATCAACAATAAAATAAATGGAATCGGCAAAATATTTCCAATAATACATAAAATATTTGCCTCCAAAAGCGGTACCCCTAACAATTTTGCAGCTAACAGACCCCCTCTTAATTCCAAAATAGGAATCATCGAGATAATAAACACGATAGCCTCTTTTGAAATCACACCACTTAAGTTTTCCGTAAACCACACTACAATTGAATCCACACTATTCCTCCTCAAATCCAAGTCATTCTATCTTCTTCTCTATTTATCTTTTTCTTGGCAGATGTCATTTTAATACAGAAATAGAAAGCTGTCAATAGATGTGAGCAGGATACATACAAAAATAATATCAATTTGGTTACTCAACTAGCTTCTGAGTTCCATAAATCTCATAATTCTTTCCATCTCGA
>JBJELF010000124.1:0-6458 GCA_051879015.1 Lachnospiraceae bacterium
AATGTGCAATACGTCCATCCATGATATGTACTCTCGAAACTCCATTTTCTATGGCATCCAGACAATTTTCCATTTTGGGCAGCATACCTCCTGCGATGGAACCACTCTTTAACAATTCTCTCATCTCTTCTGTATCTAACTCAGAAATTAAGGATGATTTGTCATTGAAATCACGATACACACCCTCTACATCAGTCAAGAATGCAAGTTTTTCTGCTTTGACTGCTCTTGCAATGGCACATGCTGCATCATCCGCATTGATGTTATAACTATGGAAGCTGTCATCAGAACCAATTGGACATACAATTGGAAGGAAATCCTTCTCCAATAAATCAAATAAAATTTTGGGATTGACTTCTTTGATGTCACCCACATATCCGATATCTTCTCCATTGGAATACTTCTTGTCTACCTGCAAAAGCATACCATCTTTTCCAGAAATACCAACCGCCTTGACTCCCAATTCATGCACCATGGAAACTAACTCTTTATTTACCTTGTTGAGAACCATCTCAGCCAATTCCATTGTAGGCTCGTCAGTTACACGAAGCCCATTGACAAAATGAGGCTCCATACCGCATTTGGTAACCCAACGGCTGATTTCCTTCCCACCACCATGTACAATAATCGGTTTAAAACCAACTAACTTTAATAATACCACATCACTAATTACACTTTTCTTTAAACTCTCGTTGTTCATAGCACTTCCGCCATACTTTACAACGATGATTTTACGATTAAAACGCTGTATATAAGGCAATGCCTCAATCAGCACCGCCGCTTTATCGATAACTTCCTGCTCTAATTCCATGCTTTTATCCCTCTTAAATGATATATTCGCCATTCTGAAAACTTTTGAAATATGCCTTATCAAGCCACCTTCTCCTGTTTGGCGAGTTCCAAAGTCATATATTTTCATGCAGCATAAAATATACGACCTTTTGACCCTGATATCATATGATTTTAACTTCTGTAATCTCCGTTAATCTTTACATAATCATAAGTCAAGTCACAACCCCAAGCAGTTGCAGCAGCCTCGCCCATCTTCATATCAATGATAACCGTTACCACTTCCTGTGACAAAATCTCAGTTGCCTTCTCTTCGCTATAATTGACAGCCACACCATTTTCTACAATCTGCAGAGTACCTGCACAGCTAGAAAAGCTAATATCAACCTTCTCCGGATCAAACTGTACCCCAGAATATCCCAATGCACAGAGAATTCTTCCCCAGTTTGCATCATGACCAAAAATAGCTGCCTTAGTCAGGCTAGAACATACAACAGACTTTGCCAAAACCTTCGCCTGTGCCTTGCTTTCAGCACCATTCACGGTTACTTCAAACAGACAAGTACATCCTTCACCATCACCTGCAATCATCTTGCTCAATTCAGTCATAATATAGGTCAAACCCTCACAGAATGCTGCGTAATCTTCATCTTCTTCGGTTATTTCTGGATTTTGAGCCATACCATTTGCCATCAATAAAACACTGTCATTCGTAGAAGTATCTCCGTCAACAGAAATCATATTGAAAGTATCTGTCACGATATCACTCAATGCTTTCTGCAGCAATGGCTTTGCAATGGCTGCATCCGTCATCACAAAACAAAGCATGGTGGCCATATTGGGATGAATCATACCAGAACCCTTGCACATACCACCGATGGTGACCGTCTTTCCTCCTAATACCATCTGTACTGCTACTTCCTTGGTCTTTGTGTCAGTTGTCATAATTGCCTCGGCAGCCAAGGTACCAGCTTCCTTAGTATCCTTAATCATCGGAGCCAACTGTTTTACACCACTCTTGATAATGTCCATTGGAAGCTGCTTACCAATCACACCTGTAGAAGCAACGAGCACTGTATGAGTAGGAATATCCAATGCAATTCCCACTTCCTGTGCCATATCTACGCAATACTGATATCCTTCCTCACCAGTACAAGCATTTGCCACACCAGAATTTACTACTACCGCCTGCACATAATTGCCATTTTCGCAGACAAACTTATCCCATTTAACAGGAGCAGCCTTTACCACATTCGTTGTAAACACACCCGCACCATGACAAGGTTTTTCACTATAAACCAAAGCCATATCTTTCTTTCCGCCTTTTTTGATACCAGCATAACAACCTGCTGCATAAAATCCCTTAGGAGCTGTTACTCCACCTTCAATAATCTGATACATCTTTTTCTCCTTATTATCTTTCTTGCTTTTCTTATATTACTTTTCTATGAACCTTGCAGATATTTGAATTTCAATATCTTTTCATCAATCATCGTTATGGGAACATTGGAACCTGCATCAATCCTTCGGTTTCCTTAAAGTCAAACATCAAGTTCATATTCTGAATCGCCTGTCCTGCTGCACCCTTTACCAAATTGTCCATGGCACCCATCATAATGACACGCTTGGTTCTGGGATCAATTTTGAAGTTTACATCCACATAATTGCTGCCCTCTACCCAACGAGTCTCAGGGCAAACATTCTTATCAAGAACACGGACAAAGGTCTCGTTTGCATAATATTTATCATAAATTGCCTTGACCTCATCATAAGTCACATCCTTCTTCAAAGATGCATAGGCAGTAATTAAAATACCGCGATTCATTGGAATCAAATGAGGGGTAAAATTCAACACTACCTTTTCTCCTGAAGCATAGCTTAACTGCTCCTCAATCTCTGGCGTATGACGATGGTTTGCTACACCATAGGCCTTAATATTTTCATTGACCTCGCAGTACAGATTTGCTACCTTTGCTCCTCTTCCTGCTCCAGAGGTGCCTGACTTTGCATCAATAATCAGTGTACTCATGTCAATGAGACCTTCCTTTGCCAACGGATAAATGGACAATGTCGAACAGGTCGGATAACAACCTGGATTTGCTACCAGTCTTGCTTTCTTTACCTTCTCACGATTTATCTCGCACAGACCATATACAGCTTCTTCAATAAACTGCGGTGATTTGTGAGTGATGCCATACCACTCCTCGTAAGTTCTTACATCTTTGATACGAAAATCCGCACTCAAATCAATAATTTTTACTTTATTTAATATTTCTTCATTAACCAACGAAGCACATAAACCCTGTGGTGTCGCTGTAAAAATCACATCAACGGAGTCTGCCAATGCTTCCATATTATCGTCCATACAGCTTGCGTCCACCAACTGAAACATATTCTGATATACAGCTGCATATTTCTGGTCAATATAACTTCTGGAACCATACCAAACAATCTCTATCTCTTTATGCTGCAGCAATAAGCGTACCAGTTCGTTTCCTGCATATCCTGTGGAACCTATGATACCAACTTTAATCATCTCATCTTCCTCTTTTCTAATTTTTTATCTTCTAATTTTCCATACCTAGGATATTATATACTTCTTTTTGATTCTGTAAAGAGTTTTTTTATTTTTCAAAGTATTTATAATTATACATTCATTGTGTATAAAGTCAAGTTTATTTTTATTATTTTTTTAGAAATTTCCCTTGACTTAATGCATTTTCTGTTGTATATTATTCACTGTTAAAAAAAATCGTAGAAAAATCATTTTTCCTATAGAGAAATAACACAAAGGAGATTTTATATTATGAAAGACAAAGTTGTATTGGCCTACTCTGGCGGTCTGGATACTACCGCAATTATTCCATGGCTGAAGGAAAATTATGATTATGATGTCATTTGCTGCTGTATTGATGTTGGACAGGACAGTGAATTGGATGGCTTGGAAGAGAGAGCTAAATTATCTGGCGCTGCAAAATTATACATTCTTGATGTAGTCGATGAATTCTGTGATGAATATATCGTCCCATGTGTACAGGCAGATGCCGTGTATGAGAATAAGTACTTACTTGGTACTTCCATGGCCCGCCCACTGATTGCAAAGAAATTGGTTGAAGTTGCCCGCAAAGAAGGCGCTGTTGCTATCTGCCATGGTGCTACTGGAAAGGGAAATGACCAGGTACGTTTTGAATTAGGTATCAAGGCCTTAGCTCCTGATATTAAGATTATTGCACCTTGGAGATGCAATGAAACTTGGAAAATGAGTTCCCGTGAAGATGAAATTGAATACTGCCATGCTCATGGCATCAACCTTCCATTCTCCGCTGACAACAGCTATAGCCGTGACCGTAACCTGTGGCATATCAGCCATGAGGGTTTGGAATTGGAAGACCCTGCACAGGCTCCAAACTATGATCATCTTTTGGTTTTGGGTGTACGCCCAGAAAAAGCCCCAGAGGAAGGCGCAGAAGTATCCATCTCCTTTGAAGCTGGTGTACCAGTCGCATTGAATGGAGAAAAGATGAAAGTTTCTGAAATTATCAAGAAGTTAAACACTCTTGGCGGTGCAAACGGTGTTGGTATCTGCGATATCGTTGAAAACCGTGTCGTAGGTATGAAGTCTCGTGGTGTCTATGAAACTCCTGGCGGAACTATTTTGTTGGAAGCTCATAAGCAGTTGGAAGAACTGATTTTGGATCGCGATACCATGGCATTCAAAAAGATTGTAGATGCTAAAATGGCTGACCTTGTATATGAAGGAAAATGGTTCACACCACTTCGTGAATCCTGCCAGGCATTTGTAGAATCCACCCAGAAGTACGTAACAGGTGAAACTAAGATGAAGCTTTACAAAGGCAATATCATCAAGCAGGGTACTACTTCTCCATATAGCTTGTACAGTGAAAAACTGGCTTCCTTCACTACCGGTGACTTGTACGACCATCATGATGCCGAGGGATTTATCAATCTGTTCGGACTTTCTTTGAAAGTACGCGCTATGATGATGGCAGAAGCAGAAAAAGATAAGTAAATCCCAGATGTATACCTGTTTTTCAAATATTATCATCACATGAACGTGTAAAGGGGATATCAATTCATATAAAGTGATATCCCCTTTTATTGTATGCGCATTTTGCAAGCGCCAACAATCTATTTTTTACACGAATTTATCGATCAATCGCTGAATTGACAGCATAGAAATTTTTGAAATTGGATTCTTCCTGTACATGGCGCAGGGCCTCACCGAAACGCTGGAAATGCACAATCTCACGCTCACGCAGGAAGCGAATTGGGTCACAGATTTCTGGATCATCAATTAAACGCAGAATATTATCATAGGTACTCCTTGCTTTCTGTTCTGCTGCCAAATCTTCTACTAAATCAGTGATAGGATCTCCTTTGGACTGGAAGTAAGTGGAGGTAAAAGGAGAACCACTGGCGGCCTGTGGCCAAAGGGCAAAACCATGATCCACATAATACTTATCAAAACCAGAGGCTTTCACTTCTTCCATGGACAAATCTTTTGTCAACTGATATACAATGGCACAAATCATCTCCATATGCGCCAGCTCATTACCACATCTATGATGGATATATCATCTCTGATGCTAATAGTTAAATTTTATCACAAAAGTCCAAGCTAATCCACCCAGCGCCGGAAAGCAGTCTACCCCAACCTGCAGTACTGCCCATTCCAGACTTGACCTCAGTGATAGTATATACACCCATATCTGTAATTCGTCCAGTAATTGAGTGGTTAATACTTGGTCCTGTACGAATGTTTAGTGCCGAATCCGTGATTTTTACTTTGAAAGGGGTAGATGCATCAAGAATAGACACATATGTAGGATTCAGCAAATAAATCCATCCAGCGCCGCTCTTTAGCTTACCCCAACCATCCGATGATATTTCAATAATATCAAAAGTTCCCTTTCCAGTTGTTCCTTTAACTGTTCCAGACATAGATGGTTTAGAACGATAATTTAAGTCCGAAACAAGTACTTTGACTGTAAAAGGTACTGTACTCGGTAAATTATTCTGAGCTGAAGGAATGGTCTGTGCCTGCTGTGTAGTACTTAATCTTGCTTTAAAATTAGTCCACTCTGCCTCACTACCCGAAGCAGCATTCCATCCGAAAACTCCTGGACAATACTTTCCGCATACGTCATAATGTCTTACTACATGATCTACATCAATATTATACAGATTCATTAGATACTTAACTAATTCGACAGTAGCATTTACAGTTGCATCTTCAAAATACCAGTTTTTGGAATTAGCAGCAACAGCTTTTCCTGTTTTACTTCTTACACACATTTCAATGTTAATACAATTATTGTTATTAGCAATTCCCCATAACGTAGCACCGTTTTTACCATCGTACCAATTTTTTCCTACTGCCCAGGTATATCTGTTATTAATATCTGTATTATACTGCCATACTGTACCGTCAAATCCCACGTAAAAATCTGCGCTGGCATTGACAGTAGTAATTAAATTATAATAATCAATGTTTGCCTTGGCATCTCCGAGAGCACCTACATAGTGTACTACAATATACTCAGGTTTTCCAGCTCTGGCACTCGTGTTGTGAGTAGGCTCAAAATTTTGATTTTGATTAATCACCATAAAATTATCACCTTTCTTTCCAAAATAAAAATGACCCCATT
>JBJELF010000124.1:6558-9551 GCA_051879015.1 Lachnospiraceae bacterium
CTGCCCTCTGCGTAGATGATTTTTGCGATTTTAATTAAATCATCTTGTGTCATTATTCCTCCTTGTTGGATACTTCCGGCAGACCAGCCACACTAGTCAGCAGAGATAACACGCCTGCCAGGGCAGATGCAGATACTACCATTTTCCAGTCCACAGCTCCCAGAGCAGCAGCAGTACCGATGGTGGCTACCGCCGTTTGCGCTATTGTTTTAGTTGCTCTTACACCTGCTGCCTTTGCCCAATTAATCCAATATTCCTTATTTTTCATATTATCACCCCTTTTCTTTTAAATCCTCGATACGATGATTTACAACCTTGATTTTTTCTTCGTGGAGGTCTATTTTTTCCTCCACTTTATACATACGCTCAATTAAATTATTATGCGCCTGTACTTTATTTTCTAACTGTTCGAGACGATATGCAATAAGCGCGCTCGAGCGTCTTGCTGCAAAATAGCTACCTCCAAGAGTGCCCGCAAGAGATATGATTGCTACAATAATAGTAGAATCCATATTTATATCCTTTCCGCTGCATTTCGCAACTAATTTTTTGACATAAAAATAAGACCATCTATGGTCTTGCTTTGTAATGTTTTTTTATTTTTTTATAGTAATCAGTTGCATCATCCATTATGTCGAATATTTCTTCGTCAGTAAGCTTAGATGCCATATAGAATAATGCACTACCATAAATTATACAAAAAATATTTAAAAACGGCATACATGGCATGGTATAATACCAAAATTTACTACGACATTCCAATATTACATCGCGTTTTTTTATTGATTGAATACCTACGTATCTAATCGCATAACCTAAAACTGCAACAATAATATATATGATCAGAATCTTCATTTTCCATTATCTCCTTTGCCATTTTTAGCAACATTCTTTTATTTTCGTTTACAAATTTTATCGTATAAGATTCGTTCAATGCTAATGCAATGAGATCACACGATGCTAAAACCATATGACCTAGCTCATGCGCCATCACGCTGATGAATTTGTCATTATCCATATTTTTGTCAACATAGAATGTTTTCTGTGCAATATTAGTTGCGCCAAGAAAACGTGTTGGTTTGTAAATGTAATTATATTTATAATATGGATTTATAAATTTTTCGGGCGAATGTACAAATGTCCACGATATGTCATTAATAATTATTTGCATCTTAACCCTCCGCAGAGCGTTCAGTGTATTTCTTTCGTCGATTTTCAAACGACGTTGGTCGTAATAGTTTTCCTTCTCGCATTAAATCAAGCATTCTACAGTGGAATTCTTGAGAATTAATTTCAACATAAAGTTTATTCTCAATATTAAGCTCGGCAATTTCTTGGATCAAAATTTCTAGTTTCTCATCCGTTGCATTGCGATAGCCAATCAAACGCAATGCCTGCTGTAATGTTTTACAATTTCCGTTATCCTGTAATACAGGGAATTTGCGCTGATAGAAAGGAAATTGAAATCGCTGACCAGCTTGTCGCATATTTGCATTGACTTCATCCTTAGTTATTTTCCGGTCGTAAATGTAAATAGCGTAAACATCCATTGCACGAGATGAACTATTAATATCACCCTGGCGGCAAAATCCAAGGTAAAAATCCTGACTGTCCGGACCAGTCCAATTGCCGCGAAAGGTTGGTCCTATCGTCACATTCTGATCGTTGAGATAAACGTAAACCGTGCCGTATAGATTACGAATCAGCAATGATAAATCATCAAATGGTGTCGCAGCCATATTTCTTGCTGCTTTTACTTCATTGGACATCGTGTATTCAACATTGTATGCGATCCCACAAAAATAATTATCTGATGGATTACACAATCTGGTAATAATCTGCACCGATGTTTCCGTTTCTGATTCTGAGAGAAGAAATCTATCCGGTGCATAAACAGTGAGATGCCCCTTTGGCTTGTACGCATGATTGTAAAGATAACTATACGCCGGTAGACGTTCTGGATCTGTCTCTGGGATAATCTCATAACATCCATTGCCGTCATCTTTTAGCTTACCAAGAGCATCCAATTCAAGGGCACTATTTTTAGTGATTTTATCATTCCTCATCTGGATGATTAGGTCTGACATGCTTTCGTTTCCGTTCAAATGCATCCCTTTTCGCCCATACCCATGTTCATTTTCGTTTCCATATTTTGAATTATAAAATCCTGCATTGCCAATCAAATCTGATCCAGGATACAAAAAATCCTGCTCAAAATTGCGTCCCGCATTGTTCCAGCCATCAAATACCGTAATTAGACCATTTTTGACAGCTGGTAACCCGTCGATGATGCCTTTTGCATAATATTCAATTGTTATCTGCGAAAATATATTGCTACAATTTTGAACTTCCATATCGCCTTGAGTTGTAACTAGATTGTATTCAGACAGCCAATCTAGTTCGATATATTGCGGTGATTCCAAAATTACATAGCCACTATCCTCACTTGCCTGAATATGTTTTCTAACGATTACTCTTTGATTTTCAATATCAATAAAAATATAATCGTTTATTCCATTCATGCTACATAATTTTTGCTCAATCTTTAATTCTTGATTTCCAATCATAATATGAATGTTGTTTAAATCAATCTGATATCCGTCTTCATTTTGGACGCTTTTACCCCGAATAACAATTAGTTTTATTCTTTTATTAACACAATTTTTTAATGTTCCATTTGAAGTCAATTGAAGAAATTCTACATGACAGGGAAAAATCAAATTGTGATGCATGCTTTTTAATTTATTCATTATAAGTACCCCCTTCAAACGGAAGTCCTGTCACATCAAATGTACTTCCATTATAATACAAATCATACATCCAGTGTTGATTTGTATCCACAAATACATATTGCATTGATTCAGAAACATTATAAATTTCATTCGAAAAATCAATATCATTGCCGTAGCATTGTAATGTGAGATGCTGCCCTGGCGTTGCATTACTGATTGCTAATGACTTGCGATCTAATATCGTAACAACCGCATTTCCAG
>JBJELF010000125.1:0-22475 GCA_051879015.1 Lachnospiraceae bacterium
TTTACAAAAACATTTCTATATCAGCTCTGTCATAACCACAAAAATTTCCGTTTTCTTTTCGATATATAAAATAATCCAATTCCATTTCCTCGGTCAGAAATCCTGTATCATCCATCACAAAAATTTTCCTGCATCCATTGCGAAAAGCATATTTGGTCAATCGCAGCAAGGTTCTGGAAAAATCTTCTTTATCACAGCGCATGATATGAAGCGTTGCTGTCCCATCATCTGCAATGCTGTCCAATTGCAAACAATAAGACCAATGTAAGGTATTCTGCACTATGAACGGCTCCAACTCTACTTCTTCTATTTGAATGAGCGTTAATCCCTCGGCAGGTGCCTTTGGTCCAGCGGCATTTCTATCTCTGGCTTCCAGAATTTGATTTATTTGCTCCCAACTATAATATCCTGTTCCGACTCGCAAAAGTGTTCCCACAATAATGCGAATCATATTATAGAGAAATCCATTTCCCGTGATACGAATGTAAATCATATCTTTCTCATCTTTTTTTATATCCAAAGAATAAATCGTACGAACAGTATCCTCTGCCTGATTTCTCACAGAACAGAAACTAACAAAATCATGTTCTCCTACAAGACAGGCAGCTGCCTTCTGCATTGCCTCCAGATTCAAGGGCATATAATAAAACAGCGAATTAAACCGCTCCGCTGGCAACGGAATCCGACGATTTAAGATGCGATATTCATAAGTCTTATGAGTATTGCGTTTTCTGGGATGATAATCGAGAGGAACCTCGCAGGAAGACTGCACAACAATATCCTTCGGCAGTCGCTGATTCAGCGCCATTGCCATTTTCTGTGCTGGAATTCGGCTCTCTGTGTCAAATACTGCCACATTTCCCAGAGCATGAACACCCGAATCCGTTCTGCTGGCCCCTATCACCGCAATCGGTTCATGCAGAAGTTCACTCAATTTTTCATTTAACACCTGCTCAATTGTCACACCATTCGGCTGCAGCTGCCAGCCACAATAATTTGTGCCATCATAGGCAATGACCATTTTTACTCTTTTCAAACAAAACCTCCTTGCCAACTTTTCAATTCACTATTCTCCACACAATCATCACTGCCAAATACCCGAATACGTATCCGTATCCAATGGCATCCACCTTTGTATATTTCAAAGGTTTCATCTTGGTCCGACCTCCGCCACCATGATAGCATCGTGCCTCCATAGCCATAGCCAAATCAGTTGCTCTTCGAAATGCTGAAATAAACAGCGGAACTAACAAAGGTACCATACTTTTCGCTTTTTGAATCAAATTTCCACTTTCAAAATCTGCCCCTCTTGCCATCTGTGCCTTCATAATTTTATCTGTTTCTTCTATTAATATAGGAATAAAACGCAGCGCAATCGACATCATCATACTAATTTCATGAACAGGCACCTTGACTCGCTTCAAAAATCCCAAACTTTTCTCTAATCCATCTGTCAGCTGGTTTGGCGTGGTCGTCAAAGTCATCATAGAAGAGCCCATAATCAGCATTACCAGACGAATCGCCATAAATACAGCTCTCTCCAATCCCTGCCAAGTTAGAGTTAAATGCCACACAAAAATAGGTATCGAAAAAATCACGTCTCCCGACGTCAAAAATAGATTAAAAGAGACACTGATTAACAGCAAAATCATAATCGCTTTTAATCCTCTGACCAAATAACCAAATGGTATCTTCGAGGTATGAATTGCCAAAGCCAAAAATATGCCAGCCAGCACATATCCCACAATTCCCTTTGCCACAAACAGAGACACGATATACAACATTGTCCCAGCCAACTTTGTTCTCGGGTCCATTCGGTGAACCATCGAATCAACCGCATAATACTGACCAATTGTAATATCACGAATCATTTTGATTCACCTACCTTTCTAAATTTTTCAATAGCTCTGACTTTAACTCTGCTATCGTTGTTATATCCACATCCACATCAAAACCATTTTCCTTCAAAGCATGCGCCAGATAAGTCACCTGCGGAGCTGCTAAGCCTACCCTTTCCAACTCTTTATAGTGACGAAAAACTTCCTTGACTGTGCCATCAAACAAAATTTTTCCATCATCCATCACTATGATTCGCTGCGCATAATTAGCAATATCCTCCATGCTGTGAGAAACCAACACAATCGTAATGTGTTTCTCCTCGTGAAGTTTTTTTAATTCATTTAAAATTTCATCACGCCCCCTTGGATCCAGCCCTGCTGTAGGTTCATCCAAGATTAAGATCTCTGGTTCCATAGCCAACACTCCCGCAATGGCTACCCGACGCTTCTGACCCCCTGAAAGTTCAAAAGGAGATTTTTTATAATACTGTGCTCCCATCCCAACCAGCTGCAATGCCGCTTTCGCCTTCTTCTCAGCCTCTTCCTTAGAAAATCCCTGATTTTTGGGACCAAAACTTACATCCGAGAGAACGTCTATCTCAAAAAGCTGATGCTCTGGATACTGAAAAACCAATCCTACCTTACTTCTTAAATTTTTTAAGGAAAATCCTTCTTCATAAATATCTTGACCATGAAAATAGATTTTTCCGCTGCTGGGCTTTACTAAACCATTGAAATGCTGAATCAAAGTCGATTTTCCTGAACCTGTATGTCCCATCAAACCAATGAACTCACCTTCTCCTATCTCTAATGACACATCATTGGTGGCATAGACGGGATTGGCCGTATCCGCATCATAGATAAAATTTACATGTTCCAATTTTAGTGACATTCTGCTGTTTCCGCCTTTCTCTTAGTGCTGTCCAATCTTTCTTTTATTTTCGTCATTGCTTCTACAAACTGTTCGACCGTCAGAATACCATCTGGCAGAGGAATTCCTTCTTTCTGCAGCTCCCAGGCTAATTCCGTCACTTGTGGGACATCCAATCGATATTCTTTCAATTTTTCTACCTGAGAAAAAATTTTTGCTGGCGTACCGTCCATCACCACCTTACCCTCATCCATCACAATGACACGATCCGCATCAATGACTTCCTCCATGTAATGTGTAATTAATATCACAGTAATCCCTTCCTGTCTGTTCAAATCATGCACTGTTTGAATGACTTCTCTGCGTCCATTTGGGTCTAACATAGCCGTCGGCTCATCCATAATAATACAGTCTGGCTTCATTGCCATCACTCCCGCAATAGCCACACGCTGTTTCTGCCCACCCGACAGCTTATTTGGTGAGCGATGACGATACATCGTCATGCCTGTTTTCTCCAAACTGCGATTGACGCGTTCCCAAATTTCTTTTGTCGGAACACCAATGTTCTCTGGTCCAAAAGCTACATCTTCCTCCACCAAATTTGCTACAATTTGATTATCAGGATTCTGGAACACCATACCTGCCTCCTGTCGGATATCCCATAATACACTCTCATCTGTCGTATCCTTCTCTCCAATCCAAACAGTACCCTTTGTCGGCAGCAAAATTGCATTTAAATGTTTTGCCAACGTGGATTTACCAGAGCCATTATGTCCCAAAATCGCCACAAAATCACCTTTTTTAATTTCTATGTCTACATCATCAATGGCCCGAGTAACACCAATTTCATCACCATCTTCTCCATACACAATATACTCATAAATTAATTTTGCTATTTTTATAATGTGATTCATACTTTTCTTTCCTTGTCCTGTTCTTTGACTGTATGTGCCGCTAACATTGTATATAATTTTGTTGGGAAATGCAAGCAAAATCGAGCAGCAGAGAAATCTTTCGTTCTCTGCCACTCGATTATCATAAAAAAAGCGCCCTCCGACTGTCAAGCCGAGTGGCGCCCTAGTTCTTAAACTAACTCAAGCAATACTTCCATAGCAGCATCGCCCTTACGTGGTCCAATCTTTACGATTCTTGTATAACCACCATTGCGGCTTGCGTACTTAGGAGCAATCTCATCAAACATCTTGTTAGGCATATTTACCTTAACAGTGTTCTTCTTCTTTCCAGCTGCCTCTGTTGGTACAGATGTAACATCATAAAATACCTTCAGCATCTGTCTTCTTGCATGTAAGCGGGAAGGAGAATCCTTCTTAATCTGCTTTTCAACGGTCTCGTATACGGTAACTTTCTTTCCATCTACGATTTCCTTAACAGTCTTACCATCTGCATCCTTCTTTGCAACCTTAGCCTGTACGGTTACGGTCTCATAATTGTCCTTCTCCTTGATAGCCATTGCAATAAGTCCCTCAGCAACTTTTCTGATTTCCTTTGCTCTAGCCTCAGTGGTGACAATCTTTCCATTATATAATAAACTTGTGACCTGGCTTCTAATCAAAGCTTTTCTCTGACTGGAAGTTCTGCCAAGCTTTCTATATCCTGCCATTTCTATTTCACCTCCGTATTAGTCGTTTTCGCTGGGATTCAATTTCAATCCAAGCTCATCTAACTTTACAAGAACTTCATCCAATGACTTACGACCAAGGTTACGAACCTTCATCATATCATCAGGTGTTCTATCAATCAACTCTGCAACAGTATTAATACCAGCTCTCTTCAAACAATTGTATGAACGAACGGATAACTCTAACTCGTCAATATTCATATCAAGCACTTTATCTTTTTCATTTGGTACGGTCTCTACCATAACCTCTGCTGTCTTTGCATTTTCAGACAAATCAATGAACAGACTTAAATGCTCACTTAAAACCTTTGCAGCCAAGCTAACTGCCTCATCTGGAGCCAAGGTACCGTCTGTATAAACATCCAATGTCAACTTATCATAATCGGTAACCTGACCAACACGAGTATTCTCTACTGCCATATTGACACGTTTTACTGGAGTGTAAATAGAATCAACGGCAATCATACCAATTGGCAGTTCGTCATTTTTATTCTTATCTGCACTTACATAACCACGACCCTTGGTAATCGTCAACTCCATATAGAGCTTACAGTCTGGACCGCCACTCAAAGTAGCAATTACCTGATCCTGATTGATGATTTCAATGTCCTGATCAGCTTGAATATCCTTTGCTGTCACAACACCCTCACCCTCATACTCAATATAAGCAATCTTAGCCTCGTTTGTATCACTGTTATTCTTAATTGCAAGGTTCTTTAAGTTCATGATAATTTCAGTTACATCTTCCTTTACTCCGGGAATTGAACTGAATTCGTGAAGAACTCCCTCAATCTTTACCTGACTAATTGCGACGCCCGGTAAAGAAGAAAGCATAATTCTTCTCAAAGAATTTCCAAGTGTAGTTCCATATCCTCTTTCAAGTGGTTCTACAACGAACTTTCCATATTTATGATCATCGGATAACTCGACAATATCAATTCTTGGTTTCTCAAAATCGAACACGATAAGCCCCTCCTTTTGGGTCAAGTATGAAAACTACCTCTCACTCTTTATGTCCATTCACAGCAGTTAACCTGCATGTGAATCTATATCACCATGGGGTTAACTACTTATTACTTGGAATACAACTCGACGATTAACATCTCATTTACTGGTACATCAATCATATCTCTAGCTGGTAACTGCTTAACTACACCAGACAAATTCTCCTGGTTAGCCTCTAACCATTCTGGCACCATTCTAGCGCCAGTCTTCTCTAAGATATCTTTATATCTCTGAGAATCCTTGCTCTTTTCTCTGATTTCAATTGTATCTCCAGCGCTGATTAAGTAAGATGGAATATTGATACACTTGCCATTTACCAATACATGCTTATGATCAACAATCTGTCTTGCTTCCTGTCTGGTTCTTGCAAAGCCTAAACGGAAGATTACATTATCCAATCTTCTCTCGAGAAGAATCATCAGGTTTTCACCTGTCATACCATTCATTCTCTCTGCTTTATTATAATAATTTCTGAAAGGTTTCTCTAACACACCATAAATGAACTTAGCCTTCTGCTTCTCTCTCAGCTGCTGGCCATATTCACTCATTTTCTTATTTGCTCTCTTAGACTCTCTGTTGGACTTTTTATCAATACCCAAATATATTGGATCCAATCCCAGCGATCTGCATCTCTTAAGAACAGGAACTCTATCAATTGCCACTTTAAAGCACCTCCTATTATACTCTTCTACGTTTTGGTGGACGACAACCATTATGTGGTACTGGAGTTACATCCTTGATACTGGTAACTTCAAGACCACATGCCTGCAAAGCACGAATTGCTGCTTCACGACCGGCTCCTGGACCCTTTACCATAACGTCTACAGACTTAAGTCCATGTACTAAAGCTGCTTTAGTAGCAGTTTCAGCTGCCATCTGCGCTGCATAAGGAGTAGATTTCCTTGAACCTCTAAATCCAAGACCGCCTGCACTTGCCCAAGATAATGCATTACCCTGGGTATCAGTCAATGTTACAATTGTATTATTAAAAGATGACTGAATGTGAGCTTGTCCACGTTCAACGTTTTTCTTAACACGCTTCTTTGTCACTTTCTTTACTGCTGACACTTTTTTAGCCATTTTTCTAAACTAACCTCCCTTATGGGTTCCTTATTGACGCGTAATAGTGAATTGTTTCTTCTATATAAAAGTACTTTCCGTACTATAACCAAAT
The DNA here is from genome assembly GCA_051879015.1 of Lachnospiraceae bacterium. Classification (GTDB taxonomy): domain Bacteria; phylum Bacillota; class Clostridia; order Lachnospirales; family Lachnospiraceae; genus JBJELF01. The sequence continues at coordinate 6,528 of JBJELF010000125.1, forward strand.
CCTATTCGCTAAAAATATTATTTCTTCTTATTTGCTACAGTCTTCTTAGGGCCCTTGCGAGTTCTTGCATTGGTCTTTGTCTTCTGACCACGAACTGGCAGGCTCTTTCTATGACGGATTCCTCTATAACATCCAATTTCCTGAAGTCTCTTGATATTCATGGCAACTTCTCTTCTTAAGTCACCCTCTACTACCTGATGAACTTCTTCCATTGCATCACGGATTCTAGCAACTTCCTCATCGGTCAAATCCTTTACTCTTGTATCTGGATTAACACCTGCTACGCTAAGAATCTTATTGGAACTTACTCTACCAATACCATAGATATAAGTTAATCCGATCTCGATACGCTTTTCTCTTGGTAAGTCAACGCCTGAAATACGAGCCATGTGTGTTTCGCACCTCCATTAGATAATTTTCAAAACCATGTAAGCTGTGGCAGCCCGTCTCCACTGGTTAATAAGGAAACGTCGAAATGTTGTACCACATCTTGTGTAAATATTTTTATCTGTCAAGCTTTAAACTTGACAATGCGACATCAAAAACCTATAATCATTCAGATGACCGAACAATTATTTATTTCGATGTCTGCCATTTTATTATCATCACAAACAACGTAACCACGTGTTTGCAATGCAGCCGCTTAAATATTTGTTGTCTTACGACAACCACCATCTAGCAGAAACTCTGCTATAAATGAAGCAATTTGATTATCCCTGTCTCTGCTTGTGCTTTGGGTTTTCACAGATTACTCTAATGCTTCCTTTTCTTTTAATCACTTTGCACTTGTCGCAAATTGGCTTTACGGACGCTCTAACTTTCACAGTAATTCTCCTTTCCTTGCAAGCCTGTCACATGAACAGGTATGTTGTTTACAAACGCTCGACCTCTAAAATATCATAAATTATTAGCAATGTCAAGCACTTTTTTGCTCTATTTTTTTATTTATCTCTCCAAATAATTCTTCCCTTTGTCAAATCATATGGAGATAACTCCAATGTCACTGTATCACCTGGCAAAATACGAATAAAATTCATGCGAAGTTTTCCACTGATATGTGCCAATACCTGATGACCGTTTTCCAGTTCTACCTTGAACATTGCGTTCGGTAATTTCTCAACTACTTTTCCTTCTACCTCAATAACGTCTGTCTTAGACATGCGAATCCTCCTGATTAATCATTCATGAGGTCACTCTGATTGTCTGCCTGTGCCAACAACCGATACCCCTTAATCGCCTTTTTTATATCCTCATTTCTTAATACTGCATTATGCAAAATCTTTGTCTGCAGCACATCGTCGGTATAGACGATGTGCTGCACATGCTTTTCATTTTTTTTCTTTAATTTATCTAGTGTGCGAATGGTGCCGTCCGCCAGATATAAATAAGGACCTTCTATCTTCATTATAATATAGAAGCAATCCTTATCATGACCAGCCTTTGACTTCACCAAACCTCCCTTTTTCCACTCAGCCATGTAATGCTTTCCTCTCATTTTCGGAGAGAGTCAAAATTTCTGGTTCTCCCTCTGTGATTACAATTGTATTCTCATAGTGAGCAGAACGAGAGCCATCTCTTGTCACCACGGTCCAATCATCGCTCAGCCACTCAACCTCATAGCGGCCCGCATTAATCATCGGCTCAATAGCCAATGTCATGCCTGGACGTAATTTGATTCCCCTGCCAATTGGTTTATAATTTGGCACTGCTGGATCTTCATGCAGAGAAGTACCTATGCCATGTCCTGTCAAATCACGAACCACACCATAGCCAAAGCTCTCTGCATAGTTTTGAATTGCTGCTGAAATATCATGTAAATGATTTCCTGCTTTAGCATATTTTATACCTTCAAAAAAACTTTGTTTGGTGACATCAATCAACTGCTGCGACTCTTTGCTGATTTCACCAACCGCATGAGTTCTCGCTGCATCGGAGTGATAGCCTTTATAAATTAAACCCGCATCTAAGCTGACAATATCGCCTTCTCGCAAAATTCTCTTTTTACTTGGAATTCCATGTACTACTTCCTCATTTACTGAAACGCAAATGGAAGCTGGATATCCATTGTAATGTAAGAAATTTGGAACACATCCAAAACTACGAATTATTTCTTCGCCCATTTTGTCAATCTCCCAAGTACTCATACCTGGGTGAATAGCCTTTCCCAACTCTTCATGGACGATTGAGAGTAATCGACAGGACTCCCTCATCAATTCAATTTCTCTTGCCGATTTAATTGATACTGACATTAGATTAATCTCCTAAAATTTCACAAATTGCATGAAATACATCCTGCATATCCTGTGTACCATCCACAGCAACTAATTTATTTTTGGATTGATAATAATCAATTAATGGCTGCGTCTGATTGTGATAAATACCCAGACGCTTCAATACAGTCTCTGGCTTATCATCATCTCTCAAAATCAGCTCGCTACCACAGCGGTCGCATATATTTTCTTTCTTTGGAGGTACATGTTCAATATGATATGTTGCACCACATTTTACACATGCACGTCTGCCAGACATTCTCTTAACGATGTTCTCATCCGGCACTTCTACATCAATAGCGTAATCAATCTCTGTACCAACCTGAGCCAATGCCGCATCCAGACTCTCCGCCTGAGGAATCGTTCTTGGAAATCCATCTAAGATGTATCCCTTCTTGCAATCCTCCTGAGCCAAGCGGTCTACTACTAAATCCACTACCAACTCATCTGGAACTAACAAACCTTGATCCATATAGGTTTTTGCCTTCTGTCCAAGGGGTGTATTATTTTTGATATTTGCTCTAAAAATATCCCCCGTAGAAATATGAAGTACCCCATACTGATCAGCAATCATCTTCGCCTGTGTTCCCTTACCTGCACCAGGTGCACCCAACATAATAACTTTCATCGCTTACCTCCTTATAATTTGAAGGGGCTGCCGCAAAATGCCACACAATTCCCTCCGGATTCCTCTACAGACATAAATTAATTTGCTTGTAGAAGCCCGCTGGTTTTGCGCTTATGGACATTTTGCAGCAGCCCCGGTTCTATATGTTTATTTTCAGCCATTTAAAAAGCCTTTATAATTACGTACTCGCATCATTGACTCTAACTGTCTGATTGTCTCCATTGTTACACTCGCAATAATGATCAAGGAAGTACCAGAGAAAGACAAAGAGCCAACTCCAAACCAACCACTCACAAAAATTGGAATGAGACAAACGATAATCAATCCAACGGAACCAATAAATACCAAGTAATTCAATACTCGATTCAAATAATCTGCTGTTGGCTTACCAGCACGATGGCCTGGAATTGAACCACCCTGTTTCTTCATATTATTTGCAATCTCAACTGGATTAAAAGTAATAGAAGTATAGAAATAAGCAAACAGGATTACCAGTGCAATATATACAATCATACCTACACTATATACTGGAGCAGATGGTCTGCACCAATTGCTAGAGCTTAGTGCTAATAGTATATGACCATACCATGTAGAATAGTCTACATTAAAAAACTGGGCAATTACAACGGGAGTACTCATCAGGGAAGATGCGAAAATAACTGGAATAACTCCGCCAGTATTCACTCTCACTGGAATGAAAGAAGTGTTGCTTCCAACAGATCTTCTTCCCTGAATTTTCTGAGAATACTGTACTGGAATCTTACGCACACCCAAGTCCAATATCAAGATAAAGGCCGTAATTGCAATTACAACGGCAATAATTACTAAGAAGATAATAATCTTTAAAGCATTATTACTTGCTGTAGCAATAAATGATTCATACAAAACAGCAGCAGAACTTGGCAAACCAGACAGGATATTAATCAATAAGACGATTGAAATACCATTTCCGATACCATATTCTGTAATACACTCGCCAACCCACATTAAAAATGCAGAACCTGCTGTTAAAGTAATAACTACCACGATGATGGACCACAAATTGTAATGAAGCAACAGACCGCTGTTACCAAAGCCAATCGCCAAAGCAATGGACTGAATTAATGCTAAAGCAACGGTCACATAACGAGTAATGGAAGCAATCTTCTTTCTTCCCTCAGTGCCTTCCTTCTGCATCTCCTCCAACTTTGGAATTGCAATGGTTAAAAGCTGCATGATAATGGATGATGTAATATATGGTGTAATGCTCAATGCAAAAATAGAGAAGTCCTCAAAAGAACCACCTGTGATTGCACTAAAAAAATTAAATGCATCTCCTGCCTCGGCCAACATACCAGCAAAGTAAGTTGAATCCGTTCCAGGTACTGGCAGCTGTGAGCCGAAGCGCACAACTACCAACATCATGAATGTAAATATAATACGTTTTCTTATTTCAGGAATTTTAAATGCATTTTGAAGTGTTTTTAACATCAAACCACCTCAGCATTTCCACCAACTGCTTCAATTTTAGCCTTTGCGCCTTCGCTAAATGCGCAGGCTTTAACTGTCAGCTTTTTGGTAAGTTCACCATTGCCAAGAATCTTAACGCCATCGCGTGGATTCTTAACAATTCCAGCTTCCATCAAAGTTTCAACAGTTACTACGGTATCATTGTCAAATCTCTCCAATGCACCTACATTGATGCCAATGATTTCTTTTGTATTTCTGTTAGTGAAACCTCTCTTAGGAATTCTTCTGTATAATGGCATCTGACCACCTTCAAAGCCTGGTCTTGGAGCTCCAGAACGAGCTTTCTGACCCTTATGACCCTTACCTGCTGTCTTACCATTTCCGGATCCATGTCCACGACCTCTTCTGAAGTTGTCGTTCTGGACGGAACCAGCTGCTGGTGTTAAATTAGATAAGCCCATGGTTATACCTCCTATCGAATGAAAATTAGATTGTTGAAGATTAAATCTCCTCAACCTTTACTAAATGTCTTACATGCCAAACCATGCCTCTTACAGATGCGTTATCTGGCAATTCAACCGTCTTGTGAAGCTTCTTCAAACCAAGTGCTTCAACTGTCTTTCTCTGCTTTGGAATTGCTCCGATTGGAGACTTCACTAAAGTAATCTTTAACTTCTCTGCCATTGATATGTCCTCCTTAGATTTCTTCTACAGACTTACCACGCAGTCTTGCTACTTCTTCAGGAGTCTTCAAGCTCTTGAGACCTTCAATTGTTGCAAGTACAACGTTCTGCTTATTATTGGAACCCAAAGACTTTGTACGAATGTTCTGCAAACCTGCAAGCTCCAATACATTACGAGCTGGACCACCAGCGATAATACCAGTACCTTCTGGGGATCTCTTCAACAATACGGAAGCACTTCCAAACTTACCGATTGTATCATGTGGAACACTCTTATTATCATCCAACGGTACCTCAACCAAAGCCTTCTCAGCAGCCTGCTTAGCCTTACGGATTGCCTCTGGAATTTCAGCAGCCTTGCCCATACCAGCACCAACGTGACCATTGTGATCGCCCACAACTACCAAAGCTGCAAAACGCATATTACGTCCGCCTTTTACTACCTTGGTGACACGCTTGATTGATACTACTTTATCTTCTAATTCAAACTGACTAGCATCAATAACTGTACGATTCATTTTTCTCCTCCTCCGCTTAGAATTCCAGACCAGCTTCTCTTGCTGCATCTGCTAAAGCCTTAATCTTACCCTGATAAATATATCCACCTCTATCAAATACGACAGCAGTGATACCTGCTTCCAAAGCTCTCTTAGCAATAACAGTTCCAACATAAGCTGCTGCATCTACATTGTTTGTCTTTTCCAATTCAGCCTTAACATCCTTCTGAAGAGTAGAAGCTGACACCAGAGTTTTACCAACTGTATCATCAATGATCTGTGCATAAATATGATTATTGCTTCTGAATACAGCCAAACGTGGTCTCTCACTTGTACCATTCAGATATCTGCGTAATCTTCTATGCTTTTCCTCGCGAACCTGAGCTCTTGATACCTTACTAACCATTATTCTCACTCTCCTCTCAATTATTTCTTACCAGTCTTACCAACCTTACGTCTGATAGTCTCATCAGCATACTTGATACCTTTGCCCTTGTATGGCTCTGGTCTTCTCTTATCTCTGATCTCAGCCGCAAACTGTCCAACTTTCTCTTTATCAATACCCTTAACGATAATCTTATTCTGGCCATCCATAACAGTCTCAATACCTTCTGGATCTACCATTTCAACCTGATGAGAGTAACCCAGGTTCAAGACTAACTTCTTACCCTGCTTAGCTCCTCTGTAACCAACGCCGTTGATTTCCAGAACCTTCTGATAACCTTCGCTTACACCAACAATCATGTTGTGAATCAAAGTTCTGGTTAAGCCGTGTAAGGACTTCATCTTCTTCAAATCGTTAGGTCTAGCAACCTTAACTTCACCTGCTTCAACTGTGATAGTCATTTCTTCAGGTAATACTCTTTCCAAAGTTCCCTTTGGTCCCTTTACAGTCACTTTATTATTTTCTGCAACCTCTACTGTAACACCAGCAGGAATTGCGATTGGCATTCTTCCTATACGTGACATGCCCGTACCTCCTAAAATATATTCTTTATGAGATGCGGCGTGCTTAGGCGCCGCATAATATCTATATGTTTGATCAGCAGTATGACTGTCCTATGTCGGACACTCACTTACTGTTTCAGAATCGCACTCTGGTAGTATTATAGGAAATTACCACACGAATGCTAATACTTCTCCACCTACGTTCAGCTTTCTAGCTTCCTTATCAGTAATGATACCCTGGTTAGTAGAGATAATTGCGATACCTAAACCACCAAGTACCTTTGGCATATTCTCTGTATTTGCATAAACACGCAAACCTGGCTTAGAAATTTTCTTAATACCAGTAATAACTTTTTCATTCTTGTCCTTACCATATTTCAAGGTAATACGAATGTCATCAAAATTTCCGTTCTTTACGAGTTCGTACTTTACAATATAACCTTCTCTTACCAAAATGTCAGCAATTGCCAACTTCATCTTGGAAGATGGAATATCAACGATATCTTTCTTTGCAGCGTTTGCATTACGAATTCTTGTAAGCATATCTGCTACTGGATCGCTCATTGTCATGTCAGTTGTCCTCCTTTCAAACTATATCCTACCAGCTTGCTTTCTTCACACCTGGGATTTCTCCCTTATATGCTAACTCACGGAAGCAAATTCTGCAAATTCCGTATTTTCTCAAATAAGCGTGTGGACGACCGCAAATTCTGCAGCGATTATATTCTCTTGTGGAGAACTTCTGTGGACGCTGCTGCTTAATCTTCATAGAAGTTTTTGCCATGGATTTTCCCTCCTAATTATTTCTGAAATGGCATATTAAATAATGTCAGTAATTCACGAGCCTCTTCGTCTGTCTTTGCAGTGGTAACAAATATGATATCCATACCTCTTACCTTATCAATCTTATCGTACTCGATTTCAGGGAAAATTAACTGTTCCTTGATACCCAAAGCGTAATTTCCTCTTCCGTCGAAGGAATTAGCACTTACACCTCTGAAGTCACGTACTCGTGGCAGAGACAAGTTAATCAGACGATCAGCGAACTCATACATCTTCTCGCCTCTCAAGGTAACTTTACATCCGATTGGCATACCCTCTCTGATTTTAAAGTTTGCAACAGACTTCTTTGCCTTAGTCTTAACAACCTTCTGACCAGTAATGGTTTCCAGCTCTTTTACTGCTGCATCAAGAATTTTAGCATTCTCTTTTGCTTCACCAATACCCATGTTAACAACAATCTTGTCCAACTTAGGTACTTCCATAATATTCTTATATCCGAACTTCTTCATCATAGCATCTACGATTTCGTTCTGATAAGTATCACGCAATCTACTCATGTTCAGGTCCTCCTTTCCAAATTAGTGGATTAGTTCTTCTTTGGCTTAGAAACTACATCAATTACTTCGCCAGTCTTCTTATTGATACGAACCTTTGCACCATCCTTAACAGCAAAACCAACTCTTACTGGTGTACCCTTTGCAGAATACATTACGTTAGAGATATCAATTGGAGCTTCCTTATCGATGATACCGCCATCCTGATTTGCTGCATTTGGCTTTGTGTGCTTGTGTACAATATTGATGCCTTCTACTAATACAGTACCAGCCTCAACATTGACTGCCAGAACCTTACCTTCTTTGTCTTTATCTGTTCCAGTGATAACCTTAACCATATCACCTTTCTTAATTTTGCTTGCCATTATGAAACCTCCTTATAACACTTCTGGTGCCAGAGATACAATCTTCATGAACTGCTTTTCTCTCAGCTCTCTTGCAACTGGTCCAAAAATACGTGTTCCTCTTGGGTTTTTATCTTCTCTAATGATAACTGCTGCATTCTCATCGAACTTAATATAAGAACCATCTTTACGACGTGCGCCCTTTACAGAACGAACTACAACAGCCTTTACTACATCGCCCTTCTTTACAACACCGCCTGGTGTAGCATCCTTAACAGAAGCAACAATGACATCACCAATGTTAGCATATCTTCTTGTAGATCCACCCATAACACGGATGCAAAGTAATTCCTTTGCTCCAGTGTTATCAGCAACCTTCAGTCTTGTTTCCTGCTGAATCATGCCTAATCTCCTTTCAATCACCAGTTACACACTACCGTGCGTACACAATGATAAATCAAAATTATTTTGCTCTTTCGATTACTTCCACCAGTCTCCATCTCTTGTCCTTAGACAGTGGTCTTGTTTCCATTACTCTTACTACATCACCCTCATTGCAGGTGTTCTCTTCGTCATGAGCCTTCAACTTATAAGTTCTCTTAACGATCTTACCAATAACTGGGTGCTTTACATTATCCTGAACAGCAACTACGATTGTCTTATCCATCTTATTGCTGACAACTTTTCCAGTACGAGTCTTTCTTAAGTTTCTTTCCACGAGAATACTCCTTTCTGCTGAGAAAAATCTTTACCCGCTGATTACTTATTGATTTCAACCATTACAGTCTGAATTCTAGCGATGTTCTTGCGAACTTCCTTAATTCTACTGGTGTTATCCAACTGATTTGTTGCATTCTGAAATCTTAAATTGAACAGTTCCTTCTTAGCAGCTACTAATTCTTCATTTAATTCTGCAGCTGATTTGCTTCTTAAATCTTCTACATACTTATTAATTTTCACTGTTATCACCGCCTTCTAAATCTGCACGAGATGCAATCTTGCACTTTACAGGTAACTTGTGACTTGCCAAACGCAATGCTTCCTTAGCAATCTCCTCGGAAACACCAGCGATCTCGAACATTACACGACCTGGCTTAACAACTGCTACCCAATATTCCAACGTTCCCTTACCAGAACCCATACGAGTTTCAGCTGGCTTTGCTGTTACAGGCTTATCTGGGAAAATCTTAATCCATACTTTACCACCACGCTTGATATAACGAGTCATAGCGATACGGGCTGCTTCAATCTGATTGGACTTAATCCATGCTGGTTCCAAAGCGACTAAGCCATACTCACCGTAATTGATTACATTACCTCTGGTAGCCTTACCAGCCATAGTACCACGGAACTGCTTACGACGCTTTACTCTTTTTGGCATTAACATTACTTATCTCTCCCTTCCTTATTAGCCTTTGTTGGAAGAACTTCGCCCTTGTAGATCCAAACCTTAACGCCAACCTTGCCGTAAGTGGTGTCTGCTTCTGCGAAACCATAGTCAATATCTGCTCTCAATGTCTGAAGTGGAATAGTTCCCTCGTTGTAAGTCTCAGTACGAGCCATATCAGCGCCGCCCAAACGACCAGCACAAGATGCCTTAATACCAAGAGCACCAGATTTCATGGTTCTGGACATGGTAGACTTCATAGCACGACGGAAAGAAACACGGTTCTCAAGCTGAGTAGCAATATTCTCTGCAACTAACTGAGCTTCCTTATCTGGTCTCTTAACTTCCTTAATATCTACAAATAACTTCTTATCTGTCAGCTTCTGTACTTCAGCTTTCAGTTTTTCAATCTCTGCACCGCCCTTGCCGATAACAACACCTGGCTTTGCAGTATAAATAATAACCTTAACGCGGTCAGATGCTCTCTCGATTTCAATCTTGGAAACACCTGCGCTATATAACTTCTTCTTAACGTATGTTCTGATTTTCTGATCTTCAACTAAGTTATCAGCGAAGTCCTTCTCAGCATACCATCTGGAGTCCCAATCCTTGATGACTCCGACTCTCATACCATGAGGATTAACCTTCTGTCCCATAATACCCTCCTTACTTCTTCTCGTTCAGCACGATTGTGATATTGCTCATTCTCTTCTCGATTCTATAAGCTCTACCCTGTGCTCTTGGATGGATTCTCTTCATGATTGGACCCTGATTTGCGTAGCATTCCTCAACATAAAGATTTTCTGGATTCATTTGATTATTGTTTTCTGCATTTGCAATAGCAGACTTTAATAATTTTTCTATTACAGTAGAAGCATATCTAGGGCTGTACGCTAAAATACCAAGTGCGGTCTGTACATCCTTGCCTCTAATGGCATCTAATACATAACAAGCCTTCTGGACAGAAATTCTTGCATAAGATAACTTTGCGGATGGTCTGTTATCCTTCTGAGCATTTCTTTCTCTTTTGATTTGTGATCTATGTCCCTTTGCCATTTCAGTGACCTCCTTTCAAAAATTCGCGATTAACGTTTGGACTTCTTTTCGTCTTTTCCATGTCCTCTGAATGTTCTGGTAGCAACAAACTCACCTAATTTATGTCCAACCATATCCTCGGTAACATATACTGGAACGTGCTTTCTGCCATCATGAACTGCGATTGTATGTCCAACCATCTGCGGAAAGATTGTAGAACGACGAGACCAGGTCTTGATAACCTGCTTCTTGCCGGATGCGTTCATCGCGTCAACCTTCTTCAACAGAGATTCGTCTGCAAATGGTCCTTTTTTAAGTGAACGAGCCATTGGTTCAACCTCCTTATAAACCTTTCAAATATATGAATTGGAAGGAGCTATCAATTATTTGATAGCCTTTCCATCTCTTCTTCTTACGATTAACTTACTGGATGCCTTCTTGTTATCTCTGGTCTTCAGACCCAATGCTGGCTTACCCCATGGAGTACATGGACCTGGTCTACCAATACCAGTCTTACCTTCACCACCACCGTGTGGATGGTCATTTGGGTTCATTACGGAACCACGAACGGTAGGTCTGATTCCCATATGACGCTTACGTCCAGCCTTACCAATGTTAACCAGAGCATGTTCGCCATTGCCTACAACACCTACGGTAGCACGGCAATTGATTGGAACCATTCTCATTTCACCAGATGGAAGTCTCAAAGTAGCATACTTGCCTTCCTTAGCCATCAACTGTGCTGCAACACCTGCGGAACGAACCAACTGTCCGCCTGCACCTGGATACAACTCAATGTTGTGAATCTCAGCACCAACTGGAATCAAGGACAATGGTAAGCAGTTACCAACTCTTGCTTCTGCATGCTCGCCATTCATAATAGTCATACCAACTTCAAGACCCTGTGGAGCCAAGATATAAGATTTCTGACCATCTGCATAGCAAATCAATGCGATATTTGCTGTTCTATTTGGATCATATTCGATTGTCTTAACGACTGCTGGAATATTATCTTTATTTCTCTTAAAGTCGATGATTCTGTACTTTCTTCTAGAACCACCACCCTGATGTCTTACAGTGATTTTACCCTGATTGTTACGTCCAGAGTTCTTCTTCAAAGATACACACAAGGACTTCTCTGGCTTGTCAGTTGTAATCTCTGCAAAATCATAACCAGTCATCTGTCTTCTAGACGGTGTATATGGGTTATATTTCTTAATTCCCATGACTGTATCTCCTTTACTTACATTTATTGTCACGCTTTGTTGCGTATAAATCAATCTATTTCGCCGAATATTCTCGACTCAATCTTACAGACCTTCGAATACCTCGATATCCTTGCTGTCTGCAGTCAACTTAACAATTGCCTTCTTTGTCTTAGCAGTCTTGCCAACTACCATGCCACGTCTCTTATTCTTGCCGTCCATGTTAATTGTGTTTACGGACTCAACTTTAACACCGTCAAACATCTTCTCTACTGCTTCAGCAATCATAATCTTGTTTGCTTCTGGATGAACAAGGAAGGTGTACTTCTTGTCAGCCATATTATCCATACTCTTTTCAGTAATCACTGGCTTGAGGATTACGTCATAATACTGTACGTTTGCCATTATGCATATACCTCCTCGATTGCTGCTACTGTTGCCTTGGTGACAACCAGTGTGTCATACTTCAAAACATCAAATACGTTGATGGTGTTGGTGTAAGCAGTCTTAACACCCTCTACATTCTTAGCAGAAAGAACTACATTCTTGTCAACTTCTGGAAGAACAACCAATGCCTTCTCTACTTTAATGTTGTTCATAACCTCAACAAATTTCTTTGTCTTGATTTCATCTAACTTCAACTCGTCCAAAACGACGATCTTATTTTCATTTACCTTTGTTGTGAGAGCGGACTTCAATGCTGCTCTCTTTTCCTTCTTATTTAACTTGAAGGAGTAATCTCTTGGAACTGGAGCAAATACAACACCGCCGCCTGTCCACTGTGGAGCACGTGTGGAACCCTGTCTTGCATGACCAGTACCCTTCTGCTTCCATGGCTTCTTGCCACCGCCGCTAACCTCGGAACGAGTCTTAGCTTTCTGTGTGCCCTGGCGCTTATTTGCCAACATCTGTGTTACAGCCATCTTAATAAGATGTTCATTTACTTCAACACCGAAGATTGCATCGCTCAGCTCAATTGTGCCAACTTCTGCACCCTGCATATTGTAAACAGCTACATTTGCCATCTGTATGGTCCTCCTTTCTTAGTCAAAGCATTAAGCCTCAACTTTTGTTGTTTCCTTTACTGTTACTAAGCACTTCTTTGGTCCTGGTACAGCACCCTTTACCAAAATCAGATTCTGCTCTGGGATAACCTTTACAACGGTCAAATTCTGAACGGTAACCTGTACATGTCCCATATGACCTGGCATACCCTTGCCCTTGAATACTCTACCTGGGGTGGTTGCAGAACCGTTAGAACCCTGATGACGATGGAATTTAGAACCGTGAGCCATAGGTCCTCTGGACTGACCATATCTCTTAATAGCACCCTGGAATCCTTTACCCTTGGAGATTGCAGTTGCATCGATTCTGTCGCCAGCGCTGAATACATCGCACTTGATTTCATCTTTTACGTTGTATTCGCCATCCAGCTTCAACTCTCTCACATATCTCTTGTAAGAAACTCCAGCCTTGTCGAACTGACCCTTCTGTGGCTTATTTACAAGCTTTTCTCTCTTGTCAACAAAACCAACCTGAACTGCGTTGTAACCATCTTTCTCAGTTGTCTTTACCTGAGTTACAACACATGGGCCTGCTTGAAGTACAGTAACAGCGGATAAAACACCATTCTCATCGAAAACCTGTGTCATTCCGACCTTTGTAGCTAAAATAGCCTTCTTCATAATCTTACCTCCTGTTAATCTACAGCGGATCGGTCTCCCGATCATCCTAGAACAGCAGATATAATTGGAACAAATACGTGGTTTCAGTAGCCAGCTGTTTCCAGCTTCGTGTTTGTTGCTTTGATTTGTCGCTTCTATATCAACCTATTCAGGATTGTTACTTTAATCATTCCCAAACATTTCTATATTCAATCGAATTTGGGATTTCTTTTATTTGACCAAGGTTATTCGGTCAAATTCATCTGACCAATCTTGTAATTATCTGTGAATTACTTGTTGGTCTTCATCTTGATATCAATGGCTACACCAGCTGGCATCTCCAATCTGGACAATGCATCAACAGTCTTCTGAGTTGGTGCAATGATATCAATCAAACGCTTATGAGTGCGCTGCTCAAACTGCTCTCTGGAATCCTTATATTTATGAACTGCTCTCAAAATAGTAACTACTTCCTTCTTAGTTGGAAGTGGTACTGGTCCGCTGACCTTGGATCCATTCTTCTTTACAGTCTCAATGATCTTCTTAGCAGAAGCATCTACTAACTGATGATCATACGCTTTCAATGTGATTCTCATTACCTGATTTGCCATAAAAAAAGTCGCCTCCTTATTCGTACTTTTCATGCAGTACGACAAGCGGTGACTGTACACACAGCCGTGCGTTTTCTTCTTATATTTAAGCGCACGCTGACCCTTAGCTTTTGATATGCTATTTTGTACAGTGACTTGCCGTCAATATTGACTTGACATTCGCTCCACGGAAAACCTGACCTATTGTCAGCAACCTCACGCTTCTTCGCTATCATGCCACAGCCTCTATAAGATACCACATTTGTTTTTATTTGGCAAGTACTTTTTTTATATTTTTGTGTATTTTTTTTTATACAATCAGCCCTTTTAGAATCCCAACACTTCTTTTCTTGGTTTTTTAGCCGGTACAACCTCATCTGCATACAGAACAATGCCCTCTCCGCCATAATCAACCCAGTACTCAAAAGCAACTTTTGCTGTCACCTTGACCCACTGCTTATTTTCCAAATTTCTTGCTGCACGACTCTTGCAGACATAACCAAGATAAGTTACATCATCGGCACAACATGTCATAACCAGACGACCAGGAATGAAATAATTCTTTGGCAGCTGCTCTGGCTTCAGCACCATGGCAAGAAAAGAGATGGTCTTTCCCACATAGCGTTCTGGATTGTCCATAGCATCCACATACCAAATCGGATACATCTCGTCCGTCAAATCAATGTGATCTACATCTACTTTATACGGAAGATCCTCCTCAGTGGTAATATTCAGTACACCGTCCTTCCCCTCAAAGACAATCTCCGCCTGCGGATTGACAGCCATCAAATTACGCTTGAATGTAACTAACCCTTCGACGTTGTCGCAGCGATTAAACAAAATCATATCTGAATTTCTAAACTGCTCAATCATTTGGGAACGCATATTATTAAAGTAGACATTGAAGGTAGAAGCATCAATGACAGTTACCTGTTGCTCTAACTTCCAGTTTCTTGGAAGACGAAGCTTTCTGCGATCCCACATACCATTGTATTCAATCAATACGCGCTCTGGCTGATACTGATTTTCCCACTCAGTCATCTTAGATGGCAGAAATTCGGATTCCTCATCAATGAGCACCATGACGGTATTAGTATCCTTTAAAAGTTTTTCATCATACTCCTCCACACCTTCCTCGCAGACAATCAAAAGAGTAGTATCATCCACCTGAAAATAGTCCTGTTCCATCGTAAAACTTAAAAATTCGGTTTTTCCAGCTTCCAACATACCATCAATGAGATACACTGGTATTTCCTTTTTTATTCCAAACATGAATATTTTCCTTTCTTTTTTATTTTTCTAGAGCAGCATAGCTGTCTCAGTCTGACTGCGGCAGCTATGCAAGGAACTTTGTATACTTAATAGGTCATCAATACATTACATTATTTGTTGAACAGCTGCTTGAGCGCCTCCTCATTTAACTTTGCACCAATCACACAAATTTTTCCGGTTACATCAGCTGCTCCTGTACGAACTTCCCACTCTTCTGGTACATAATCGAAATGAACCCATGCACCATTTGTGCCAGCAACCATACCTTTCGCACGAAGAACGGTTCCATAAACAGTAAAGTCTTCCAATTGCTCCAAACGCTGTCTGATTTCATCCTCAGTGAAGGAACGAATAGTCTCCATTCCCCAGCTAGTAAACACATCATCCGCATGGTGATGATGGTGATGACCACAGCTGCACTCCTCTTCCTCGTCATGATGATGGTGATGACCGCACTCGCACTCCTCTTCCTCGTCATGATGGTGGTGATGACCACACTCGCACTCCTCTTCCTCGTCATGATGGTGGTGATGACCACACTCGCACTCCTCTTCCTCGTCATGATGGTGGTGATGACCGCACTCGCACTCCTCTTCCTCGTCATGATGATGGTGATGACCGCACTCGCACTCCTCTTCC
>JBJELF010000125.1:22575-39101 GCA_051879015.1 Lachnospiraceae bacterium
GCACTCCTCTTCCTCGTCATGATGATGGTGATGACCGCACTCGCACTCCTCTTCCTCGTCATGATGATGGTGATGATGCTCCTCAACTTCCTTCAACAAACTTGCTGTCATGTCATCATCTTTCTCCATTGCTGCCAAAATTTGCTTCCCATCCAATGCATCCCAATCGGTTGTGATAATATTGGCCTTCTCGTTAATCGCACGAATCAAAGCCACACTTGCTGCGATTCGATCCTCAGACATCTTGCCAGTACGACTCATAATAACAGTGCCTGCAGTGGCAATCTGATCATTATAAAACTCACCAAAATTTTTGCTGTACATTTTAATTTTCATTGCATCCACTACAACACAGCCACTATTTAAAATAACATTCTCTCCATCTGCCACCTTCTGCACTGCACGGAACACATCTGACAGCTTACCCACACCACTTGGCTCAATGATAATGCGGTCTGGATGATAAGCGTCTAATGCCTCTCTCAGAGAAGTTTCAAAATCGCCTACCAGAGAGCAACAAATACATCCCGAGTTCATCTCAGTAATTTGAATACCAGACTCCTTCAAAAATCCACCATCAATACCAATCTCACCAAATTCATTCTCAATCAGCATGGTTTTCTCGCCAACCATTGCTTCTTTCAATAACTTCTTAATCAATGTTGTCTTTCCAGCTCCAAGAAAACCAGAAACAATGTCAATTTTAGTCATTTTCCTTACCTCCATAATTTTTATGGGAACTACCTGTTTCTTCTATAAATAGATATCCATTCTGTCACATCTCAAACGGACAGCATGAACTTTTGCAGATACGCACAGCCAAAGCCACAGCTGCTATGGCTTTGGCTGTGCATATCTATCTCTTTTTCCCATAGCTTTCATTATAACACAGCTTGTCAAGACTGTTAATAACCAAACAGTCTAAAATCTATATTTTTACTGACTGTGCTTTCATATCTTTCATACTACACTGCTGCTTATTGTTTATCTTTTGCTTTTTAGTTGCCATTTTTTGTGTCATACGTTATAATAAGAAAAATTGCTAGAAAGGAAGCTGCTGTCCTCACAGATTGCTGCCATGTATTTTTTGAGGACAAGAGCGTTAGGATTACAATATGTGGGTAGCAGATGAATGGAAAGACTATGAGGTGCTGGATACCTCCGGCGGAGAAAAATTAGAGCGTTGGGGCAAATATTTGCTGGTACGTCCCGACCCTCAAGTCATTTGGAATACACCAAAAAATTTGCCAGGCTGGCAAAAACCCAATGCACACTATCACCGCAGCAACAAAGGCGGCGGCGAATGGGAGTTTTTTGACTTACCTCAGCAGTGGAGCATTCAGTACAAAGATTTGATTTTTCAACTGAAGCCATTTAGCTTTAAACATACAGGACTATTTCCAGAGCAGGCCGCTAACTGGGATTGGTTCTCGAAACTAATTCGAGAGGCAGACAGACCCATTCGCGTGCTAAATCTATTTGCCTATACGGGAGGAGCAACCTTAGCCGCCTCAAAGGCCGGAGCAGAAGTGACACATGTCGATGCCTCCAAAGGCATGGTAGGATGGGCAAAAGAAAACGCCCGCTCATCTGGATTGGAGAATGCACCGATTCGCTGGATTGTAGATGACTGCCAGAAATTTGTAGAACGAGAAATTCGCCGTGGGAAAAAATATGATGCCATTATCATGGATCCTCCATCATACGGCAGAGGTCCCAAAGGAGAAATCTGGAAAATCGAAGATGCCATTTATCCTCTTGTGCAGTTGTGCAGCCAAGTTTTGTCTGAAAAACCGCTGTTTTTCTTGATTAATTCCTACACAACCGGCTTTGCCCCATCTGTTCTTTCCTATTTAATAGGGACCGAAATTATGTCAAAATTTGGCGGCACCGTCGAAGCTGACGAGGTGGGATTACCCGTATCCAAGACAGGATTCATGCTGCCCTGCGGTTCCTCCGGTCGCTGGCAGAATACAAAAAAGTAAGCAAACGATACCTAAAAAAGAAGGAATCCTTCCCCCAAGGCAATTCGCCCTAGGAAAGAATTCCTTCTTTTTTATATGCCTGCTAAAGTGCACACAGTCAGCTTAAATGATCTTCCAAATAAATAGAAAATTTAGTCATCCCATTCATAAGATATAATCGCTCCTGTAACCGCATTTACTTTGTACTCATACTTGATTTTTCCAACTTTAAACTCGATCTCATACACTAGCATATTATCTTCTTCATCCAGTTCACACTCCACCATTGTCACTTCAGAACTCGCAATATTTGCATGCTTATACGCAGTCGTCAACGCTGCACTTTCTCCAATACAGCTGGAAGTTCCTGAAACATTAGAATCATGATGCGAATCCTCTTCAGAATGATGCCCTGAGTCATTTGGACCATCCCATTCCTCTCCCTGATAATAGTTCTCCGATTCCTTCTTCAAAATAGTACCATTAACCAAGTCAATTTCATACTCATAAACGGTTTCAACCTGACTGGAACTATCATACACGGCAAATTCCACCTCATAATATTGCGCTCTGCCATCATCATATTCAATCCAACTGTTAATATACTTAACAGCACTTGCAGACACATTTGCATCATTTAATGCAATCAGCTCAGCCGTCTCTGTACCAATATATGTTCCACTTCCATTATTGGAAGAACTTATATTAGAGTCATTAGAAGAACTAGCTTCTGTTGTTTCTGTACTGATTGTCGATTGATCCATCGACTCTGCACTTTCTGGAAGGTTCTCAGACGAATTTTTATGATCAGACTCTCTCTCAAGAGAAAGCACTTCTCCGCTGATCGCATCAATCTCAAATTCATACTCTATACCATTGTAATAATACTCAACTTCATAAATGATGGTTCCATTCTTTCCATCTAACTCCACCTTAGCCCCCTGCACATCCTTAGTTCCAACATCGATATACTGACAAGCATACTCGAGTGCCGCTGTCGCACCGATATATCCACGGTCACTGACGGTTCCTGTGCGGGACACAGAAGAAACGGTCAAATTTCGATTTTCTGCAACCAATGCCAATTCGGTAATGGTTAGCTGAGCCATTGCATCAAAGGTGAGGGTATTATCCTGCTCAATAATTTCCTGAATCAAAGCCGCTTTACCCATGGAAATACCATATTGCTCGGCTAATGCAGTTAAAGTTTCATCTGTAGAAACAGATTGCAAAAATACAGCTGCCTCTAAGCCACCATTTTTCAGTAAAGTACTAATGCTGGAAGACAATTCTGACTCAAAAGCCTTGCTATCTCCCTGATAATTCTCTACCGATACTAAAATTGCATTTTGTAACTCATCCAAATATCCATTGGTCAAAAAAGAACCAACCAATGCATTTACGGCAGTCTCCAAATTGGTACCAACCAAATTCATACCGCCAAGGACAGTTGTTCCATCTTCATTTAAAGCAATGGCATCCGTCACAATCTCCTCTGTGTTGACAATTAATTCTACACTTGGATTGACATCAAAGGTGATGGCAGCCAACATATCTACTTCTGTTTCGCCCAAATGATTCTGATTCTTAATTGCAACACTCAACCAACCTCCAATTAACAACAGTACCACAGCAGCTACAGCATAGAAATACCAATTTTTATTCTTATTTTTATACTCAGTCATAGCAATCACAGTTCCTTTCTCATCTTGATTTTGAAATAAACCGTCCGCTTTCTGCTCCTGACATGCGGAAAGAATTGCATCCAACTGATGAGGTGCAGTATGTTCTACTGCTATTCTGATTTTTTCTTCTATCTCCTGATTTTTCACCTCATTGGACCTCCTTCCATGCTTTCTGGAGTTTTTTAATTGCACGGTTATACTTAGAAAGAACAGTGGACAACGAAAGCTGCAAAAGTGCCGCTATCTCCCGATGTTTTAGACCTGTTACAGCATGAAGAATGACAATCTGACATTCCTCGTTTCCTAGTTGCTCCAACATGGTTTTTAATACTATTCGATCCTCAACACTTACCTCCAACTGCTCCGCTGGCAACTCTAAATTCATCGCATCAAGCGGCTCACTGCGTTTCTGCTCCTTTAATCGATTAAGTGCTAAATTTCGGGTAATCGTGAGAATCCACGCCATCGGCTTCTGCTGTGACTGATAGCGATTCGCACTATAAAACAACTGTATAAAAGTATCTTGACAAATATCTTGCGCATCATCCACGTTCTTGACAATAGATAGAGCAAAACCATATACGGCAGAATGAGTCAACTCATAAAGGGTGGCCAATCCCTCTTGATCGCCTCTAGCCATCTGACGAATACAATTGTCCAATACATACTGATCAACCCCAGAACGTTCAATGGGCATTGGAATGGACATAAACAACATGGCTTTCCTCCTTTCACTTGATTAACAAATGAACTGTGTGTTTTATTGCATTTAATTCAAATTTTTTTTAATTGTAGCTCAAAATCAATCCTCTTGCACTTGATTCGTCTTAAGTATGTTTCTTCCTATTATGAGAGCAGTCATTGCGGAATCATCTCCCGCAAAAGTTCTTCCGTATTATATCATATTCACAGTTAAAATGCTATTCCTTTATTGCGGCGCATGCGATTCACAGTTTAAGAACACAAAAATATTATCCGTCACGCAAAGCGTCCTCATGCTCCTAAATGACAATGCATTTTAACTTCTGGAATCATACAAATTGTGAAATCAGTTGCGATTTTGTTGTAATTATGGTATGATTGTCCATAGAGATATGCTTTAAATTTTCAAAACCCAACAACACATTGAAAAAAGGTAAATGCACGAAAATGCAGATTACTTTGGAAATATTCAAAAATATATTGATTCGATCATGTAGTTTAAATCCATTTGTCTATATTTTAACACCAATAATTATATCTAATTTAAGGAGATTTTATTATGATTATCATACTCTGTCTTGACGATGATAATGGTATGCTCTTCAACCATCGCCGTCAAAGCCGTGACTCAATACTGCTGGAACATATTTTAAATTTAACGGAAAATAAAGTTTTATGGATGAATGCCTACTCGGCCAAATTATTTGGCGAGGGTCACGCACAGATACAGGTAGATGAAAATTTTTTGGATAAAGCACAGCCTCAGGATTACTGCTTCGTAGAGACAGCGGATATCACTGCCTACGTGTCACAAGTAGAAACCTTTATCCTTTATCGCTGGAATCGCAATTATCCAGATGATTTTTACTTCTCTATACCACTGGAGAAAATGGGTTGGCATATGACCTCTCTCAATGAATTTTCTGGTTCTTCCCACGAATGTATCACCGAGCAGATTTTTGAGAGAATGCACTAATTCTCTACTAATTTAAACTTAAATCATTTATTTTTTTGTCCAGTTAAGTTAACTGAATACTAAAAAGGAGAAATTTTATGAAACAAGCAAAACTAAAACAATTTCTTTGTCTCTTATTGACATCATTACTCTGTCTTACAGGCTGTTCAATCACCATTACCATTGATGGACCAGATTCAACCGATTTAACCATCTTAACAAGCGATTCCGTTAATTCTTCTGAGCATACTTCGAAGAATGATACTAATGAAGAAATAAATCAAACCAATGATACAACTTCATTAAATTCAAATGCAGAATCTAATCCTAATGTAAATTCTGGTGATTCCTCATGTATCACTCTTGCTGATATTCCCGCCTACAGTGGTGAGGCCTACATAGCTATCAACAATAACAATCCATTTTTTACACAGGATGAAATCACCACGCAGTCCTATGAATTTTACAGTGACCTTGACTCACTCGGCCGCTGTGGTGTGACGATGGCCTGCATCGGCCAGGATTTAATGCCAACTCAGGCGCGCGGCTCCATTAGTTCTGTTAAGCCTACTGGTTGGATTAACCACAAATATGACAGCGTGGATGGCGGTTATCTCTACAATCGCTGCCATTTGATTGGATACCAGCTGACAGCCGAAAACGCCAACAAACAAAACCTGATTACAGGCACCCGATATTTAAATGTAGAAGGTATGCTGCCCTTTGAAAACATGACAGCCGACTATATCAAAGAAACAAATAACCATGTCATGTACCGTGTCACACCCATATTTGACGGTGACAACCTATTAGCCGACGGGGTATTGATGGAAGGCTGGTCTGTAGAAGACGAAGGTGATGGCATTTGTTTTAATGTATTTTGCTATAATGTACAGCCAGGCATCGAAATTGACTACGCTACCGGTGAGAACTGGCTCGCCGAAGAAAATGACGTTGCTATCATAGGTACTTATGTACTGAACACCAATACCAAAAAGATTCATCTTCCCAACTGCTCCAGCATATCCGATATCCGCGACGAATACAGAGAAGAATATACTGGAGATGCACAAAATTTACTTTCGCAGGGATATGAAGCATGCAAGAGATGTAAACCTTTAGAACAATAATCCTTCAATAATACAAAACTGTGAAAATTAGATACTTCTATATTCGATTGAAAAGGTAATGATATTGATAGAAATAGGCATGAAATTGTTTCCACGTAGAGCAAATAAGATGCAGCAATTGTTTTAGCAATAAAATACGTAAGAAAGGAATATTATGCGAACAATTAACTTAGGAGAAATTGTTCTGGACCTTCCCCCACAGCCAGAAAAAAACAATCCAAGAAACAGCGAGGGAGCTTTTTTGACATTAGATACAGGAGAAATTATTTTTGTATACAGCCGCTTCAAGGGCAGTAATCCTGCTGACTATGCCACAAGCGATATATGCTTGATGCGCTCCCATGATGATGGAAGGACATTTGGAGAGGAAACTACTCTCTTAACCTGTGAGCAGGAGCATAGTGTCAATATCATGTCCCTCTCTCTGCTGCATATGCAAAATGGGGATGTGGGACTTTTTTATCTGGTGCGAACCAATTATACAAAACTGCAAATGTTTTTGCGCAGATCACAGGATGGGGGAAGAACTTGGCAGGAGCGCATTCTCTGCACCCCACAAGAGGGATTTTTTGTTGTAAACAATGATCGTGTTGTAAGACTGGCAAATGGGCGCATCTTAATCCCAGCGGCAAGTCACCGTACCGGCTATTATGAAAAGGATATCCGCACCGATATTTATTTTGACAGTCGCTCTGAGGCAGTCTATTTCTACTCTGATGATGATGGACAAAGCTGGCAGCTATCCACTGATAAATGCGTGATGCCTTACACCAGTGCCTGTTACTCAGGACTGCAAGAACCTGGTGTCCTTGAACTACGTCCTGGCATTTTGTGGAGTTGGGCACGCACGGATTTGGGACGACAATATGAAATGTATTCCCTTGACAATGGAAATCACTGGACCACCTGCCAACCTTCTCGTTTTACTTCGCCCAACAGCCCGCTAAGCATCAAGCGAGATATGCAAAACCATATTTATGCCATCTGGAATCCCATTCCTGAATATAATGGTCGAGAGCGCTATCCAGCATTTTTAGGCGGCCGCACACCCTATGTTATCGCTGTCAGCTGTGATAATGGACAAACCTTCAGCGAACCTGCTGCCTTTGAAACCGATGAAAGCAGCGGATATTGCTACTGCGCCATCCATTTCACCAAAGAAGCGATGCTTTTGGCTTACTGTGCTGGCAGTACCCAAGATGGAAGCTGTCTGGTTCGCCTGCGTATTCGCCGAGTTCCTCTTTCTACTCTGCATACACTGATAACACTTAAGTAAATTGATGGAGAAACCTCTGCAGCAAACTACGGAGGTTTCTCCATCAATTGATAATAATGACTCATCATTCTGCTCTTACGACCCTGCTGACTGATATCGTTTCATTCCCAATCGCCACAATCCATAGCACACTAAGAAAAAGAAAATTGTTCCAAAAGGATACAACATATAAATTTTATCTGATGTTCTTCCTAATATATATTGTAACGGATAATACTGCACCAATGCATAGGGCACAACAAAAGTACACAACTTTAAAATCTCATTTCCATAGACATCAATGGGATACTTTCCATATTCTCTTGCTCCATCGGTAAAGATATTCATAAATTCCAATCCATCCAGAGTCCAAAAACACAGTGCCGCATAAATCATAAAAATACCGGAAAACAAAATCACGCCGCCAATCAGCATAAAAAGCACCATCAGTATCTTATCGCATGTCCAAAACACTTCGCTTTTTGCTACACCATAGACAAACATCACCAAGGCCTGTATCATTCGTCCCACACGAGTCAATTCAAACCGACTGCCTAATACCTGCAAAATGGGACTGCGAGGTCGAACCATGATGCGGTCAAACTCGCCCTTTTTCACGAGCTGATGAAAGCTGTCAAAACCTCTTGCAATGCATTCCGCTAAAGAAAATTCCATCAAAAGAATACCATAACAAAGCAGTACTTCGCTGTAACAATATCCCTTGACTTCCGAAAAACGGGAAAATAAAAAGAAAATTCCCAAAAATACATTGAAAGAAACTAAAAACTGTCCCAGTGTCCCCAATAAAAAAGAAGTCTTATATTGCATCGCGCTGCGTACCACCACAGAAACATAATGAGCATACAATTTTAAATTACTATGTAATCGCTTGCCTAATCCACAATACAATTTTTGTTTTCTTTCTATGTTCGGATCATCTGCTATCTTTATTTTTGTTCTATCCATAATCCATCAACCTCCCTGCACTACAACACGTTGCTCGGCTCTGCTGCATAGATATTTTCCAAAACCTACCATGGCAACTAGCCAGAAGACCTGTAATGTCACTGCCTTGACCAGTTCTATTCCCACCAAGTCACCACCAAAAATACGCAATGGTACATTTTGCATTCCTGCAAAGGGCATACACTCGACAATCGTACGAAGCGGTTCTGGCAAAAAAGGTAACGGCACAATCTGCCCTGCAAAGAACTCCACAGCAGAAATCATAAAAATTCGCAATCCCTGAGGGGAAATTGTAAAAAAGGATAGTACATAAATAAACATGTTAAATGCCACAGTCACACATAATCCTATCACTAAAGTTACCATGAATAACGCCAAAACCACTCCATTATCCGGGATAGTCAAACGATAGGGTTCTGGCAAAAGGCTTGCCACCACCAAAATAGGCAAACAGCGCAATACTGCCCTTGAGGCACGGTTCGCTATATTCCTTGCAAACCACATCTCATAGATGGAAATTGGACGGCACAATTCATAGG
The DNA here is from genome assembly GCA_051879015.1 of Lachnospiraceae bacterium. GTDB lineage: Bacteria > Bacillota > Clostridia > Lachnospirales > Lachnospiraceae > JBJELF01. Next base: position 31,772 of record JBJELF010000125.1, read on the forward strand.
CAATGTTTCCATTTAAGATGGCAGAGAAGGTGTCCTCATCCAACATCCATGTAGAAAACAGGGCTAAAAATGCCTGCTGCAACCATATGTAATCCATCATAGCTGAAAATTCCATAGGAAACAAACTGGGGTTTGTCTCATAAAATGCAGTATACACAAAGCATTCCATAAAACCCCAGACAAACTGTGTTGCCATGCCCGCCAACGCTGCGACACGGTATTGTAATCCCATGTTAAAACGCAGACGAAAAAAGGAAATATATTTTTTCATGATTCTTATTTCCTCCATCAGACAATATTCAGTTTTTGGTAGAGCTGTGCCATCACTTGCTCTAAACTTTCGTTGGCATTTTCACCCTGCTGCATCTCGGACACTACCACTTCATGGCGCATATCCTCCAAAGTTCCATCTAGAAGTACATGTCCCTTGCCAATCAAGATGACTCGCTGAGTCAAAGCTTCAATATCCTGCATATCATGGGTAGTCAAAATGACTGTTGTGCCATGCTCCTGATTGAGTCGCAAAATAAACTCACGCACTGCCAACTTAGACACTGCATCCAAACCAATGGTTGGCTCGTCCAAAAATAAAATTTTTGGCTGGTGCAGCAAAGAAGCTGCAATCTCACAGCGCATACGCTGTCCCAAGGATAACTGTCTCGTTGGAGTACGCAGCAATTCCTGCAAATGCAGCTCGACAGTCAATTCTTCTAGATTTTGTTTATAAGTTACATCGGAAATAGAATAGATATCCTTCAACAATTCGAAGGAATCGATGACGGGAACATCCCACCAGAGTTGTGAGCGCTGTCCAAAGACAACACCAATCTGTCTCACATGATCCATGCGATTTTTCCATGGTACACGCCCATCTACAAGGCAGGTGCCACTCTCCGGAGTGAGAATTCCACTGAGAATTTTGATGGTGGAGGACTTTCCAGCTCCATTTGGTCCGATATATCCGACCATTTCCCCATCGTTGATTGTAAAGCTGACGTCTGACAACGCCTGAATGACTTCCGTCTCTCGACGGAAAAGAGATTTGCAGGCCTCTCTCATGCCTGCGTTTCGTTTTGCTACTTTGTACGATTTACATACATGCTCCATCGTAATCATTTTGCTTCCTCCTGGTAGTAATATTATGAATGATACCAGGGTCCCAAGGTCATACCTTTCATGCTTGCATGAACAGGTATGACTTTGGGACCCGCCAAAACATGAGAAAGTAGCCCAAATAGGGCGGATTTCGAATGTTTTTGGATTGCGGGAGCACAACGTGCGGAGCAATCCATAGGTATCAAGGGGTCAAAATACCTTTTGACCCCAACATCATTATGAATATCTTTCCAAGTAGGTCTTGCTTTCCTAGTGACAGCCAGGAAATACCTTTGTGAAATTTAGACATCCCAAAAGTTAGGGAATTCTTATTTTACTCTCACTGTCAAAAAATGTCAATAAAAATTTATATATTGCTATCTTCTCTTAATATAAATGATGTTGAGGTCAAAAAATCTTTTGGCCCCAACATCATTTAGCATCTAGATACTAGAATCTTTTACTTCAACATGATATCTAACAGCTGAGAAAAATTTTTCAACGGATATGTTACTTTTTTATGGGAAGCCGCTTCCCCAATTCCTGCGCTGTCGAATCCACCAGCAATCGCTGCATCAATTCCAGCAAGAGCATCTTCCACTACCAGACATTCCCGTGGACACATATGCAAATATTCTGCTGCCTTACAAAATACTTCTGGATCTGGCTTAGAATGAGTAATATTGTTGCCATCACTGACCGCATCAAAGAAATTCTCCATTCCCAATTGCTTTAAAATAAACTTTGCATTTCTGCTAGAGGAACCGATTGCCAGTTTATATCCCCTGTTCCTCAATTCCTCCAATGTATCTTTCACCTCTTCTGATAAATCAATCGGTGACATCTGATACAGAAATTGCCTATATATTTCATTTTTCTTTTCCGCCAAATTTTTCTTTTCTACAGCTGTATACTTTTTTTCAGAACGCTCCAAAATAATATCCAGACTTGCCATACGACTAACACCACGCAGTCGGTTATTAATTTCTTCATCAAAGTATACTCCGATTTCATCTGCCATTTTCTTCCACGCTAGATAATGATATCTGTCCGTATGACAGATAACCCCGTCCAAATCAAATATGATTCCCTGATATCTCATAACTATTCCTCCTGGATTTTTACAAAGATTTTTTAATTTGGTTAAATCCTGGTATCTGGAAGACCACAAAAAGCATCTACGGGACTAATTCCCTGAAAATCACTTTCTCCTACTAATTTCTCTATCACAACCTCTATTGTTGTCTTTGTCGCTGTATATGCATTGATATAAGTCTTTACTCTCGGCACATCCTGAAGCAAATACGGATTAGCAAAGGATACAAAGATACATGCTTCCTCATTAAGAAATCTTGGTGAATCCAGCGCATGCTTTTTACACCACTGGATTCGCACTGTTGTTTGATTACTCGCCTGTTCATAATTAGTCAAATACAATGTCAGCCTCCGCTGCGGCAAATTTTTACAGCCATGCAACTCATCCGTATATGGATCATATTCTTCTACTTCAAATCCTCTCTCACAAAGCAACTTTTTTGCCGTCTCTTTGATACTGCCTCCAGGAATCTCATCTTTTCCCAGTATAATCAAGCGAATAGTATCATACTTTTCTTTAGAAATCGGCAAGATATCCTGCTGAATATTCTTTACCAATGTAACTGATTTTTCCGCGCATTCTCTGTGCCACTCTTCAGCATGGATTTCTGTTTCAGAAAGTTTCTTCGGTTCATTGACTCCGGGAATCCTACACACGCAGGCCTTTAAGGCTAAAATCCTGGTAACCGCCTCATCAAGTCGTTTTTCAGTCAAAAGCCCTTCCCTGATGCCATCCAAAATATACTGGTAATCCTCTTCAAAATTCGTATTAAATACAATCATGTCACAGCCCGCCATAATAGACGCTGGAAGTGCATATCTTCGTTCCATTGCCATACAATATCCACCCATAATTGTTGCATCAGTTGTAATAACACCATTAAATCCAAATTGCTCACGCAGCACTCCCGTCAGCATCTCTCTGCTTTGAGATGCTGGCAGACAATCTTCAAAACTCAGCTTCGAATTTATCTCCATAGTAACATTTGGTTGTACAATATGTCCCACCATAATACTCATAAGATCATGTGCGATTAAATTACGGTAAATTTTTCCGTAAGAATGATACCATTTCTCTGCACTCAAACTATTATACGTTGGATGTAAATGCTGATCTCTGTAGTCCACTCCATCTCCTGGAAAATGTTTTGCACAAGCCGCCATACCACAATTTTGCAATGTCTGGACATAAATTTTTGTGTTTTTTTCTACCTGATTCAAATTGCTTCCATAACTTCTTACATTGGTAATTGGATTGCGATAATTCCAATCCAGATCACACACAGGTGAAAAACTCCAGTTAATTCCCACTCGCTGCCCCTCTGCAGCGCACACTTTTGCAAATTTTTCCACCATACGGTCATCATCAGCTGCACTTATCATCATTGGCCATCCAAATAATGTACCATCACTGATTGCACCAGCACCACCTTCTTCCAAATTGGCTGCTTTCAGCAAAGGCACTAATGTTTTTTTATCAAGAATCTTATATTTTTCCAATATTGTTTCTGTCATATCAGGTCGGAACAGAATACCCCCCATTTTACTCTCTGCCGCCATATTGCTGAGTCTGGACTGTTCATAATCTCCTCCCATAACACAGAATAATTGTCCTGCCTTCTGTTCTATAGTAAGTTTCTTTCTTGTCTCCTCGACCCACCTGATTTTTTCAGCACTCAAATAAAACGGTCTCTTACTTAAATCAATCATTTATGATGCCTCCTACTGTAACATTTCCACAAGTTTTTCAATCATTACTTTGACAAAATCCAGTAAGTCCTGTATCTGCTCCATTGTAATCCCCTCCACATGGATTCTTCCTGTACACACAGTTACCGTATTTCTCATTTTACAACATTTTTTTAATTTCCGTAGTGACTGCTCCGTATCTGAATTTATACGATACTTTCAATCCAATCAATAACATCTCCAGCATAATCTGCCTCACTATGTGGCTGTTCCCACACCAACTGATAATCTGTCAAAATACCTGCTTCTGCAAGTTTCAGTGCCAGCGTCATGCTGACAGTAAAAGAAGTATCTGCATCTGATGCACCGACACGAATACGGCAATATCTGGCAGTATCACTTTTCTCATCTGTTCCGATAAATCGAAGTGGATTAATCAGATAAATTCTCTTTGCCAGTGCCTCGTCATCTCTGACAGCAGCATAAGCTTCATAATATTTATGATACTCATCTGGAAATTGTTCTTGAAGTTCAGCCACAGCATCTGCAATCGCCGCATTAAAATGCATATTTGGCTGTTCTGTGGTTCCAAATACCTTATTTTCTCCACTATTATTTTCCAATACGTCAAATGAAGTACACGGTTTCATTCTCCTTCGGTGATTTAATACATAACTGTCTAGATCTTTAATCATCGCCCTCTCTCCATCCCATCTAAGCCAAGCTGACTTATCTTTTCCTTTTACTTCTTCCATTAAAGGCCGGAATGGATGATACGGCATTCCTTTTGGCGGACGTGATACCATATCTCCCAGTGATGGCGGTTCCATAGACTGATCAAATCCTCCTGCTGGCGGCTTTTGAAGCGCTACTCCCGGTCCGGCATGCCCTTGCATCAAATCTGCCTTATCCTTGTTTGGGGCTTTTGGTGCAGCAGGTACCTGATAGGTATAATTACCGGCTATATACTCTTCTGCCGAATACGTTTCTGGCAATTCTCCATTTTCCAGTTTCGTCAAATAAATTGTTGCTGCTTCATTTAATTTTCTCATTAGATAGTCGTATCCACTTCCTCCACGCCCATCTGAAGTAATCTGTAAAAGCTTGCCGCTTTCTGGTTCCTTTAATTCCAGACTATTAAAATATTTAATATAAGCATTCATTAATTTGTCAGACAGTGCTTCCTGAAAAGGAGTCATAATTCCTGCTGGACCTGCTGGAGACGCTTCGTTTTCCTTATCTTCATGGAAAAGCCATTCATATGCCAAATCTGCATGTTCCAGATCGATAATCGGACAATAAATTTGAGAGGCATATACCGCATCGCTCTCTTCCATAAATGCTCCATTTTGTCTCAACCAAACATCATAATTTTTATTATTTCCAGTCACTGCAAGCAATGTGGACATTGCACCGCCTGCACTCCATCCTACAGAAATAATTCGATCCATATTGCCTGGAATATATGCTTTATTATGACGAATAAAACGGATTCCTGTCTTTAAGTCCACCAGATTTATCGGAGCTTTTCCACAAAATTTTCCTTCCTGATCCTTTGACTCATGCCCTCTGTTTCCACAGGTAATATATACATACCCTTGTTTCAGATATTGATGCGCATAGCATCTCGGTCCCTCCAACCAGGTATGCGGCATCTGCATATACCCAGCCGAATTATTTTCAAAAATAATCGGTACAGTAGAAGCAGTATACCCATTCATCGTTCCTTCTAAATTGATTTCACCATTCTCCTTCATATAAGGTTCTGGTACAAATATACTTAACCTCTGAAATTTTGGCGTTGTTGCTTTATCGGTATACAGAATATCCTCTAAGCACCAGCAACTATATTTTGTATCAAAAAACCATGCATCTTTACAGTCTGCAAGCTCCATTGTCTTATTTGTAATCTGAATTTCACCAAACAATACGAATACCTCCCTTTCTTCTGACATTTCTTCTGATTGTTATTTACCGAGGAATAGAATTTAGAAATTCAATAATTTTATTCAAATTTTCTTCTGTATAAAATGCATCATCCTCATGAGCTGCGCCTTCTAATATTGTTAAAGACACATGATCCTCCCCATATTTTTCCGCTAACTTCTCATAAAGCCGTTGAGACTGAACATATGGAACACTGGTATCTGCATCGCCATGTTCGATAAAAGCATAAAATTTCTCTTGAGCCATTCCTTCTATGTACTGAATTGGATTAGCCTCACTTGTCTTTTTCTCATCTTCGGATACATTCTGACCTAAAAATAAACTTTCTGCAGAGTTGTCAGTAGAAGTAAGACCCATTGGACGGTCAGACTCTGTTATCCCCAATTCTTGAAAGTCTTTGTCCATATTGTACCAGTCAACAGGTGCAAAAAACGAAATCACTGCTTTCACAGAAGATGACTGTTCCAAATTATCTTTTACATCACCATTCAATACTTCTATTTCAGACGTTTCTGCCGCCATATTTGCAAGATATGCACCCGCACTTTCCCCCCACACATATACGTTATCTGCATCAATTCTGTATTTTTTTGCATTTGCTTTTAAATAACGAATTGCTGCTTTGGTATCAGCTACCGCGCCTGGATAGACAGCCTCTTTCGATAAACGGTAATTAATGGTTGCAACAGCATAATTATTATCTAACAACACCTGAAAACATTTTGTAACAGCTTCCATCTGTTTATCACCAAACTGAAAAGCACCACCGTGGATCATCACAACCACCGGTGTTATCTCATCTGTTTTCGGAAGATAAATATCCATGGTATCAGACTCTGACACCTCCGCATACTGAATATCTATAAAGCTTTCTCCGTCATAGAAGAATGGATCCTCTACCATTCCCTGTATTCCAGAGATAGAAGCAGCATCTTCTGCTTTCTCACCGTCTGCCAATTTTGCCGGTTCACAAGTTCCTTTTTCTTCATCAATAAGCCAATCACAGGAATAATCATTGTTAAACCAGCCTGCCATAATCATAATTTTATCTTCGTTTGGCGTACCAGTAGTGACTTTATTACCGTCTTTGGTATACTCTCCAGTATAAGTATCTTTTCCCATAGGTCCCTCTGTTACCATGGAATAAGTTCCGTCTTCTTTCAATGTTAATTTCCAGGGCACTGTAAAGCTTGTTCCATTAAAACTTGCTTCTTCCTCATAGGTATATACCTGCCCATTCCCAGACGTTACCTCATTTTTCTCCTCCTGCACAGGTTCACCACCTCCACAAGCAGTAACAGCAGTACATATTATGCAGGCAAGTAATACTGCAATTTTTTTTCTCATCTTTTTTTTCATACTTACTCCAATTATTCTTATAAATATTTACTGACAAACTTCCAGATAAGTTCCAGATTCTCTTGTGATCCATACTGTTTATCTTCATGATCTGCTGTCGGTAATGTCGTAAATTCAACCACTGCCTCAGGCTGTTTCTTCCTTA
>JBJELF010000126.1:0-39024 GCA_051879015.1 Lachnospiraceae bacterium
AATGAGTGGTCTGAATTTTCAGGGATTGGTTATACTGTTCAGTTATCAAGGTTTTGTCATCGTTCTCACAGCGACTTGCTTAATATATCATAGGTTTTTACTTTTGTCAACAACTTTTTTTAATTTTTTTACTTTTGCACTTGAACATTTTTCAAAAACTACTAGATATTTTTTCTCTCATGAATTATACTATAAACAAACATGCTTCGCAAGCGAGGCATCACTAGACATAAAAATCGATTGCTTCTTGATATCTACGGAGGTGCCTATGGTTAACACACATAAATTATTTTATAAACTGCAGCACAGTCATCTAGCTCAAAAGAAACAAAAAGAGCTCACTGATAAGGCAAAACAAACCTTTCTGTCTTTGTTAAAAGAAAGCTTGCTCTTAAAAATTGCTGCTGTCATTGCAGCTGTCACCGCAATCTTATCCGGCGCAAGAACTCTTTGGTGTCGAACTTACCACAAATTAAATTCACCCCAATCCCTCACAGAGAGAAAGAACAAATGGGATATCGAAGAGGCAGCTCATTTTCGCATCATCTCAAGTACGGCTCCCCAAGTGCTCCCAGACCGTATCAAGCTCTCAGTCATCTGCGGTATATTGATTTATGATTTGAGCCAAGCTGATTTTTCTTCTAATCCAACCATCTGTTGTGATACTCAGATGGGAATTGTCATTTTGGTTCTTCCAGACAATATCAAGGCAGAGACACAATTCCATAACTTTTTAGGACAGCATCTCTGTGATGCAGCACGCCCCCTTGATGATATCATTCCGACTCTCAAACTTCGGGCCAACATTTATATGAGCTTGTTCCATGTCAAATGGAGCCATAGAAAGACAAGTTAAGAGTATATTTGATTGAAAATTGGAAAGAATGGGAGTAAATTCAAAAAAGAGAGGTAGGAACGATGCCGAAAAAAGAAAATTCTAAAATCCAATTAGATGAATTAACTCCTAGAGATAAAATGAAATTAGAAATTGCCAAGGAAATTGGCGTGTTTGATAAAGTGATGGAGCAAGGTTGGCGATCACTGTCAGCAAAAGAATCCGGAAAAATTGGCGGTATGCTAACCAGTCGTTTAAAACAAATGAAAAAAAACGAAAAAGATTAAAATGTAGAAAAAGCGCAGATAACATTCAATGCCATCTGCGCTTTTTCTATAACAGCTGTTTTAAAATAAAATCATTTCCATTTTGCTCCTGCACAATTTGTGTCTGCTCCTCTGGCTCACCGCACACATCACAGCCTAATATGCGGGCAAATTTTTTAATTTGTTCCATCACTTGCGCGAACTGCTGTAAGGTCATGCCGCCAGCATCCCAATTGGTAACACACTCTGTGTTTGCAAACACATCTTTATCCACTGACACATAAACAGGCGTTTTTTGCATATTAACATATGTTTCTTTATTATAAGCTCTATCATCAACATGACTGCCTGACATCGCCTCCGAAATAAACTCAAGAACCGTATCCATACAATAATTTTCATCGCTTAGCTCCGACTCTCGAAGAACCTTCACTCGTTCTTGATATTCTTTCGAAATCTCCTCCGCTAGCTCATCTTTTACCCCAATTAAAAGCACTTTTTGCAGAAATGGCTGATTGTTCAAGGCCCACAAAATCCAGCAGCCGCAAGACAACAGCTCCTCGACAAAGGACGGCTGCATATCTGTATGATGGTCAAACACAATCATATAAAATGGCTCTCGAATTTTTTCAATTCTCAGATAAGAAATATAGTGATAGTTCCCATTTCCCATAAAACAAATGCTTTGCGTATCTAACTTTTCTTGAATTGCTATTCTCGCCTCCTCATCGCAGTATCCATTGACTCCCTGCAACTGAGAAAAATCGAGCTCTTGATAGGGAAATTTTTTGTAAAAATCATAATTTTGATATTCATGATGAAAATTTAATAACATAATCTTTTGTTCCATGTCTCATCCACTCCTTTTATCTCGTATCACTAACGTACATAATTCTTCTCATTTTGTCAATAGCTTATTATCTGACGAGTTTATCCCTTCATTTTAGGCTTAAATATCCAACTGGCTAAATATCCAAAAATCAAAGCTCCTGAAATACCTGCTGCTCCTGCTGTAAAACCACCCTTAAACAATCCAATTGCTCCCTCTTTATCGATAGCCTCTTTCATTCCTTTCCATAGGGTATTGCCAAATCCAATAATTGGTGTCGTAGCTCCCGCTCCTGCCCAATCGGCAAAAGGCTGGTAAATGCCCAAAAATCCCAAAATACAGCCCAAAACGACCAACAATACCATAATTCTGCCCGGCATCAGCTTAGTCTTATCCATAAATATCTGTGCAGCTGCGCAAATAAAACCACCTACCAAAAATGCCTTAACATATTCCATCAGCGTACCTCCTTAACTCTCTCAATCATGACTGCGTGGGCGATTCCCGGAATACTTTGTCCTTCATTGAAGCTAGTCGGTGACAGCAATGCACCTGTCGGTACAAATAAAATACGGTTCCATTCCTTTTCCTTCAATTTATTTGTAATCATCGAACAAAGTGTCACTGCTGCACAGCCGCAGCCGCTGCCTCCTGCATGGGTGTCCTGATCCTCTGGATTATACATTTCCATTCCACAATCCATATATTTATCCGCAATATCATATCCCTTTTGTTTTAACATATTCAGCAATGCCTCTTTTCCCACACTGCCCAAATCTCCAGTGATAATTTTATCATAGTAATCACCATCAATGCCAAAATCTAAAAAGTTTCGATAAATGGTATCGAAAGCTGCTGGAGCCATAGCTGCTCCCATATTCATGGAATCTTTGATTCCCATATCCACAATTTTTCCCGTGGTGATGCCGATAATTTTAGCAAATCCTGTCTGATTTCCCAAAATAACTGCCCCGGAACCTGTCACTGTCCAAGTAGCAGCGTAGGGACGCTGATTTCCATAATCCAGTGGAAACCGAAATTGTTTTTCTGCACTGGCAAAATGACTTGAAGTTACACATAGTACATAATCTGCATAGTCTGCCCCCACAATGAGAGAACCCAACGCTAATGATTCCCCCATCGTAGAACAAGCACCATATAAGCCAAACAACGGAATCTGCAATTTCATAATTCCAAAGGAAGTCGCAATGCTCTGCCCCAACAAATCGCCTCCAAAAATATATCGAATTCGGCTTTTATTAATTCCAGTCTTATCAATCACGAGTTGAGCAGCCTTACTCTGCAGCGCGCTCTCCGCCTTTTCCCATGTGTCCGTACCCACCATAGAATCTTCTTCTATCTGGTCAATCCACTGGGCTAATGGACCTTGTCCCTCTTTTTTCCCAGCGATACTCGCTGTCTCTACCATATAAACATTTCGCTCAAAACGAACACTTGCCTTTCCTTGTTTCATATGCCACCTCCAACAAGCTAATACTGCTTTCTGGAGGTAGTATATGGATTTTTTTAATAACTATTCAACCAATTAAATCGTTTATTCCATCAGCAATTCGTCCACTGTCACAAATTCGTAACCCATTGCCTGCAATCGATCTACAATAATCAAAGCTGCTTCTACACTCGTCTCATAGATGTCATGCAATAAAATGATATCTCCATCTTCCACATTTTTGATGACATTTTCTACCACTCGTCCCGAATCCAACACTTTCCAATCCAATGTGTCCACATTCCAAAAAACTAAAATCATATCAAAAGGACAGCTTTTCTTGTCATTACATTCTCCATAAGGTGGCCGTATATACTCTGGCCTTTCTCCTGTGATAGAGGCAATCACATCATTGGCCTCTCCTACTTCCTTCTCTGCCTCTTCCCAGGACATCTGATTGATTGCCACATGATGCATGGTATGATTACCAATTAAATGTCCTTCCTCATACATCTGTGCAATAATTTCTGGATTTTGCTCCGCATTTTCTCCAATTACAAAGAACGTGGCTTTCACACCACGTTCTTTTAAGCCTTTCAGCAGCTGCGGTGTATATATAGCATGGGGACCATCATCGAATGTCAGTGCCACCTGTTTTTTTTCATCCACCTCTGCGGCTGCTGGAAGATTTGCATTATCTTTTTGCCTGTAATACAGAAAGAGAAATCCTCCCGCAAATATGATCATTAATCCAAGTACAAGGATTGCTTTTCGTTCCACGGCACACCTGCTTTTTTCTTTCATTATATGCTATATTCCGCTGGAACTTGCCTTAAAATTAATTTTACTCAATCTTTTCCATTGCCATTGTTATCCGTTGAATTTTCCTGCACTGCTCGCTGCTGGTCTTCGTAGGAATTCAATGTAACCTCAAGCTGTCTTTCCTTAAACTGATTATTTTCTACTCTTACAAGAGTAATTGTAACTGTTTCACCTGCTTGATAATATTTGAGTTCACTCTTCAGCTCGCTCATACTTGTAATCGCTACATCATTGATATCTGTAATAATATCATACATCTGAATACCGGCTGCCTCTGCCGCTAAACCTGGAATTGGATAGTATACCAACACACCTGCTGGATACTGCAGAGAATTTACTAGACTGCTGGATACATCATTACCCTGAATTCCCAAATATCCCTGCTCTTCTTCACTATAGGAAACGCGAGGAGTCATATTCATCAATGTTTCAATAATTTCAGTTGCATCGGAAATTGGAATCGCAAATCCCATGCCTTCTACCGTTGTATCCGAATATTTAGCAGAATTGATACCAATCAAATATCCATTCATATCAAATAATCCACCGCCACTATTACCTGGATTAATTGCTGCATCTGTTTGAATCATTGTCTTTGTGCTTCCATCGTCACTGGTTACTTCACGCTCCAACGCACTGATATAACCCACAGTAACAGACTGCCCATATCCCAAAGCATTTCCGATGGCAACTACACCATTGCCAAGTTTACACTGGGTAGAATCGCCAATCAAAGCAATCTTAATTTCGTTTCTTGTCTCCTGGTCGATATCCTCCAACTTGACTGCAAGTACTGCTAAGTCTGCATCGGTATCTGTACCTTTTACATAAGCTTCGACTGTTGTGTCATTGCAGAAAGTAATCTCAATTCCTTCCAAACTAGTTGTATAATAGTAGGAAGTGGATTCATCCTCCGTCACCACATGAGCATTGGTGACAATCAACAGTTCCTCTCCATTTTCTCCAATAATAACACCCGAACCACTAGAAATACCAGATTGTGTCTGACCATAGTAAGAAGTATACAGCATAGTATTTGTGATAGCTACCAGAGTAGGCATCACTTCCTCTACGACATCTGATACATCAATCGCAACTGCATTGACTGTTGATGTACTGTCAATATCTGCCTTTGTCAATGTGGAAGTTACCTTTGTCTCTTCCCCGGTCGTTTCTTCTATTATATTATTATTCTGGTTATTATTTTGCACACTGTTGTTTAAATTAGCAGTATTTTGCTGATTGTTTAAAGAACTAAAATAAGAGAAAGATGCCCAAATGCAGCCACCCACTACAATGACCGTACAGGCTACAATCGCCAATGCCATCCAAAAACCATTGTTATTTTTCTTTTCATAGATGACTCGATTATTCTTTTGTCCGTTCCGCTGATTGCTCGTATCAGACTGAGTATTTGTAAAATTATCTTGTCTATAATTGTTATAAGACTGAGATTCAAAGGACTGCTCATAAGCTGGCTGTTCTTCAAATTTATCTACATTCTCCGTTTGAATCTTTTCTTTATCTAACTCAACCTTTTTATTTTCAGCATTATATTCTGTCTCATCCACGGTTTCCGATTTACCCTGTTCTGCTTCCTCACCTTCTTTTGAAACATCCTTCTGATCATTATTGACATAATTGGAAAAATCATACTCCTCATTAGGAGTTTGCTCATTCTTTATGTTATCTGCCTCAAACTTGTCTTCCTCGTCAAACATTTTTCTTACCTCCATTTAAGAAATACCTTTTTATCCCTATTTGTATTTCTTTTTTCTTATGCTTCTAGGGTATCAATAATCTGTGTTTAGTTTGTGATTGAGAATTAAAAAAAATGTGTTTTTCTTTCTATTTTACACGCGTAATTCACCTTCACAAATCATGACATTTTATTGTATTTTTAGTCAAAAAAATCCAAAGATTTAATTCTTAAATCTCTGGATTTCAAAAAGCGCGAGACGGGATTCGAACCCGCGACCCTCGCCTTGGCAAGGCGATACTCCACCACTGAGCCACTCGCGCATATTCTATATTTCGTCTCTCGACTGTTATAGAATAGCACTTTTTAGCTCATTTGTCAACTACTTTTTTTTAAATAATATAAAATTAAATTACCGTCCTGCCTCTTTATTATCCATCTGTTCCATCAATTTCTCCAAAAGAATCGCCACGCCATCCTCTTCATTGGTCTTTGTGATATACTTCGCAGCCGCCTTGACCTCGGGTACTGCATTGCCCATAGCTACACCAAAACCTACTTTTTGAACCATGCTCATGTCGTTGGTTCCATCTCCGCAGCAGCCAATGGCCTCTCTTGGAATATCCAGGCGCTCTCCCATCCGCAGTAAGGCCTCTCCTTTATCGGCTCCTACAGCATTAATTTCTATCGTTGATGGAATTCCTGATGTCATCAAAAGATCCGTTCTGTGGCGCAGCTGTTCCACAGCTTCCATCTTTTCCTCGATTGTACCAAAACTGGCATTAATTTTTTCTACTTTTTTACTGGATTTCTGATACCACTCGTTCAGCGAGTTTACCACAATTCTGGTATTTTTTACATAAGCACGAATATATGGATTGGGAATCAGACTCTCCCATCGAGATGCACTCGAAATATCGGTATACGCCTCACCACCCAGATAAATCTCTAAGGTTGAATTACGTGCCCGAAAGAAGCTTATCAACTCTAATACCAATGCCTCATCTAAATAACATTCATACAAAGTTTCCCCCGTCACGAAATCACGCACTACCGCTCCATTGCTGGAAAGAGCATATCGCACTCCTGGTATCTCCAAAAATTCTTTGGCAATGCCGCTTTGCGGACGCCCTGTTGCCGGAAGCACAATAATGCCTGCCTCAATCGCTGCCTTAATCGCTTTTTTCACCGGCAAAGTAATTTCTTTTTTATCATTGAACACTGTGCCGTCTAAATCAAGTCCTATTAATCGAATTTTTTCTTCCATTGTTACTCTACTGCTCCTTCAGCAAATATTATACTCTTCCATGCATTTTTGGTATGCCAACTCAATCTGTGCTTCCGTCGGCTCCTCATTCCCCGCCATCGCCAAGGCGCATTCGAGCACATCAATCCATTTATTTTTTCCGTACTGTAAATCACACATCACTGATTTAGCATAAAACTTCGCCTGCTCCAGAAGCCCACTGCTTTCATATTCTGAAAGCAGGATATTTTTATCATATTCCTGAGAGAAAAAATTAACCTCCCAGCTTCGCCCAGTCCACTCCAAAAAAGCAAATTGTAGTTTTCCCTGACTTTGCATGGGGATTCCCACCGAGCCAGGATTTATGAGACATTTATCGCCTAACCTGGTCAATCCTTGTATATGAGTGTGAGCACAAATCAATAAATTTGTGTCACATTCCCGCAAAGCCTGATAAGCCGCCTCAGAGCCTACATGCAGCAATGTTCTGGAATGTTGCTGCGAGCCATGACAAATCGTAAAAGGCTCCGTCCCTTCTATCATAATCCTGCGCCAGATTGGCAGACTATCAAAGAAATGGAAATCTTTTTCAGTTAAATGCTCATAGGTATACAGTAAATTCCCTGTTAAACTGCTGCCGTGCTGCCAATGCTGTTCTCCGTGACGATAACTCAGCTGATACTCTTCCCGATTGCCCCGGATAAACCAACACGGTTCCTTTTCTTTTATTTCATAAATTAATTCCATCGTTTTCTGTGGATTTGGACAATCACTAATCATATCTCCCAAAAACACATACCCATCCACCCGATTTTCCTTACAAAAATTCAGGCATTGTCTTAAAGCATAAACATTACTGTGAATATCCGCAATTAATGCAAGTTTCAAATTTGTATCTCCACTTCCTCTCCTGTGATGCTGTGCTTCCAACTTTTCCACATACGGTTCCTAGAGGTCATACATTTTCATACAAACATGAAATGTATGACCTTTTGCCCTTATATCTTTACACTAACTCCATGCCAATTTTCCACGAAAATTTTTCTTCGTTCATCTGATATTGCTTTGCCAACTCTGGTCCACAGGAATTGCTGCCCACTCCGCTGTTTCGATAATCCACACAGACAGTCTGGAATCCAGCTTTTTCCAGTTCATAGTTATGAGACTTTCGACTTAATTCCTCAATAGTATACTCCGACACATTGAAGTCAAACGGATAAACACCATCAAATTTAATCTGCAAATTTTCACTTTTCAAATTCATAAATTTGCAATTATAATGACTTCCATTTTCCTGAGGCTTAATGTAATCTTCATGCAAATCCTCCACACTGCTCTCAAACAAATCCAACCAACAGGATTGATGCTTATCAATGTAACTCTCATTTGGACCATATCCAAAATAATTTACCTGATTGAAGGTCTGTGGCACTTTCATCTTCAATCCAAAACGAGGCAAATATGGGAAATCGGGATTTTTCACTCCATCTAACTGCAGTACAACCTTGCCATCGCTGTAAATGCTCCACACCGTGTTTAATTCCAGAAACTTCTGAAGCGAAACTGCAGCAATAGCCAATTTGGTGCGAATCACTGCCATACCCTCTCTTAACTCTGCCGTCATCTGATACACTTTTGTCTTTGGACGATGATAGCCAGCTCGTCTCCACTTATTCACAATATTTCTATCATTATCTGTCGGTGCACGAAAAACATTGTACTCCATATCCCACACCACAGTCTCACCAAAACGCTCCATCTTACTAAAAAGACTTGCTTTTTTATCGAATGTGTATTGGAAATCATCTCCCGCAATTACATAAACTTTTTCTGTCTCACACAGAGAAACTACATCCTCCGTATCCCCTTCCAGAATGCTATGTTCCGTCTCCTCACAAATCACTAACTGGTCAAAGCCCAACTCATGTCCGGCCTGACAAAAAGCGGTATCCACCATTTGCAGATAGCGAATCTTAATGTACACATTTCCATCATCAAAGAATGGATATGGGAAATTCACCTTTACTGACTGATGAGGCTGCAAATCAGGAGTTTCAATTTCCCCTGCCACAATCAGCTTGCCATTTTGCTTGACCTCATAGGCAATGGTCACAAAATCCTTTAAATTGGTAAAATCCAATTTATTCTCCAGCACTACGATACCCTCTGTCATATCTGCTGCATAAGCTCTTACTGGACGAACCGCATTCTTCCATTCCAGCAACCCAGTATGAGGTCTTCTGTCAGGATAAATCAAACCGTCCATACAGAAATTTCCATCATGAGGAAATTCACCTGAATCTCCTCCATAATGATAGACTTCCTTCCCATTGTCTGCTATCCCCTGATAGATAGCATGATCACACCACTCCCAGACAAAACCACCACAAAAACCGTCATATTTATAAATCTGCTGCATGTAATCCTCAATATCCCCGGGACCATTTCCCATAGCATGGACAAATTCACACTGAATCAAAGGCTTTTTATTGTTCTCATCCGCAAAATAGGCATCAATTTCTTTGGTGGAGGCATACATACGGCTGTACAAATCCAACATAGAAACATCATTATGATGTCCACCCGTCTCATGAATGGAACTTTCATAGTGAGTGAGACGAGAAGCATCATACATTTTAACCCAATTTCCCGCCTTCTCAAAGCTCCTTCCATACCCGCTTTCATTTCCAAGGGACCAAATCACTACGCAGGCATGATTTTTGTCTCGAATTACATTTCTCTGAACACGATCCAAAATAGACTTTTCATACTCTGGCATCTGAGCAATTTGACCAAAATTGTCCGCACTCCAACCATCTTGATAAATAGCACAACAGCCGTGGGACTCAATATCGGATTCCGCAATAACATAAAATCCATACTTATCACAGTACTCTACAAACCAAGGAGCATTAGGGTAATGACTGGTACGAATGGCGTTGATATTGTGCTCCTTCATCAGTTTCAAGTCAGCCAACAGTTGTTCCCTCGAAATCACATATCCTGTTTTGGCATTGCTGTCATGGCGATTCACACCCTTAAACTTGATAGGCTTTTCATTAAGCAGGACCACATTCCCTTCAATGCGGATAGTACGAATACCAACTTTCTGGGAAATCACTTCTTCCTCTGTCTCCAACTTTAAGGTGTATAAATAAGGATGTTCTGCATTCCACAAGTGTGGATTATTTACTTCAAACGAAATCAGCTCCTCAAGGGCTTTTTGCGCCACCACTTGCTGCCTGGCATCATACAAAGTTGCTACGCCGCTCAGCTTCCCCACTGGCTTGACTGAAATCTGCACCTCTGCGCGATTAGCGGTAAAATTTACTGGCGTATTGACAAAAAAATCTTGAATATAGTGATCTCCACGGAAAATTACATACACATCGCGAAAAATTCCTGACATACGAAATTTATCCTGATCTTCCAGATAGGAGCCATCACACCATTTCATCACAAGCACCTTCAGTTCATTGGCTCCCAATACCGTATATTTTGTAATATCAAATTCAGAGGAAGAGTGCGACACCTGGCTATATCCTACAAACTGTCCATTGAGCCACACGTAAAAACAAGAATCCACGCCCTCGAAATATAAAAACTGACGTTTGCATTTTTCCTCTTCTGTCAGTTCAAAGACTTTGACATAGGCACCACAAGGATTGTTATCTGGCACATAGGGTGGATCATAGGGAAAC
Organism: Lachnospiraceae bacterium; assembly: GCA_051879015.1. GTDB lineage: Bacteria > Bacillota > Clostridia > Lachnospirales > Lachnospiraceae > JBJELF01. The sequence continues at coordinate 10,849 of JBJELF010000126.1, forward strand.
GGATAATTCACATTCGTATACTGATTACGCTCATACCCTAACATCTGCCAATTAGAAGGCACTGCAATAGTATCAAATTTGCTGGTATCAAACTCCTTTCTTGAAAAATCCCCCTCAATATCCTCGATGCAGGAAAAATACTGAAATTTCCAATCCTTTTCTGCACCTGTCAACATTTTTTGCTGGAATCGTCCTTCTTTATCCTCTGGAATAAAATAGGAACGGTTTGGTTCTGCATTTAAATGCAATACATTCAAGTTTTCATAGTATTTCTCTACTTTCATAGCGGCTCCCTTCTAACTGCAATTTATAAGTTGATAACATCAATCATTTGTTACTATACAAAAGACTCTTTCTTTGTACTTTTCGCTTATATTCATTATAACATAGACATGCAAATTCTTCTATCGATTCTTGAAAGAAAAATAACCCAAATCTTCGACCTTTTTCAAAAGACTTGCTTTTTGTCTGCTTTCCATATACAATAGCAGTAGACAAACATTCAGATTAGAAAGGAGTGTTCTATGTTTCAATTTAGTTTTAATTCTGAAATGATGCACGATGTGGTCATCACCTTTGACACGGAAAGCCAATCGGATGACCAATTCGCGCTTGTATATGCCCTGTTAAGTCCTCGCCTAAATATTCGTGGTATTGTAGTCACTCACTGCGGTGAAACTTGTACCAAGGATACAACTATTTCTGACGGCATCCAAATAGCTTCCAAAATTTTGCATATACTGCACCGTGAAGATGTCCCTGTCATCCCAGGCAGTAAGGTTGCCTTCTCCGAGGATAAACAGCAGCCCATTAGCCAAGGTGCTTCCTTTATTGTACAGTGTGCCAGAGAGCGCAAGCTAACTATTTTATGTATGACTGTGCTGACTGATTTGGCTATGGCCATTCGCAGCAATCCTGAAATCACATCCCAACTTCGTATTATCTGGGCTGGCGGCGGAGCTTACCCGATGGGCGCCGACTACGAACCAAATATCATGAATGACCGCCTCGGTGCCAACTATGTTCTTCAGTCAGGCTGCAATTTCTGGCAAGTTCCAAAAAATATTTATCGCAGATTTAACGTATCTTTTGCAGAACTTCAGCTGAAAGTCCTTCCCATGGGAGAATTGGGTGCATACCTGTACCAATTGATTATGAAGCGTGCTTACAATCCCAAACGACCACTTCGCTGCGGCTGTTACTGGGTACTCGGCAATTTAAGTATTGTAGGACTCATGCTCTGTGATTATGTTTACTGCCATGAGGATATTCCTGCGCCAATTTTTTCCAACCACTGCATCTATATGAATGCAGGTACTAATAACACAATTCGAGTTTATAATGATATTGACCATCGGTTTATTCTCGAGGACTTCTTCGCAAAACTCGCCATTTATCATCAATCTGAAAATAATTAGAAATTTTTCTTTTCCTTCATTCCATTTTGTTATATAATGATATCAGGGGTGAAATGCCTTTTGACCCCAAACTGACATACCTGCTTCGCAGGCATTACCAAGCATAAAAGGAGGTTTCTCACCATGAATACCATTGAATGTATTAAAACTCGCCGCAGTATTCGTAGTTTCACCGACCAGCCTGTTTCTCATGAAACTTTAGAAAAAATTGTTGCTGCTGCCGCTTACGCTCCATCCTGGAAAAATACACAGGTCACTCGCTATATTGCGGTGGATAATCCAGAATTAAAAGCTCAGATTGCCAATGAATGTTGTGCAGCTCATAATGGAGACATTATCAATCATGCCCCTCTTTTAGTCGCTACCACCATGATTAAATATCGCTCCGGCTATGAGCGCGATGGTTCTTATTCTACCAGCAAGGAAGATCGCTGGCAAATGTACGACTGCGGCATCGCTGGACAAACCTTCTGCCTTGCTGCCCATGAGTATGGTGTATCCACTGTCATTATGGGAATTTTTGATTATGAAAAGGTATCTGAATTGCTTCAAATACCCGACAATCAGGAGATTGCCTCTCTTATCGCTGTTGGATATGCTGCCAGTGAAGTGCCCGCTCCAAAAAAGAAAACCGTTGAAGATTTACTTTCTTATCGCTAGTTGAAATAGCTGCGTCATACTTTTTAAGTTAAGAAGGAGAATAATTGATTATGAGACATTTACTTAATCCTCTGGATTTTTCAGTGGAAGAATTGGATACTTTAATGGACTTGGCTAATGATATTGAAAAAAATCCCGCCAAATACGCCCATTGCTGCGATGGAAAAAAACTTGCAACTCTTTTTTATGAGCCAAGTACCCGTACCCGCTTAAGTTTTGAATCCGCCATGATTAATTTAGGCGGAAACGTCATTGGATTCTCTTCCGCGGACTCCAGCTCTGCTGCCAAAGGCGAAAGTGTGGCAGATACCATCCGTGTTATTTCCTGCTTTGCCGATATCGCTGCTATCCGCCATCCAAAGGAAGGTGCTGCCTATGTAGCAGCTACACACTCTGACATTCCAATCATCAATGCCGGAGACGGTGGACATCAGCATCCTTCTCAAACCTTAACCGATTTGCTCACCATTCGCTCTCTTAAAGGTAAATTAGATTCCATGACAATCGGCTTTTGCGGAGATTTAAAATTTGGACGTACCGTTCATTCCCTTATCTCTGCCCTGAGCCGATACACCAACATCCGTTTTGTGCTGATTTCTCCAGAAGAACTTCGTGTACCTAGCTATATTCGAGAGGATGTGCTTGATGCCAAGGGATTTGAATACAAAGAAGTACTTAATTTGGAAGAAGTACTGCCAGAATTAGATATTCTTTATATGACCCGTGTACAGAAAGAGCGTTTCTTCAATGAGGAAGATTATATTCGCATGAAAGACTACTATATTTTGGACAAGCCAAAAATGCAGCTAGCCAAAAAAGATATGATTGTTCTTCATCCACTTCCAAGAGTGAATGAAATTTCTGTCGAGGTGGACAGTGATCCTCGTGCCTGCTATTTCAAACAAGTACAGTACGGTGTTTATATCAGAATGGCACTTATTCTCACATTATTGGAATTAGTTTGATTAGGGAGGAATTGACGTATGTTAAATATTAGTGGAATCACCGAAGGCTTTGTACTGGACCATATCAAAGCAGGAAAATCAATGGATATTTATCGCTATCTCGGATTGGACAAACTCGACTATCAGGTGGCTATCATCAAAAATGCAAAGAGTGAAAAGATGGGTAAGAAAGATATTATCAAAATTGAATGTCCTCTCAATGTAGTAAATTTGGATATTCTGGGATTTGTTGACCATAACATTACAGTAAATCTCATCAAGGACGGCAAAATTTATGACAAACGTACTCTGGAGCTTCCAAAAAAGATTGTCAATGTTATCCATTGCCATAATCCTCGCTGTATTACTTCTATTGAGCAGGAGCTCCCTCATATCTTTACTCTGACTGACGAGAAAAAAGAAATTTATCGCTGTATCTACTGTGAAGAACAATACCATAAGCATCATCACAATCACTGATTAAATTCTTGGACATCAAATAGGAGGGAATTTTTCCCTCCTACTTTTCATATGATAAGATTGCCTGCTTTTACCACTCTCCATGAGACTCCTCTGTTTTTGCTTCTCTTCGCAAAGCCTCATTAATTCGCTCGGTAATTCGGTCCGCTTCACTGGCCGCACTGGCCAGAGCGCCATAAAATACAAAAACTAAAGCCAACACAGCTATCACTAACAGTATCCACCACATTCTGTCATCACCTCCGTTGAAATGAACCTAAGCCCATTTTCTATGAGTATATGACATTTCTCTGTTTTTATTCAGTTAGGCTCTCCTGTTCTTAGCACGATAACGCCAACTTTTTTTAATTTACTCGCTTATCTCGTCACTTACCGTCTCAAACTCCCTATCATGGTAGGTGTATGCACCACTCTCGCTCAAAATGACACCATCTTTATCTACCTGCACAGCCATAATAGTATTTGTCTCCTGCAATTCCACCTCTTTCACCAATAGCAAATTTTGAAACAATGCTTCCGACTCATATAGCTTACCATTGATGGATACCTGCGTGTAAGGAGTAAAATTTTCTCCCTCCACAAAAAGACCATCATTGTAAGCAACGACTGAATGGATGACAACATCATTGATACCCATCTTCATATCCAACACTTCATACGGATTTTCACCATCAAAAATGTCCTTCTCCCCATACAGCATATCGTACTCCAGCATTTCCATATTTTGCAAATATTTTTCCTCATCTGCTTCGTCCTGCTGCAAATAAGATTGATGAAAACGAGTCATAATACCCTGATGAACTCCAAGCTGCTGCAATACCCAAGAGGTCAACTGATATGCCTCCAAATTTCGGTCCTGCTTTTCCAAATCTATGTTGTCCCAAATCACATAAGGAGTTTCAAATAATGTAGCATTTTCAATCTCCTCCTCTGTAAAATTCAATGTTGGAAGATGATCTCCAAATAATACTAAAACGGTATTCTCCTCTATCTGATTCAGCTCCTCAATTAACTCTGTCACAAATAAATCCATCTCATAAATTTGATTCACATAATATTCAATGGCATTTTTTCTTCCTTCTTCTATTTCACCAGAAACTGTAATAACAGGGTTTTCCAACACAGACTCCTCTGGATAGCTTCCATGTCCCTGCACCGAAATCGTATATATAAAATCTGCTTCCTTTGTACTGTTCAATGCTTTCAAAATTTCAATAATCAGCCCCTCATCCTTTGCCCAACCACCATATGTAAATTCTTGTTGACCCATATATTCCAGAGAAGTAAAGGTCTCAAAGCCCAATTTCGGAAAAACATGAATTCTGTCATAGAAGGTGGCATTGTTGTTATGAATAACATGAGTACTCCAACCCAATTCCAACAAATCATAGGCGATACTTTCGCAGGTCACTTTCTTTAAAATTGTTTTGTAGGGATATTCTCCTGGTCCAAAAAAATCCAGATTCATACCCGTGAGCACTTCAAACTCAGTATTTGCAGTACCTGCTCCAATGGAAGGTACACTCACATATCCAGAAGAATATGTTCGACTTAGCTTATGAAAATTTGCAATAGGATCTTGAGAAAAACTCAAATTCACCGCATTGGTGATATCAAAAAAGGATTCTAATTGAATAAAAATAATATTCGGCTGACTAGGCTTTGTTTCCTCCATTGTATTTTGAGTCGTTTCCTCAACTATGCCATCCGTCATCTCTTCTATCGTCTGATTTATCGTTTCATCTAGTTTCGTTTCCTCCAACGACTCCCCCGACGAAGGAAGCTCCGGAGCAGAAGTTTCAATCTCTGACAAAATTTCGTCAAAATCCCGCAGATTATTATTTTCTGCAATTTCCTCCATCAATTCCGAGTTATAACCCTCTGGCTTTGAGATTCCCGTATTCAGCAGGCTATTAGCAAAACAATATGCAAATCCATATTGCTGATAGGCTTCCCCGATATTAGAAAAATTAGTCGGAAATACACCGATATTCACGCAAAAATTACTGAGAATCAAGGAAAACCATATAAAACCAGCCCACATTAGTCCATTTCTCATTAAATGAATTTTTTCTTTATAAACCGGTGCCTTGCGGTACACAAAGACTACTCCCGCAGCCAATACAGCCACTAGCAGAATAAATCCCGCAATCAAAGGCGGAGACAAATACTTTGGAGCCAGCTCCAAAGCACTTCCTATCAATCTCAAATCCTGTCCTGTCAACGGCGTAGTCCGCAGATGAAATCCCAGCAAAATACCATTAATCACACCCATAATAATCCATACGCTGGACAGCAGAGCTAACATAAAGATGCGCCGTTTAAATAAAAAACAAAAGCACACCGTACAAAAAATAATATTCACATTTACCGCAAAGGCAATGGGAGAATAGACAATAAACTGCAGCAGCGATACGATATCCCTTCTCGATATAAGCTCAATGACCAAATCGATACTTACAGCTACCAACAGACAAACTGCCAGTTTTCGAATCGCTCTTAATTTTTTCTCTTCATCATTCATTTTCGATTTCTTCTTTCCTCATCGATACAAGTGACAAAACAAACTTTATCAAATTGATACTTCAATTATGATTTAATGCCGCTGTCAAAAGCAGCGGCATTAAATCATAATTATAAAAACTTTTTGAACTTCTTTAATGTCTGGGATGGGCGTTATAGGAATTCTGCAATTTCTTCTTCGTCATATTTACATACACATGAGTCGTCGAAATGTCTGCATGTCCCATCATCTCCTGCACATCCTTCAAATCTGCCCCATTAGCAATCATATGAGCTGCAAAGGAATGACGCAGCGTATGGGGAGTAATATCCTTGGTGATACCTGCCTCCTTTGCATAATACTTTATAATTTTCCAAAATCCCTGACGACTCATACGTCCACCACCGCAATTTAAGAATAAATAATTACCGGTATTATCTGTCACAAATTCCTCTCGAATCGCCAAATACTCTCTCAATGCTCTCTTTGCCTCAGAGCCAAAGGGAATTATACGGTCTCCCACACGAGTATGGCAGGTGACACACTGCACATTCATATTGATATCCTCACAATTTAATGTCAAAAGCTCTGTCACTCTCATCCCAGTCGCGTACAGCAATTCCAACATTGCCTTATCTCTTACTTCTTTCGCGGTATGATTGGTGGGCTGACTCAACAGGCAATCCATCTCCTCAATCGTCAAAATCTGAGGTATTTTTTTCTCCAGCTTAGGAGCTTTCACCCCGTCAGCAGGACTTTGCCCAATCAGTCCCTGGTTTTGTGCATAATGAAAAAATGATTTCATGGAAGCCACTGCTCTGGAAATGCTGGTACTTGCACTTCCCTGCTCCTGCATATAGAGAATATAAGACTGCAGACTTGTCTTAGTCACTTTCTGAACATCGGTAATTCCTTCTTTCGACAAATAGTCTGCCATCTTAATCAAATCTCTCTGATAAGCCACTTCCGTATTTATCGGTGCTTTCTGTTCCTGATGAAGATAAGTAATAAAATTCTGTATTTCTACTATCATAATAATATCTCCCCTTATTCTCTAAACTGATATGCCCCACAGTCGGGGCACCATCATATATAAAGTCGCACGTTTTGCACTCTTGCAATCGCTGCCCGCAGCATAAAACCATTCGTTTTTTCATCGCTAACCAAACTCGCACGTTATGTACATTATAACTACTTTCTGCTAAAAATACAATTTATTTTTTTCATTTTTATTTCTATCTCAAAAGAAATGCTAAAATGGAATCTAACAATAAATCGCAACAAATAAACTTATAAATAGTTCCATCAGAATGCCTGCCAAAAACAGAAGCATACTGACGAGAATGCAGACTGTTCTGCTAGACAGCATGCCCACTCGATATCCCTGTAAACCATAATGTAACACAAACCATGCGCTGATATAACACACCATATGTGGAAAGCAATTTAGTACCGCAGAGTACAGCCCCATTACTCCGTTTGCTCTAATCCAAAGAGCAGACAAAGCAGACAGACTCGTAGCATACAAAAAGACAAAACCAGGAATCAATCCCTTTCCGAGAGGATTATTTAAAGATAAGTTCAGTATCAAAAATACGATACCTCTCCGAATCACTAGCTGAAAAAAGACTAACCTGAAATCCAGGCTTTGCCGCTGAATCAAATACGTATAGTAGGATTGAAAAATAATTGCCCTCTCAATATACGGTTTAGGCAATTTATTAATTAATATCGTACCCAATAAAATGCCAATCGCATACACAATCAATATTTCATTTTTTACATTTTTTTGATTCACTCATTATTTCCAAATTTTTATAATTATTTAAAATACTATATGTGATTTTCCTTCTGACTATACTTATTTTTGTATGCCATCAGTGCAGCCACTGTCTTAGAGTCATTAATTTTTCCCTGATAAATCATTTCTGCCAACTCGTCAATCGTGTATCCTTCCACATCAATCATCTCGTCAGGGTCAAGGTGCTGACTGCCCGGTGTCAAATCTGATGCCACATAGATATCTATCATCTCATCACAAAAGGCAATGGCACTGCACACACGAATCAAAAATTCCATTTTTCCTGCGTGATATCCTGTCTCCTCCTGCAATTCACGATAGGCACAATCAATGGTTGGCTCCTCCGGATAGTCACGACAGCCTGCTGGTATCTCTAAAGTCATGCGGTCCAGGGAATTTCTAAACTGTCTTACCATTAAAATTTTACCGTCATTTCTCACCGGCACTACTGCTGCCGCACCCTGATGCCCAATAAAATCCCATTTTACTTTCCTTCCATCTTCAGCCAGCATCGTATCTTCATAAATTTTTAAAATACTTCCCTCATAAACTAATTTTCTGTCAACTCGCTCAATATGCCCCATAGAAAAACTCCTTTCCGCCATTATCTTCTTCATCTAAAAAAAGCTGCCGCAAATAAAATTGCGACAGCTTCCCTTGTTAACGCAAGTACTTACTTTGCGTAATCAGTCACTCTCGATTCACGGATCACATTTACCTTAATCTGTCCCGGATATTCAAGTTCCTGTTCAATTCGTTTCGATACATCTCTTGCCAACAGTACCATATCTGCATCACTAATCTGATCTGGCACTACCATAATACGAACCTCTCTACCTGCCTGAATCGCAAAAGATTTCTCCACTCCCTTATAGGAACTGGTGATGTCTTCTAATTGTTTTAAACGGTTGGTATAAGTCTCCAAAGTCTCACGTCTTGCACCAGGTCTAGCCGCAGAAATTGTATCCGCAGCTTGTACAATACACGCAATCAAGGACTCCGGCTCCACATCTCCATGATGGGATTCTACCGCATTAATTACGATTTTTGATTCCTTATACTTTTTGCAAACTTCCACACCTAACTGAATATGAGAACCTTCCATTTCATGGTCCAAAGCCTTTCCAATGTCATGCAGCAAACCAGCTCTCTTTGCCAAGCGGATATCCAATCCCATCTCCGCTGCGAGCAAACCAGACAAATGTGCCACTTCAATGGAATGCTTCAATGCATTCTGACCGTAACTGGAGCGGAATTTTAATTTTCCCAACAATTTCACCAGCTCTGGATGAATGCCATGAACGCCCACTTCAATTAATGTGTTTTCTCCTTCCTCGCGCATCATCGCCTCTACTTCGCGCTGCGCTTTTTCCACCATTTCTTCAATTCTTGCTGGATGAATACGTCCATCCAAAATCAGTTTTTCTAGTGCAATACGTGCCACTTCTCTGCGAATTGGATCAAAGCTGGAAAGAATAACTGCCTCAGGGGTATCATCGATAATCAAATCCACACCCGTCATCGTCTCCAATGTACGGATATTTCTTCCTTCACGACCAATAATTCGACCCTTCATCTCATCATTAGGCAGCTGAACTACTGAGATGGTCGTCTCAGCTACATGGTCTGCCGCACATTTCTGAATAGCAGTCACCACATATTCCTTTGCCTTCTTGTTTGCTTCTTCCTTTGCTCTTGTTTCCATTTCTTTAATCATTCTTGCAGTGTCAAGCTTCACATCATCTCGCACCGACTCCAACAAAAATTCTTTTGCCTGTTCGGAGGTAAGACCTGAGATTCGTTCCAGTTCTTTCTTTGCTTGCTCAACCAAAGTGTCCGCTTCAAGATGCTTTTTATTTAAGCTGTCCTCTTTGGCATTTAAGCTCGCTTCCCGTTTTTCCAACGCATCTGTCTTGCGATCGAGCGCTTCTTCTTTGTTCATTGCTCTCTTCTCTAATCTCGACAACTCCGCACGACGCTCTTTCACTTCTCTTTCCAATTCGTTCTTACTCTTTAAGTTTTCCTCTTTGGCTTCCAAAAGAGCTTCTCGCTTCTTCGTATCAGCAACTTTTTCAGCGGCTTTGATGATTTCAGTAGACTTCTCCTCGGCAGTACCAACCTTCTTAGCATAAATTTGTTTATGCCAATAGTCGGATGCCAGCCAAGTAGCCACCCCTGACACAACTGCTGCAAGAATAATGAGGGCTATAGCGACAAATACATTCACAGGAGCACCTCCTTATTTAGTTTTATTGTGTGATACACAACATATTAAATTTTAGTACTTTTTGTTAATTATGTCAAGTATAGACTTGACCAATTTTATGAAAAATAATTTATAAAGTGCGTCAGCACAAAGCAATCAACTTTCATTGCCATTCATCTTCCAGTGCGGCAACCGCCCCTTGAATTTGCTCATAAGAAAAACCCTTGCTATAAAGATATCGTACAGCCCTGTCACGTTTCGCCCGATCACTCCAATTCCAATTAGAATATCTTTTATGAATTAGTTTCTGCAAAGCCTGCTCATCCTCATCCACCGTGCATTCCTGTCTTTCTTCTGCAATCAAACTCAAAATCTCATCGCTGATTCCTTTCCGCTTTAAATCCATGCGTATCTTTTTCCAACTGTCTGTCTTAGATCGATATTCCACATAGTTGCGCCCATATCTTAAGTCATCAATATATCCATAAGATTTCACATACTCAATAGCATCTTCAATAATGGGAGGAGGGTATTCTCCCTCCTCCAACTTGCTTCTCAGCTGATATTCCGTTCGATCCTGCTTCTCTAACAGATGCAGAGCACGCAATTTTGCTCTTTTTCTCAATAGCTGCTGCAATATCTTTTCTAAATCTGGCTCCACTTCCATCTGCTCCTGCAAGCCAAACTTTTTACATTCTCCCCGATAAAGCTGGAACTTGCCCTCATCGGTTTTGATACTCACTTTTTTGGAGTCAATGAAAACTATCTCCGTTATATACATGAATTATTCCTCAGAATCGAGTTCTTCCTGCTCTAAGGCCTGCTCCAACTCCTCGCTAAATTCTTCTGGTTCAGGCTCGACTGGTACTGCCACTACTACATCAGCTGGCATACCATACTTTTCTCTGACAGCCTTCTCTACTTCGGCCATCATCTGCGGATGCTCTCTCAAATACAACTTTGCATTCTCACGTCCCTGTCCAATCTTTCCGCTCTTATAGGCATACCATGCACCACTCTTGATGATAATACCAAGATTTGCTGCCATATCCAGCAAATCACCTTCCTTGGCAATTCCTTTACCAAACATGATATCAAATTCGGCCTCCTTAAATGGCGGCGATACCTTATTTTTCACAATTTTTACTTTAGTACGATTTCCAATCACTTCTCCGCCCTGCTTGATCGCTTCCACACGACGCACATCCATACGAATGGACGCATAGAATTTCAGTGCTCGTCCACCCGTCGTTGTCTCTGGATTACCGAACATCACACCAACCTTCTCACGCAGCTGATTGATAAAAATAACAATACAGTTCGAACGACTGATAGCGGCCGTCAGCTTTCTCAAAGCCTGTGACATTAAACGTGCCTGCAAACCAATATGGGAATCCCCCATGTCCCCCTCAATCTCCGCCTTTGGCACCAAAGCAGCGACAGAATCCACTACAACGATATCAATTGCTCCGGAACGAACCATCGTCTCTGTAATCTCCAAAGCCTGCTCTCCACAATCAGGCTGTGAAATATAAAGATTATCAACATCTACACCAATATTTTTGGCATAAACTGGATCCAGCGCATGTTCCGCATCAATAAAGCCTGCAATACCTCCACGCTTCTGAACCTCAGCTACAATATGCAGCGCAATGGTGGTCTTACCACTGGATTCCGGTCCATAAATTTCTATTACACGTCCTTTTGGCACGCCTCCTAAGCCCAACGCAATATCTAAGCTCAAAGCTCCTGTAGGAACAGTCTCCACATTCATATGGGTATCATCGCCCAACTTCATGATGGAACCTTTTCCATAGGCTTTTTCAATCTGCATAATCGCAGCATCCAATGCTTTTTTCTTATCATCCTTTGCAACAGCCATGTAACAAATCATCCCTTCTCATTTTATTTATTCGAACAAACTTTTCTCCTATGTTCGATTTATTTTGAACATTTGTTCGCTATATTTTCATTGTACTCTACTTTTTTCTATCTGTCAAGCCTTTTTGGAAGTTTTTCGATTATTTGTTCTATTTGTTTGAATCTATATACGGAATTAACACCTTCTGTTTCAATTTACATAAAATCACATAAAATTTTTTTCTACACCAAATACGAACCCTTCACATTACTATAGACATAAATTCTTTAAAAGCTCCCGGAATTGAGTAGATATCCTTCAGCTGCGCCTTTGAAACAAACATCAATGTCCCCCTCGATTCTGCCACCTGTCCTTGGTCTGCTTGCACAAATTTGACTTCATATCCCTTCATATGCCATTCAATATGAGAAAAAATATGCTTTGCCGGCTTTAATTCCCGAAGCACGACATCATATCCTAAGTCTCTCCACCAATCGGTTGCCTCCTCCTGTGTCAAATGTCCTAAGGTCATCGGGAATTCATAAAGCCCTGCTAAGAGTCCCGTTTCCCCTCGTTTTTTTATTGCTGTCATATCCCCATCATTTACCACAAAGACCGTCCATTCCTCCACTTTTCGCCTTTTCTTAGGAGCTTTTACAGGAATTTCTTTCGTTCTGCCCTCCAGATGAGCCACACAGAACTCCTGCCAAGGACATTTCTCACAGATCGGTGTTCCATTTGGAAGACACATCAATGCCCCCAACTCCATCAGGCCCTGATTCAAAATATCGGGGGCTAACATCGACTCTCTCAACAATGTGCTCAATTCTGTCTCCATCGCCTTCTTGGTAGCTGCCAAGCCGATATCATGGTTATCTCCTGTCAGTCTGGAAATTACTCGAAGTACATTGCCATCTACTGCCGCCACCGGCAAGCCATAGGCAATCGATGAAATTGCTCCTGCCGTATAACTTCCAATGCCGGGCAGCTCCAACAGTTCCTCATAAGTTTGCGGCAAATTTCCATCATATTGCTCGCAGCAGAGAATGGCTGCTTTCTTCAGGTTCCTCGCCCTCGAATAATAACCCAATCCTTCCCACAATTTCATCAAGATATCATCGTCCACCTGTGCCAAGGCAGGAATATCAGGCAGACAATTTAGGAATCGGACATAGTATGGCTTAACTGCCTCTACTCTTGTCTGCTGCAGCATAATCTCAGAAATCCACACATGGTAGGGAGTCACCTCACTCCTCCAAGGAAGCTCTCGATGATTCTTTTGATACCACTCACAGAGTGGTCCCATTGCCAATTTTATTCGTTCTCTTCTTTCTATCTCTTTTTTCACACTTTCTCATTTACTCCTTTCTATCTTTTTCTCATCTTATCATTTTTCTTTTCAAACTAAAAGTCAAATAGTAAAAAGAGCAGGCATCTTTATGCCCGCCCTTACTACTTGATTAAAAACACAGAAAATACACCAGCACCAACACTCCCAGTGCAATTCGGTAAATACCAAACACTTTGAAGTCATTCTTTTTAATGTATCCAACTAGGAATCGAATGGCGAGAATAGATACCACATATGCTACAATCATTCCTACCAGCATAATTGCTACCTGTGGACCTACAAAACCGCCACTCTTTAAAAAGAATTTGACTAACTTTAATGCACTGGCTCCAAACATAACCGGAATCGCCAGATAGAAGGTATACTCCGCTGCAATATATCTGGAACATCCCAACAACATTGCTCCTAAAATCGTCGCTCCTGAGCGGGAGGTACCAGGAATTAAAGCCAGCACCTGAAAAATACCAATGCCAAAGACCACGCCATAACTCATATCAGAAAAGCTCTGAATCGGCATTGTCTTTCCCTTATGATGATTTTCCAGCAGAATGAAAGCAATACCATAGACAATCAGCATAACTGCCACCACATAAGCATTGTAAAAGTGCTCATCCATCCAGTCATCCAAGATAAGTCCCAGTACAGCTGCCGGCACGCAGCCTACAATCACCTTTCCCCACAATTTCCAGGTATCCATCTTTTCCTCTGAAGATTTTTTTTGTGAAAAAGGATTTAATTTATTAAAATATAGTGTCACTACCGCCATAATTGCACCAAGCTGAATGACTACTTCAAACATTTCCCAGAAACTATCTGTCATAATCTCTGGGCAAGAAGTAGTCCAGATAGAATCTACCAAAATCATATGACCAGTACTGCTGATGGGCAGCCACTCTGTAACACCTTCCACAATACCAATAAAAATAATACGCAACCACTCGATGATATTCATACAGTTCTCCCTTATTATAAATTTTTTCGCCGCTCAATCGAATCTTTCTCTCATTGATACAGTAATAATTAAATATTTTCGATTTGCCAGTCAATAGGCTCTACACCATTGGCAGCCAAAAATTGATTTGTCTGACTAAATGGTCTGCTGCCAAAGAAACCTCGATTGGCCGACAGAGGACTTGGATGAGGTGCCTCCAAAATCAAATGCTTGGGATTATTTAACATACGTTTTTTCTGCTGTGCAGGTCGACCCCAAAGAATAAATACTATCGGTCTGTCTAACTCATTAACCGCACGGATGGCTGCGTCCGTAAACTCTTCCCAACCGATTCCTCGATGAGAGAATGCTTGATGAGCACGCACTGTCAAAACTGTATTCAGCATCAATACCCCCTGCTCCGCCCATTTTACCAGATACCCATTGTTTGGTATGTAACAGCCCAAATCCGTCTGTAATTCTTTATAAATATTGACTAAAGACGGTGGAATCTGCACATCTGGCTTAACAGAAAAACACAGTCCATGTGCCTGACCATCGCCATGATATGGGTCCTGCCCCAATATCACCACTTTCACTTTAGAGAGGGGCGTCAAACTGAACGCATTAAAAATATCGTTGGAGGCAGGAAACACTTGATAATTTTTATACTCTTCCACAACTTTTTTGTACAATGCCGCATAGTACGGCTTTTTAAATTCCGCTGACATTGGCACCAGCCAATCATTACTAATCGCTGCCATGATTCCTCCTAATCCTCTTTCCTTATTCACTCGTAGGATTCTTTTAATATTCTGTTTTCCTATTGTCTGACAGACACTCCCCTTGAAGCCAGATATGCTTTCAAATCCTTAATTTCCATCTCTCTATAATGAAACAAAGAAGCCGCCAAGGCCGCATCTGCCTTGCCCTCAGTCAAGGTATCATAAAAATGCTCCATCTTACCAGCCCCACCTGAAGCAATCACTGGAATACTCACATTCTCTGCAATTGTGCGAGTCAGTACATTGTCATAGCCTGCCTTGGTGCCGTCACAGTCCATGCTGGTTAATAAAATTTCTCCTGCTCCCAACTTATTTGCCTTGATTGCCCATTCAACAGCATCCAATCCTGTATCAATACGTCCACCGTTTTTGAATACATTCCAGCCACTGCCATCAGCACGTCTTCTCGCATCAATGGCAACTACTACGCACTGACTTCCAAACTTATCGGCGGCATCGCTAATCAATCTGGGATTGTTGATAGCCGATGAATTGATGGAAATTTTATCTGCACCCTCACGCAAAATCATCTTGAAATCTTCTACACTGCGAATGCCTCCGCCCACCGTAAAGGGAATGAACACAGTCTCTGCCACTCGTCTGACCATATCAATCATAATATTTCGTGCATCTGATGAAGCCGTAATATCCAAAAATACCAATTCATCCGCCCCTGATTCGTCATAGGCAGCCGCAATTTCCACTGGATCTCCTGCATCCTTCAGATTAACAAAATTCACACCTTTTACGACACGACCCGCCTTTACATCCAAACAAGGAATAATTCTTTTTGTAAACATATTATGCCTCCCTTCCAATTGCCGCAAAATTTTTTAATATTTGCAAACCAATCCGTCCGCTCTTCTCTGGATGGAACTGACAGGCAAATACATTGCCATGCTCGACAGAGGCATGAATATGGGTGCTGTACTCGGTTGTAGCTGCTACATCTGCTTCATTCGATGCCTTTAGATAATAAGAATGTACAAAATACACATATGGATGTGTCTCCAATCCCCGAAACAGTGCAGCACCTTCTCTGATATCCAGCGAATTCCAACCCATATGGGGAATCTTCAGACCCTCTCCTGCAGGAATTCTCAAAATCTCCCCCTTCAAAATACCTAATCCTTCTACACCATCACTCTCATCACTGCGTTCAAACAAAAGCTGTAATCCCAGACAAATTCCCAGAAAAGGTTTTCCCATAGAAATCGCTTCTTTGATTACTTCCACAAGCCCAAATTGATGTAAATTGTTCATGGCATCACCAAATGCACCTACACCTGGCAAAATAATCTTATCTGCAGAAAGTATGATGTCTTTGTCTCTCGTTATTACCGCATCCTCTCCAATGCGATTCAAAGCCTTCTGTACGCTCCTCAAATTGCCTGCATCGTAATCAATAATTGCAATCATAATATCCCTCTCTTTTCCAGCGTAATTTTAACCATTGTACTTATTCTGTCACCAAAACAAACAAAAGCCTCGCAATAGCTGCAACAGTTTACCAATTTTAACAAAACCAAGTTTACCATTAACGAAAGAAATTGTAAAGGATTTCTAGCCTAATTCTTGCTTAATTCAACACCTGCTTTAGAAAATTTTCTGCCGAAATCGGCACACTGCAGGCTCGCTCTGCAATCTCCTGCGAAATCTGAGGAAATTTTTCTCCAACGCGAATCAGGTAAGACTTCTGATTAATCATGGTCAATCGCTCAAAAGGCCATCGAATAATCATAGGTGCAGTGAAATCGCAGCCTAATTCCAGCAAGAGCATCTTTCGATTCATGCCCAGACTGAGCCAACTGCGATATGCCTGCCATTGCTTCATATATCCTTCCTCCACATAAGGCTTGTTGGTCCAAATATTTTCCACCACTTCTCCCTTACAATGAGGACAAACTGCTGGCTTTTCCTCCCACACCTCCTTAGTACAGGCTGCCTTACACTGCCAGCGATGCACACTTCCGCATGGTGCTGCAATACGCTTCCCATCAAGAGTGCTGTGATACAGTGCATCATCTGTATTCGTAGTCAGCACGAAATAGAACTTTTTCCTGGTTAGCTGACGAATCTTTTCATATAATTCCTGCAATTTTTCTTTTTCTAGTCTCTCCTCGGACAACTCACTGCCCACCCCAATCAGTAAAATTTCACAATCTTTTAGTTTCTGTTTTATCATTTCATAATCAATCTGTGGCATATTTTATTCTGCTCCTTTGTATTTTTTTCCAATCTATAAACTTTAAAAATTTGTTTATTTAACTTGAAATACGATATATTTAAATTTTCGTATGGAAAACCCCTATATATTGTATTTTAGCTTTCCACATTGCCATGTAATACTTGCATCACTCAAGTAATTATACCATACTTTATTTGTGATTTTTACTAAATTTTATAAGAATCTCCAATTTTCTTTCACTATTATACTATTTGCAATTCTTCTTATTCTGTATTATAATACAAGTGTTCTGACAATCCCATGTCAGCTACAAAAACAGCACAAATTCAGCCAATATTTCTTATTTTGTGCTCAACTGCTGTATTCAAAAATTAAGAACCAGGAGGTAATACTATGAAGACAACTTTAAACATACAGTACTTAGGCAGTGAAATTTCTGAAAAAGAAATCATAGCTAAAGTAAAAGAGCTGTGGTTAAATGATGGCAACAAAATTAAAGACATTAAAACACTGACTCTATACATCAAGCCAGAAGAGATGACCGTTTATTATGTCATTAACGAAACCATCACTGGCAGCATTTCTTTTGCAGAGATTCCAGCACCACAAGAAGCATGAGAAACATTCTCAAAAAAATCCCGTCTGTGAGATTTCTTGTTCTCTCAGACAGGATTTTTTATTTCATGCTCGTCTTCCACTATTTAGCCATTTCATCTTCCGCCGCATTTTCAATCTTCTCAGGCAGCGCCAGCCGCATCTGATTCATAATCTGATTATCTTTCTTGACTTGAAACCAAAACTCCACACCACCTTCTACATTCAGCACGCCAAAGGGCTCTTTATGAGAATCCATGATAGCCTTGACAATGGAAAGACCGATTCCGCTTCCACCGTATTCTCGCGTTCTCGCTTTGTCAACCTTATAAAACTTTATCCATACCTTATCCAAGTCTTCATCCGGAATATGATTTCCTGTATTGAACACATGAACCTGCACATGCTCCATATCTTCTGTCATATAAATCTGAATTTCCTTTGCATAGTCCAAATGATTGATGGCATTGCTGACATAGTTCGTCACAACTTCTTCTATTTTGAACTCATCCGCCAACACAATCATATGCTTCGGAATATTCATCTGAATGGTGCCAAGCTTCTGCTTCACACGCAGCGCATTGCTTTCCACCACACCGCTAATCAACTCAGATAAATCAAAAGAACTAATTTCCACCGCATCCTGACCAAATTCCAAATGATTTAGGGTCAGCAATTTTTGCACCATCTTACTCATCTTATTGGTTTCATCAATAATGACCTCACAGTAAAACTGTCTGCTCTCAGGGTCGTCATCATTGATAGATTCCTGAAGTCCCTCGGCATAACCGGAAATCAGCGCCAACGGTGTCTTTAACTCATGAGATACATTGGACAAAAATTCTTTTCGCATCTCATCAATTTGAATCTTCTCTTCGATATCTTTTTTTAATTGTTCATTGGCCTCTTTCAGCTCTACAATTGTTTTTTCCAACTGTTCTGCCATCTCATTAATACTGCTGCCCAAAATACCAATCTCGTCCTGATCACTCCCACAATAGCGTTCCGAAAAATCCAACCTGGCCATACGCTTTGATATGGAAGCCAGTTTTAATATCGGCAGTGTAATGCGCTTTGTCACTATCATCATCAATACACTTGTCACTATCATTAGGAGAATCCCCGTATACACCAAAAACTTGTTGGCAATATCCGCACTCTCACGGATAGATTCCATTGGAGAAGACAAAATAAACAAATATTTGCCATCTAACATACCATAAGCATCCAGATAATAGCTATTCATCTGTTTATCATAAATTTTTACAATTCTGTAATTATCATCGGACCAAATCACATTTCCTTCCTGACCAAACAGGCTATACTGCGTGTTTCTTGCCACTAAAATTTCAAATTCCAACTGAGAGGCATAGGAATGAATCTCACTCTTGTCTATAGACATAATCACACTAGTAATATTATAACGCTCCTTCCAGGACAGACAAACACGGTCAAGCTCAATCTTTTTTTCCTCCGAGGTCATATTGGCCTGCAAAATATCCTCCACTTCACTGCAGGCCGCATTCAAAATTTCCTGCTTCTCATATTGATAATAGGTTTCCAGATAATATCGATTGACTCCAATACTTCCCAAAATCAGTGAGCAGGCTAAAAACATAAAAGTAATTGTGATTCTTAGTTGAATGGAATGTCTCATAGCTTAAATTTCCTTCCATTCCTTTAGTTTACTTCAAACTTATAACCCATACCCCAAATGGTTTTAATATACTCGCCCTTGTCGCCCAACTTGCTTCTCAGCTTCTTAACATGGGTGTCAATCGTTCTGGCATCACCAAAATAATCATAATTCCATACATTATTTAATATCTTCTCTCGAGAAAGAGCTAAGCCCTGATTTTCTACAAAATAAGTCAGCAATTCAAATTCTTTATAGCTTAACTCTATCTTCTTTCCATCAATTGTCACCTCATGAGCTGCCTTATTCAACTGAATGCCGCCCACTTCGATGACATCTTCTTTAAGCACATTACTGCGACGCAGAATAGCCTCTACCCTAGCGACCAGAATCTTTGGACTAAAAGGCTTTGCAATGTACTCATCTACACCCAAATTGAAACCTTTCAGCTCGTCACGTTCCTCACCTTTGGCCGTCAGCATAATAATCGGTACCTTGGAGAACTGGCGCACGGTTCTCACCACTTCCCAACCATCCATTTTTGGCATCATTACATCAAGCAAAATCAACACAATTCCTTTTTCATTAAAGAATACATCAACTGCTTCCTCGCCGTCTCCTGCCTCTAATACTTCAAAATCCTTTCTCACCAGAAAGTCCTTCACTAGTTTTCTCATCCTCGGCTCGTCATCCACTACTAATATCTTTAATTTTTCCATATCTAAAACCTCCAAAAAAGGGCATACACCCTCTCGTATATGCCCCAGATTTTATCAGTAAATTATGTTTTCTCTGTGTACTCCAACAAGAAACCCATTTCCCAACAAAGATAACTCCTTGCTTATTATCTAATGTCTTTGTTAGAAATACCATCCATATCATCGAAATCCTGATTTTCTCCAACCATACCCCAGATAAAGGTATAAGCCTGAGAACCAGAACCCGCATGAATTGACCAGCTTGGAGAAATAACTGCCTCCTCATTTCTCATTACAATATGGCGTGTCTCCTGAGGCTCGCCCATATAATGCATTACGAAAGCATCCTCTGGCATATCAAAATACAGATATACTTCCATTCTTCTGTCATGTGTATGACATGGCATAGTATTCCATACACTGCCTGGCTCCAACTTAGTCATACCCATTTCCAGCTGACAGCTTTCAACCTGTCCCGGCAAAATATACTTGCAGATGGTTCTGTGATTGGAAAGCTCCAGAGAACCTAACTCAACCTTATTTTCTGCCTTAACGATAACAACACCCTCAGCAGGCTCACCCTCTGGTTTAATCAATACCGTTGGATAAGTATGATGTGCCGGCGCACTGTTCAGATAAAATTTTGCTGGATTGGAAGCATCCTCACTGGCAAAAGAGATGTCCTGAGCGCCCATACCAATATACATACCTTCCTTGTGGTCTACGATATACACTTTGCCATCAATGGTAATCGTACCCTTGCCGCCGATATTAATGACACCCAGCTCACGTCTCTGACAGAAATAAGCAGCACGGAGCTCTGCCCCTGCGGTCAATACCAAGCTATCTGTGGTTGGTGTAGCAGAACCAGTGATGATACGATCAATATGGCTGTAAACCAACTTAATCTCTCCTGGAACAAATACATTCTGAATCAAAAATTCTTCTCTCAAACGATCTGTTGTGTAATGCTTTACGTCCTTTGGACTTGCTGCTGTTCTTAATTCCATTTTCCCACTCCTTCTGGCGTTCTCTTTTCTCTGCGAAAGAGAAAACGTCCTGCTTTATTTTCGCAAAATTCTGCGATTCTTGTTCATTATATCATAATTTTGTCGTCAATTCAATGATATGAATGTTAAAATTTACCAATTTACAGAACTTTTACCCAATTACATCGTTCATGTCATATCTTCCAACAGGACTCTTGACCAAAAACTTTGCTGCCTGCACTGCCCCCTTAGCAAATACCGCTCTGGAATAAGCGTGGTGGCTAAACTCCAGCACCTCATCCTGTCCAGCATAAATGACCTCATGATCTCCCACAATGGTACCGCCTCGAACTGCACTGATACCAATTTCCATACCATCTCGCTTTTGTCTGACCTGTGAACGATCATACACATAATGGCAAGCTCCCTCCAAAGAATCATTCACCGCATTGGCCAGCAAAATTGCCGTTCCACTAGGTGCATCTAACTTCTGATTGTGATGTCTCTCAACAATCTCAATATCAAAACCCGCTTCTTTAAGGACAGGAGACACAATACTCAATACCTTCTTTAAAGTATTGATGCCTAAGGACATATTGGCAGACTGCAGCACAGGAATTACCTTTGCCGCTTCATCCAAATGTGCCAGCTGTTCTGCTGACAATCCCGTAGTACACAATACCAATGGCAGCTTCTTTGCTGCACAGTCATCCATCACCTGATCTGAAATCTTTGCATTGGAGAAGTCAATCACTACATCTGCATCCACATTACACTCTGCGATTGATGGAAAGACAGGATAATCATATTTTCCTAAATCAGCTAAATCTACACCTGCTACAATCTCCATATCTGCATCGGCAGAAATAATTTGGTTCAGCATACCGCCCATTCTTCCATTGCATCCCACAATTATTGTTCTCATGCTGTCATCCTTTCGTATCTTATTGCTTATTAAAGAAGTCCATTTTTCTCCAATTCAGCCTTCAATTTTGCTTTATTGGCATCCTCCATCTCAGACAATGGTGCACGAAGTCCACCCGCATTCAAGCCCATCATATTCATGGCAGCTTTCACCGGAATTGGATTCACCTCACAAAACAGAGCATTGCACAGGCTAATCGACTTCAGCTGTAATTCCAAACTCTTAGCAGTATTGCCGGCTAAATATTCTGCTGCAATGTTATGAGTCAACCTTGGAGCGACATTTGACAGCACAGAAATTACGCCCTTGCCGCCTAAAGACATAATTGGCACAATTTGGTCATCATTTCCAGAATAAATATCAATACATCCCTCTGCCAGGCTTGCCAGTTTAGCAATCTGAGAAATATTTCCACTGGCTTCTTTAATTGCCACAATGTTTGGCACAGCCTTAGCCAGCTTCACTACAGTCTCAGGCAGCAGATTACAGCCTGTTCTTGATGGAACATTATACAAAATAATCGGAATCTTTACACTGTTTGCAATCGCTGTATAATGCGCAATCAAACCATTCTGAGTTGCTTTATTATAATATGGTGTCACCAACAGAAGGGCATCCGCGCCCGACTGCTCTGCATGAGTAGACAAACGAATGGCCTCTGCAGTACTGTTGGAACCTGTACCTGCAATGACTGGCACACGACCTGCCGTATATTCCACAGTAAAACGGATGCACTCGTCATGCTCCTCATGACTTAATGTAGCAGACTCACCTGTAGTACCACAGATTACAATAGCATCTGTGCCATTCTCAATCTGAAAATCAATCAATTTACCTAACTGTTCATAATTTACCTTATTGTCTGCAGTAAATGGAGTTACAATCGCCACTGCTGCACCTTCAAAAATTGCCATTTCTTATTCCTCCTTAGATTAAAAAATCCTATATTGCCTGCAAAAAGAAAGAGCTGATAGGATCAGCCCTTAAAGATATCTTACTCAAACAATTCTTTAAGTAGCTCCCCATCCATACAGGATGACAGTCATGAAGCTATTAACTTCATGCCCAGGTGATGAACAAAACCGTACCCATCCCTTCGGCACATTTTCCTTTCTCTATGGTTCATTCAGACGGTTTCTGTCCCCATAGATACTCTTAAAATGTGCAACCTCTACTTCTTCCTATTCGCTTATTCCTTAGTATACAATGGCTTATGAATCTTGTCAAGCTATTCTGTCACAAATCACAAGAGATCTCTAACCATATCCATCAACATTTTTTGTGTCATTCTTCTTGATCTACTGTCTCCAGCTTACTTACAGAAACCTCGTAAGCTACTCTCGTCTCACATTCCTCCTCATTGATTTTTTTAGTGTACTCACGGCTCTGCACTCTGCCCCAGATTTTTAAGCGACAGCCCACCTCAAAGTTAGATGCGAAGCGTGCATTTCTTCCCCACGCAATACAAGGTATGTAGTCTGACTTACCATATGGACGATTGACTGCCACCAACAAATCTGCGATTTCTCTTCCCAGTGGTGTCTTTCGATAAATGGGGGCTTTGCATATAAATCCATCTAGAAAAATTTGATTTGTCTTAGTATAATCTGTAAATTCCTCCAAAAAAGCAACTTCTCGCACAAAAACGGACAAAACCAGTCGGTTTTTCAATCCCTCATGGCGATTGTAAGAACGAAACTGTCCTGTCGCCTCCAATGTTCTTCCGCGATAATCCTCAGTCACATCAATCAAACGCTCAGAAATCAACAAAGGAATGATATCTGCCTGATCACTCAAACGATTTACTGACAAATTCAATACATAAAAACCTTCACCAAAAACTTCATGACTGAATGTAAATTCTGATACAACCTCACCTATCACTGTCACCTTATTATTCTCAATCATCTTTTCTGTCATCGTATTCTCCTCCTAAATGTTTCTCTGTTTGGTCGATTCTTTTTTTATTCTACGCTCGACCACAATAAAGTATATGTTTTTAATATCACTCGATATGTCATGTTTGAATCCCAAAATTTCTAACTTATTTTATTGATTTTTTCATAAAACGACACGAAATCGATATGCCTGCTTTTCTGGATCCAATCACCTATAAAAGTTTACTCTACATTATTTAGATTCCGATTAACAGCAAAAAGTTAACGCAACATACTTTTTTCACACTTTTTTCAAAAAAACCATCAAAATCAGATTACCTCTGATTTTAATGGTTTTTTGTTATTTCTTAATGAAATATTTTTATTTATTTTCAAATGGAGTGAAATCTAAGGTAGCAAAGTAATCCTCCGGTGTCTCTGCACGACGAATCATCTGTACGCTTCCATCTTCCTTCAATAAAAGCTCTGCAGAACGAAGTTTTCCGTTATAATTGTATCCCATCGAAAATCCATGAGCACCTGTGTCATGAATTGCTACATAATCACCAATCTCAATCTCCGGCAGCATACGGTCGATAGCAAACTTGTCATTGTTCTCACACAAACCACCCGTTACGTCATACATATGGTCGCATGGCTGATTTTCCTTACCCAACACCGTGATATGATGATAAGCTCCGTACATAGCCGGACGCATCAAATTCGCTGCACAGGCATCCAAACCTGCGTACTCCTTCCAGATGTGTTTCATATGCAGAACTTTAGCAATCAAATGTCCATAAGGAGCCAACATGAAACGTCCCATCTCAGTAAAAATAGCCACATCATCCATACCCGCTGGCACCAAAATTTCTTCATATGCTTGTCTTACTCCCTCACCAATAACCATAATGTCATTCTTCTTCTGGTCAGGACGATAAGGAATGCCTACGCCGCCAGATAAGTTGATAAAAGCGATATGCACACCACACTCTTTACTCAACTCAACCGCCAACTCAAACAAAATACGAGCCAGTTTCGGATAATAACCATTTTCTGTTGTGTTGCTTGCCAGAAAAGCATGAATTCCAAAATGCTTTACTCCGTAAGCTTTCATCTTTTTGTAAGCTTCCTTCATCTGCTCCTTTGTCATACCATACTTTGCATCGCCCGGGTGATCCATGATACTATTATCCAGCATGAAGTTTCCGCCTGGATTATAGCGACAGCACATGGTCTCCTGAAATGGAGCAATCTTTGCATAATGATCAATATGAGTCAAATCATCAAAATTGATGATAACACCTAACTTTGCAGCCAACTGATAATCCTGATCAGGCGTCACATTAGACGAAAACATAATTTCATGTCCCTTCAAACCAACTTTATCGGTCATCAGCAATTCTGTGTAGGAAGAACAATCGGCTCCAATGCCTTCCTCCTGCAAAATCTTCATCAAATATGGATTTGGAGTTGCCTTGACAGCAAAGTACTCTTTAAACCCCTTATTCCATGCAAAGGCTTCCTTGACCCTTCTGGCATTCTCACGGATTCCTTTTTCATCATAAATATGGAACGGGGTTGGATAAGTTTTTGTAATCTCCTGAATCTGTTCCAAGGTAACAAATGGTTTCTTTTCCATGTCTTTTTTTCCTCCTGAATTTGACACTCCAACGACGAAAGCTCGTTGAGTTCTTAATTACACAAATTTCCAAATATACTTAAAAGCATATAAGAATCATTCGTTTTCGAGATACGCCCTATTTGAGCTACTTTCTCATGTTTTGGCAAGTTCCAAAGTCATACATTTCATACAAGCATAAAATATATAACCTTTTGCTCCTGATATCTTCTCATGATTAATGAGATAATGTATTCTTCTCTGCATTGGACTCTCCCACATGAACATGCGTATAGAGATGATCCTGACAATATTCATAGGCTCCCTGACATTTGGAACAATAACGAAACTCCAATTCCGGATTGGTCTCATTGGTTCGTCCGCAAACTGCACATTTATGGCGCACATTATTCTGCACATTCTGCTGCGCCACCTTCATTTTTTGCTTGAACTGTTTTCTCTGTACTGCCTGCTTTGGATTGATACGGGAAAATCCCTTTACCACAAATAGGAAGAGGAAGAAATTAGACAAGGAACAGATAATTAATACTCTTGATAAAATTCCGCCAGTGATGAAGGACATTGCTAATAATACCGCATCCACAACTACCAACCACTTTGCCTTCACCGGAATAATGCCATACAGATAAAACTGTGCATCTGGAATGGTCACCCCAATAGCTAAAAACAAAGATAAGTTGATGTAGTCAATTCCTAAAGAAAGACTGATGTGAGAAATAAAATAGACAATCACACCACCCAAAGCTGTTCCCAAAATTCCCAGTAAATAATATAAATTAAAGTAAAACGGACCAATCAGCCTCTCCAATAGATTTCCCATATTATAATAAATAAAACAAATTAACATAGTCCAGATAATACCGAAGGCCCCCGTTTCACTAGGCATTAAAATAAAAGTAAATAATCTCCAAATTTGACCATGCAGTATTTTGGGCATATCAAAATTAAACAGCAACAGCATATTCGGATTGACCATATACATGATATACCCTAAAGCATACAAGACCACAATATACTTCATCAGACCCTTGATAGCATAGCGGCCAAACTTTTGCTCCAACTTATAAAAAAATTTCATCTGCCACTCTCCTTTTTCTAAAAGAACTTTTTCTTCGCAAATATAATTGCAACAATAATAGATACTAAAAGTGCAAATAACAAGATGATTACAAATCCATATTCACTCCCCGCAAATGGAATTCCCTCTGAAGCTACATTCATCCCATAAAATCCAGATATCATCGTTGGAATTGATACCACAATGGTGAACGCAGCCAAAAATTTCATGACAATATTCAAATTGTTAGAAATAACGGAAGCAAAAGCATCCATCATGCTGCTTAAAATCCCGCTGTAAATATTGGACATTTCAATAGCCTGCTTATTTTCCGTGATGACATCTTCCAGCAAATCTTCATCTTCCTCATACATTTTAACCGACTTGGATTTCACCAGTTTTTCTAAGACTACTTCATTGGAACGAAGAGAGGTAGTAAAATACACCAAAGTCTTTTGCAATTCTAACAGCTCAATCAATTCGCTGTTATGAGGAGAGGTATGCAGTTTTTTCTCAATTTCCCCACTCTTTTTGTCAATATTTCTCAGATACTGTAAGTACAAAGACGCATTTCGATACAAAATTTGCAATAGGAAGCGACTCTTCATGTAAGTATAAAAATTTCTGATTCGTCCCTTCATAAATGCACTTAAAATAGGTGTCTCCTGCAGACAGATGGTTAAAATTCCTA
This sequence comes from Lachnospiraceae bacterium, assembly GCA_051879015.1. GTDB lineage: Bacteria > Bacillota > Clostridia > Lachnospirales > Lachnospiraceae > JBJELF01. The sequence continues at coordinate 38,086 of JBJELF010000126.1, forward strand.
TCTCAGTCAGAAAAACAGCCAGAGGAATGGTCACATACCAGTCCTTTTCTTCGTTTTCCTCTGTCATAGGAATGTCCACCAAAATCATGACATAATTGTCTTCCACCTCAATACGTGAACGTTCTTCTTCATCCAAAGGAGTACGAAGATCGTCCACTTCAATCTGAAATGCTTTTGAGACAATCCGAAGCTCTGCATTAGATGGGTCTGTGAGCGCCACCCAACAACCCTTTGTCACTTCGGTTTGCTCTAACAAAGTTTTTTCTTCTGATTTAAAAATTTGCAACATAATAATTCCCTTCCAGCCTACACCGACCAGAAGGATATCATGAAGCAACTTCGCTCTTCCTTCCGATTCTGTGCAGGCTAACGTTTTTGTCCATTCACGCTGTCTAAATGATCTGAACCTGCATCCATATTTTTTCCTGTAACGATTTTCAGCAGTGCAAACTTTGCAATTCAAACTACTCAAAATAAAACCATTACTTTTTCCTTTACTATTTTTAATTTTGCATCGTTAATATGCGATATCATTATAGATTCTCAGTCCAATTTTGTCAAGCAAACATTCTTTATTAAAAGGATAAAGAAATGCATTGCCAAGCAAAAATTTTGAAAAAAATCAAAAAAAGTTGTTGACAGAATAAAAGTGATGTGATAATATAGTACCTGTTTGAAAGAGAACAAGCAGCTGTGGCGGAATTGGCATACGCGCATGATTCAGGTTCATGTCCGCTTAAGTGGGTGCGGGTTCAAGTCCCGCCAGCTGCACTTTAAGGAGATATCGTATGATATCTCCTTTTTACTTGGGTGTATTTCAAATATTTTCAAACTGCGAAACAATCCGTAGCTATCAAAGTAAACTACCACAGACCTTTACGGTCTGTGGCTTCTGTTAAGTGGATACACGGCTAATAATTTATAAAAATCCCTCTAAAG
>JBJELF010000127.1:0-9197 GCA_051879015.1 Lachnospiraceae bacterium
CATCCTTTCCTGCCTGTCTAACTGCCTCTCTAATGTGAGGAATAAACATCACACCAGTCACAAGATTAATATTGTTGGCTTTTTTGTTCTGTAATTCCAAAAAAATTTCCGCCAGACGCCCCTCACTGATCTCAATTCCAGCCTTCCCCAGCGCAATCTCCTGATTTTGACAGAAGATACATTTGAGATTGCATCCAGTAAAGAAGACAGTTCCCGAACCTTCTGTTCCTGACAGACAAGGTTCTTCCCAATAATGTAGAGCAGCCCGCGCTCCCATCAGCTGACTGCTCATACCACAAAATCCTCTCTGATTTTTCAATCGATTGACCTTACAGTTTCGCGGACACAGCTGACAGGAAACATACTGCTCATAAATTTCCGTTTTTTTCATATATCTTTTTATTAAAGAATCGACTTGGCAAATTCTTCCAACTCAGTTGTTTTCAACTCTTCCATCTTACCGCTATCACAAAGAACCGCAATTGCCGGGTCAATCGGAAGCTTTGCTACATGAGGGATACCAGCCTCCGCTGCAATCTCCTCTATATGACTCTCTCCGTAAATGGCATGTTTGCTGCCGCAACCTGGACAAACAAAGTAAGACATATTTTCCACGATACCCAATACTGGAATATCCATCATTCTTGCCATCTTCACCGCCTTGGTCACAATCATAGAAACCAAATCCTGGGGAGATGTCACCACAATAATACCCGTCACTGGCAGCGACTGAAATACAGTCAATGGCACATCTCCCGTTCCAGGAGGCATATCCACGAACATATAGTCTACATCACCCCAAACAACATCTGTCCAAAACTGTTTTACAGTACCTGCAATAACTGGTCCCCTCCAAATGACAGGGTCTGTCTCATCTGGCAACAATAGGTTGACAGACATCAGTTTAATTCCTGTATGCGTCTCCACTGGCAGGATCCCATCAGCATTGCTGATAACTTCTCCTTTCGCTCCAAAAATTTTTGGAATGGAAGGTCCTGTGATATCTGCATCCAGCACGGCTGTCTTATGACCAGCGCGCTGAGCTAACACTGCCATCATTCCTGTCACCAGAGACTTTCCAACACCACCCTTACCGCTAACTACGGCAATGACCTGCTTTACATTAGACTTAACATTCTGAGGAGCCAACAAACTCTGGGGAGCTCGTCTTGAAGCACAATTTTCTCCGCAACTACTACAATTATTTGAACATTCACTCATCTTTTTCTTCCTCCATTTTTAATTTTCATTTACATTCAACTATAAATAACTTATTGTCAAATATGCATCTACGCATACAGTCATCATCACAGTATAGCACAAGAAAATTTACCTGTCTACTACTCATTTTTTTATTATCTCTTTCATATATATAAATAAAAAGCCTGAGGATAGTAAGCTATGCCTTCAGAAACTTCAGAAAATCGCAATCTTGAAATTTTAAAATCTCTCCTCCCTTATTTTCCTACCTCCTCCAAACGTACCATCCTCACTTGCCTGAAAATGATTGAAGTGCAGCGAGTTCTCACCCAATTTGACGAGGAACAGGAAAAAACTCTGTCCGCATGTTCCGCTGAAAACTGCTCTCTCGAACATATGCTTCAAATCCTAAAAGGCTTTTGTAATGAAAAAGAACAGGAAATGCTTGACACCTGGCTCAACATGATGCAGGCTCTCCAACTATTTCGTGAATATCGGAAAAATGCAGGAAATACCCCTCAATCCACTCCGATGGACTTTTTGCAGTCCATGCTGTCCCCTGAACAAAAAAATTTACTCGATACATACCAAACACTATTTACGCCATAAAAATGTCGTCAATTATCATAACATCAAAGGAGTGTCTCATGAATATGAATTGGAATCAAAATCCTATTTTTCAGAATATGGAGCCTGTCAAAGCTCAATTTCTTCAGCAAATGCTTACACAAGCCAGCGCCAAACAACAATCGGAAATTTTACCCTTTCTATTGACGGTCACTGCTACTGCTTCTTCCCGAGGTATTCACTTCAATGACCAGGAAACTGATTTTATTGTAGAACAAATCACTTCCTCTATGTCCCCAGCGGAAAAAAAGAAAGTAGCACTTCTTCGCAAAATGACCCAACAATATTCCGCCCGAAACTCCACAAATAAAACCTAAATCAAACAATTTACCTTATATTTCACAATAACAAAAAATCGACTTCACAGAAATTATTTCTATGAAACCGATTCTCTTTTAAAATTAATTCTTCAAAACTTTTTAAGCGATGAATGATACATGCGAAGCATACATCATTCATCGCTTAAAATTTTATACACTCAATTCATCATGCACTGCGCTTAATTTCTTCAACGCCATCCACTCTTCTCAATGCTTCCATAAGCTCCTGGAGCTCTACACGAGATTTCACTTTACAACTTAATTGCATCACTGCTTTATTGTTCTTACTCTCTGCTTGAGACAAAGCAGTTAGCATAAGTCCTTTTTCACTAAATACCGTCGTAATATCTGCCAAAAGTGCAATACGGTCTCTTGCCGAAATTTCTAATACCGCAGAAAATTCCTTGTCTTCCTCCCGCAAAGAATCTAACTTCCACTCTGCATGACATAATTTTTTTCGATTCTCATCATCCATTCTTAAAATATTGTTACAGTCTGTGCGATGAATAATAGCACCACGACTCTTGGAAATGTAAGCCACAATCTCATCTCCAGGCACTGGGCTACAACATTTGGAAATACGAATCTTGATATCTGGATAATCCTTCACAATCACCTGCTGAGAATTTTCTGTCTTTTCGTCCTGTGCTTCTGCCTCTTCCAACTCAGTTCCGTTCTGCCTGCGATATTCCTCCTTTAAACGATTGATGACAAGACCTTCCTTCATAGCACCACGACCGACAGCAGCCAATAAACTATCATAATCATGATACCCTGAGCGCTGAGCTACACGCAAAGTATATTCCGATTCCTGAAGAATGGAAGGATTAACACCTTTCTCTTGACAAATTTCCTGCAGCTTTTCTTTGCCTTTTTGAATATTTTCTGGCTTAGAAGCATTTTTAAACCATTGCTTAATTTTTGTTTTTGCCACAGCTGTCTTCGCAATATCAAGCCATTCTGGCTTTGGTCCTTCAGCATTCCGTGAAGTTTGAATTTCTACAATATCACCTGATTTGATAACATAATCTATAGGTACGCTAACCCCATTTACTTTTGCCCCCACCATACAGTTGCCGACTGCTGAGTGAATGAGATAGGCAAAATCAAGCACGGTAGAACCCTCTCGCAAATATTTGCGCTCTCCCGTTGGAGTAAAACAATAAATCGGAATGACAAATAAATTTAAATCTTCCTTGACCGAATCTATAAATTCCTTACTGTTTTCTGACTCACGCTGTAAGGTCAACAACCGATTCAGCCAAGTAAATTTTTCTTCTTCACTCTGCTTGTTGGCATCTCCTTTATACTTCCAGTTAGCTGCCACACCATAGTTGGCAACTCGTTCCATATCCCAAGTACGAATTTGAATCGGATATAATTTTTGGTGATTGTCAATCAAGATGGTATGCAGAGATTGATATTGATTCTCCTTTGGATTAGCAATATGATCCTTAAAAGAATCCGGTACTGGAGTAAAATGTTCATGTATCACTCCCAATGCAGTGTAGCATTCTCGAAGCGAATTGGTAATGATACGAATAGCAAAGTAGTCGCTGAGCTGACTCAAAGAACGATTATCCTTTCGCATATTTCGATACAGAGTAAACAAATGCTTATAGTGGACCCGCACATCTGCCTCAATATGAGCATCCCTAAGCTTTTCCTGAATACGAGCTACCATCTCCTGAATGTCAGCTTCATCCAAAGCCTTCTGAGAGTTTAAAAATTCTTCCAATTCGGCTGTCTCATCAGGATAGACGTACTTCATCGCCAAATCGTCCAATTCAATTTTCACTTTGGAGATACCCAGTTTACCTGCCAATGGAGAGTAAAGATCCAAAGTCTCCGCAGCAGTCTTTAACTGTTTATCCGGTTCCTTGTGATACAGGGTACGCATATTGTGCAGACGGTCTGCCAATTTAATGATAATCACTCGGATATCCTGTGCCATGGTCAAAAGCATCTTACGAAAATTTTCTGCCTGACGCTCGGTCTTGTCCATATTATCGACTTCTTCCAACTTGGTTACACCATCCACTAGAGTTGTCACTACCTCACCGAAATTCTCTATCATTTCTTCCTTGGTAATACTCGTATCCTCCAACACATCGTGCAAAAGTCCCGCTGTAATCGTTTCTCGGTCCATGCGAAGTTCCGCCAAGATCAATGCCACGCACAGAGGATGAATGATATAGGGCTCGCCCGACTTACGCCTCTGATTTTCGTGCGCCTTAGAGGCTAACTGATAAGCCCGCTCAATCATGGATAAATTGTCGGACGGATGATAACTTCGAATAGTCGCAATCAATTTCTCATACAATTCATCTGGATCTGTATACTCTGCCATGGGAGGCATGAAGCCTTCAGAATCTGGTTGTATCTCTGTTCCATTATGTTTTACATCATTTTCCATATACTCACCACTCACTTTTTGTATTGCTGTCTGATATAATCCACTTAAACGCTTATGTATCCGCAGCACAGACACTGCTTCATTAATAATGATAGTATTTAATTATAAATTTTTTTGATGCATAAATCAATACTTTCACTTTTTGTTCTAAATATTTCGTCTTTATGATGAAATATTGCGAAATATTGCTGCATTTTTAGGCAAATTGACAAATAATTGTATGATTCTTAAATCGATTGTTCATCTCAAAAAGCGAAATGTCCGTATAATACGGACACTTCGCTTTCATTTCTCATTATCTCTGACAGTCATGCTATCAGCTGAATTTTCATCCCTTCTGTACGATATTGATAATACGTCCCGGGACATAAATTTCCTTTATGATGGTACCAGTCAGCTTGCCTGCTACAGCCTCTTTTCCAGCTGCAATCGCTTCTTCCTTGCTGGCATCCACTGGCAGAGAGAGTACAGCACGAGTCTTTCCATTAATCTGAACTGCAATTTCTACTTCATTCTCTTTCATAGCTTCCTCATCATAAGTTGGCCACTGCGTTTGATACAAATACCCATCAAAACCAGCCAGATCCCACAATTCCTCTGTCATATGAGGTGCAACCGGATTCAATAATACAAGCAGAGTTTTAAACTCACCTTTGGTAATCTGTCCCACCTTGTAAAAATCATTTACCAGAGCCATCATAGCAGCAATAGCAGTATTATACTTCAAAGTCTCGTAGTCATCCGACACCTTCTTGATTGTTTTATGCATGGATGCCATCATCTTCTTAGAGTATCCATCTCCCTCAGCAAGCATATCTTGCAGTTTCCATACACGCTCCAGGAAACGACGACAGCCCCTAACACCTTCCTGAGACCAAGCAGCACTCAAATCGAAAGCGCCAATGAACATCTCATAGGTACGCAGTGTATCTGCACCAAACTCATTGACGATATCATCTGGATTAACGACATTTCCTCTGGACTTAGACATCTTCTCGCCGTTGCTTCCCAAAATCATACCATGAGAAGTACGCTTCTGATATGGCTCTGGGCAAGGTACTTCGCCCTGATCATAGAGGAATTTATGCCAGAAACGAGAATACAGCAAATGCAAAGTAGTATGCTCCATACCACCATTATACCAGTCAACTGGCATCCAGTACTTTAAGGCCTCCTTGCTTGCCAGAGCTTCTGTGTTATTCGGGTCAGTATATCTTAAGAAATACCAAGAGGAACCAGCCCATTGTGGCATAGTATCGGTCTCTCTCTTTGCTGGACCACCACAGCATGGACAGGTGGTATTTACCCATTCATCCATAGCAGCCAGTGGAGATTCACCAGTATCTGTTGGCATATAACTCTCTACCTCTGGCAGCATCAATGGAAGCTCTTCTTCTGGCAATGGCACATAACCACATTTGTCACATTTTACAATCGGAATTGGTTCACCCCAATATCTCTGTCTGGAGAACACCCAATCACGCAGCTTAAAGTTCTTCTTTGGCTGTCCGATACCTTTCTCGGTTAAAAAGTCAATGATGGCCTTTTTAGCCTCAGCTACTTCCATACCGTTTAAGAAACCAGAGTTTACCAACTTTCCAGTTACTACATCAGTAAAAGCAGCCTCCTGCACATTGCCTCCAGCAATCACTTCAATAATTGGCAGATTAAACTTCTTTGCGAACTCCCAGTCTCTGGTATCATGGGCTGGAACTGCCATGATAGCACCAGTACCGTAAGTCATCAATACATAGTCAGAAACCCAGATTGGAATTTCTTTTCCATTAACTGGATTAATGGCAGTTAAGCCGGAAATCTCCACACCAGTTTTGTCCTTTGCCAACTCTGTACGCTCAAATTCAGACTTTCTGGACGCCTGCTCTCTGTAAGCGATAATCTCATCCCAGTTTTTGATTTCATCTTTAAACTGATCCAGATATGGATGCTCTGGAGACATAACCATATAAGTAACACCAAACAAGGTGTCTGGTCTTGTAGTGTAAATGCGAAGTTTCTCTTCTTTACCCTTTAACTGAAAATCTACTTCTGCGCCAGCAGATCGACCAATCCAATTTTTCTGAGAGACTTTTACTTTCTCGATATAATCCACGCCGTCTAAATCATCAATCAATTTGTCCGCATACTCAGTAATTTTCAGCATCCACTGACTCTGAGCCTTACGGACAACTGGACTTCCGCAGCGCTCACACACACCGTTTACCACTTCCTCATTGGCCAAACCAACCTTACAGGAAGTACAGAAGTTGATTGGCATCTCTGTCTTATATGCCAAACCTGCTTTAAACAGCTTTAAGAAAATCCACTGAGTCCACTTGTAATAATTGGGGTCAGTGGTGTTAATCTCTCTGTCCCAGTCAAAGGAATATCCCAAAGACTGTAACTGTCCCTTGAAACGTGCCACATTATTTGCAGTAACAATTCTTGGATGAATCTTATTTTTGATTGCATAATTTTCAGTAGGAAGACCAAATGCATCCCATCCCATCGGATACAGTACATTATAACCCTGCATTCTTCTCTTACGGGCAACGATATCCAATGCGGTGTATGGTCTTGGATGTCCTACATGGAGTCCCTGTCCGGATGGATAAGGGAACTCAACTAATGCATAATACTTTGGCTTAGAATAATCGTTTGTGGCAGCAAATGCCTTATTATCCTGCCACACTTTCTGCCATTTTGCTTCAATTTCTTTTGGTGAATATGGCTTCATTGTGTCACTCTCCTTGTGTTTCTTGTAGTAATCAATTAAAAATCCCCCTTGCCTCTGCAATACAGAGACGAAAGGGGGAATATCCGCGGTACCACTCTATTTCACGGTCATGCCGTGCACTTTTACTTCTATAACGGGAAGACCCGTTTCCACCTACTCATATTTTCAGCAGAAATACTCCAGAGCCAGTTCAGCAAAATTTCGTCGCTGCTTCACACCAACCAACAGCTCTCTGAAGATTTCCTCTTGCCTACTATTCTCCTTCTAAGTATTGATTTTTAGTTTCTTTTCTTTCCGTGCTATTTGCACAGATTCGATTTTCTAATATTCATTTGCACTGTCAGCGCAATGCCTATTGAAAATACTTGTGTAGTAGATTCTAGCAATATATTGAAAATTTGTCAAGTTCATCTTGCAAATTTTCTACGATAAACGCACAATTTTATTTTCTGGTATAATTTCAAATCAATGCACAAACAACACATGGATTTATTTTTGAAATTATTTTTCAAAAATCTTGCGTTTACCGTGACAAATTTTCAAGAGTTAATTAAATTTCTGTTTCTGTATTGTACTTCTTGTAGCCTGGATGTCTTCCCGTGACACCATAATTAGCTCTCATGCTAATGAGACGGTCAATATTTTCGCGGGAAATTTCTTTTGCTCCTCCGAGCAGATGCGCATTTAAGCTAATCTTTGCAAACAGCTCCAAAGTTTCCATACGATAGTAGGCAGTAATTAAATCAGCCCCCACAGTCAATGCACCGTGATTCATCAAAAGAACTGCATCGTGCTCACCCAAATACGGAGCAATAGCATCCGGCACCTCATAAGTGGAAGGAGTTCCATAAGGAGTCACTGGAATGGAACCCAATGCAATAACCGTCTCAATCATGGAATACTCGTCTAACGCCTTGTGAGCTACCGCATAGCCTGTAGCTACTGGCGGATGCGCATGTACCACAGCTCCCACATCTTCACGCTCCTCATAACAACGCATATGCATCTTAATCTCTGAGGAAGCACGGTATCCTGGAAGTCCCTCGAGCACATTGCCATCCTTATCAATATGTACCAATTTTTCTGGTGTAATAAAACTCTTGCTAATTCCAGTAGGAGTTGCTAAAAATGTGCCATCCTCCAACTTTACACTGACATTGCCATCATTGGCTGCCACCCATCCTAACTGCCACAACTTATGACACACATCACAAATCTGCTCGCGCAGCTCCATATAACTCAATTCCATAATAATCTCCATTCCGTCGCCTTGGGCTGGCGGCATAAATAATATTTCCTTTAATTGATGACCACTTTATCTAATATTTCGGTACATCGGTCCATACGCCTGACAAGCACGATAATCCTGTCCTTCCTTATCCATGCCAAATGCATTCCAAGCTGCCGGTCTAAAAATATCTTCCTCTGGCACATTATGCATACAAACAGGAATACGCAAAATAGAAGCCAAGGTAATCAAATCCGCGCCGATATGTCCATAACTGATAGCACCATGATTTGCACCCCAGTTATTCATTACATCATAGGCGGTCTTGAAAGCACCCTTTCCAGTTACTCTAGGAGCAAACCAAGTACATGGCCAAGTATAGTCTGTGCGTTTCCACAGCACATCTGTCACTTCGTCTGGCAGCTGTACCGTATAACCTTCACAAATTTGAAGCACTGGTCCCAATCCCTTCACCAGATTCAGACGAATCATTGTAGCAGGCATGGTGGAGCGAGTCACATAGCGGGATGAATATCCGCCGCCTCTGAAATATCCGTTATCTGCAGCACACCACTGCGTTGCATCAAGACAGGCTTTCTGGTCGGCTTCACTCATCTCCCAGAACGGCTTCATAACACCATTTCCATTTTCATCTTTCACTTCACCGCAGGC
>JBJELF010000128.1:0-6020 GCA_051879015.1 Lachnospiraceae bacterium
ATCATACTCAGCAGGGCGATTTTTAAGGAGAAGTGTTTGTATGTGGAAGTATGTAAAAAGATATCTTCATTTTGCGGTAGCCGCCGCAATTTTTATGGTAGGTGAGGTATTGATGGATTTGATCCAGCCTGGTCTTATGAGCAAAATTGTAGATGATGGTGTTTTGGGACTGAATCATAATGGAGTCGGTGATCTCCATCTGATTTTAACACTGGGTCTTACTATGACTGGACTTGTCATATTTGGTGGATTGTGTGGGTCTTTAAATAATGTATTTGTGCATATGACAGGTCAAAATATCGGAAATGAAATTCGAAAAGATTGTTTTCGCAGTATTATGACTTTTTCATTTCCCCAGATAGATTGTTTTGGAACAGGGGCTTTGGTAACAAGAGTGACAAATGATATTACGCAGGTTCAAAACTTTGTTTCTCAGTTTGTCCGTGGAATGATTCGTACTTCGATGTTGACCATAGGCAGTATCTTCTTTATGTTTCGTCTGAATCACCAATTTGGACTCATTGTTCTATGTGCGTTTCCATTTATTCTTGGCTGTATGGTCTTTTGTCTTTGGAAGGCAAATCCATTGTTTCCAAAATTACAGGCGCAGCTGGATGAAATTAATGGAATACTTCAGGAAGATGTATCTGGTATCCGAATAATTAAAGCCTGTGTAAGAGAAATTTACGAAAAAATGCGTTTTGGAAAAGCAAATGAGGCGCAGATTAAAACGCAGCTTCATGTGCTCATCATTTTTGCTTTTATGAATCCAGTGATGAATGCATTGATGTATATTGTTGTAATCATTATTTTGTTGACAGGCTCTTTTCAGGTGCGAGAGGGTATGACAACACCAGGTATGATTATGGCGGCAATTACATATACAACACAGCTCCTCAATGGAATCTTAATGCTGGTCATGCTATTTCAGAATATTTCAAAAGGAGCTGCATCCTGGAAGCGAGTAAAAGAAGTGTTAGACAGTGATCCGGAATTGAAGGATGGAAATTTTGATGGAGATACAGAGATTCGTGGAAAGATTGAATTTCGTGATGTTTCCTTTGCGTTCCCGGGCTCAGATCAGACTGTTTTAAATCATATTAATTTGACAATTAACCCGGGAGAAACAGTGGCAATTATGGGAGCAACAGGCTGCGGAAAAACTGCACTGGTTAGCTTGATTCCACGTTTTTATGATGCCATAGACGGTAGTATTTTGGTAGATGGTATAGATGTACGGGATTACAGACAGAAAGCTTTGAGGGACAAAATTGCAGTGACACTGCAAAAAAGTGAATTGTTTAGCACATCAATCAAGGAGAATATTTCCTGGGGATCTCCAGATGCAGCTGAGGAAGAGATTCACATGGCAGCTAATATTGCTCAGGCAGACAACTTCATTCAAACTACATCGAATGGATACGATACTGTGGTTGCAGAACGTGGAATGAGTTTGTCTGGCGGACAGAAACAACGAATTTCAATTGCTAGAGCAATATTGAAACCTGCAGAAATCTTAATTTTTGATGATTCTACCAGTGCATTGGATTTAAAAACAGAAGCAAATCTATATACTGCGCTGAATGCGTCCAGACCGGAAAATACAAAGATTTTAATTGCACAGCGTATTGCTTCAGTGCGCCAGGCAGATAAAATTGTAGTTCTAAATAATGGAAACGTAGAAGCCTGTGGTACACATCAAGAACTTCTGCAGTCCTGCAAAACATATCAGGATATTTATCATTCTCAGATAGGAAGTGAGGAGAACAATGAGTGAGTCTAAAAATATAGAACGTAATATTCCGGGAATGAATCGGAATGCCCGATTTGCAGAAGTAGAGCATGCCGATAACATAGTTGGTACGTTGCAGCGGATTTGGACTTATTTTGCCCATGAAAAAGGATTGGTAGTCAGTATGCTTGGTATCGTCATTTTCGGTACATGTTGTGGTATTTATGCACCAAGCCTTCAAAGTAATGCAATCGATATAATCGCCGGTACTGCAGAGGGAAAGTTGTCTTATATTTTGCTGCTTATGCTTGCAGTGTATTTACTTTATAGTATCAGTCAGTTACTTCAGGGAATGTTCAGCGCAAACTTAAGTCAGAGAATTGTGAAGCGGATGAGGGAAGAACTGTTTGGAAAGATTGTTGATTTACCGGTTAAGTATCTTGACACGCATTCTCATGGTGATGTGATGAGTCGCATGACGAATGATATCGAAAATATTTCTACTACAGTTTCACAGTCATTACCTTCTTTGTTCTCGGGCATTCTGACTATTATTGGAACTGTTGCGATTATGTTATGGTATTGTTGGGAACTGGCTCTTTTAAGTTGTGCAACGGTAATTCTGACAGTGCTTGCAACTAAAATACTATCAAAAAAAGTACGTCAGTTTTCCCGCCGTCGTCAGATGCTGCTAGGAGCACTGAATGGTACGGTTGAGGAAATGATTTCCGGATATCGAACGGTTGTGGCATACAATCATCAGGATACTACAACGAATGATTTTTGCAGCACCTCAGATTCTTTGACAAAGGCTGGAATACGAACAGATGTTTTCAGTGGTGTCATGGGACCGATTATGAATTGTATTGGAAATATTGGCTTTGTTATTATTGCAGCATTTGGTGGATATTTTGCCATTAATGGTTTAATCTCTGTCGGTGTTATTTCTGCGTTTATTGTATATGCGAAGCAATTCAGTCGTCCAATTAATGAAATTGCACAGATTTACGGTCAGCTTCAAACAGCTATCGCAGGTGCGGAACGGGTATTTTCTATTTTGGATGAGACAAATGAGGAAAAAGAAGGAGATGCCCTTACCGATAGTACAACGGCGACAGTGACCTTCCAAAATGTAACATTTTCTTATGAGCCGGGATATCCTGTGATTCATGATTTTACTTTGACGGTACCTTCCGGTAAAAAAGTTGCTCTGGTAGGATCGACAGGCAGCGGAAAGACAACGGTCGTGAATCTGCTGATGCGTTTTTATGACATTGATAGTGGAAGGATATCTATTAATGATCAAAATATAAAAGATATTTCCAGAGATAGTCTGCGAAAAAATGTTGCTATTGTATTGCAGGATACCGTTCTGTTTTCCGATACCATTCGAAATAATCTGAAATACGGAAATGAAAATGCATCAGAAGGACAATTGCGGACAGCTGTGGAAATGAGCCGCTGTAGAGACTTGATTCAGATGCTGCCGCAGGGATATGATACGGTTTTGACAGGCTCTGGAGAGAATATCAGCCAGGGACAGAGACAGCTTCTTGCCATTGCAAGAGCCTTTGTTGCTGATCCAAAGATTTTGATTTTGGATGAAGCTACATCCAATGTGGATACCAGAACGGAAAAAGCGATACAGGATGCAATGCAGCTGGTTATGAAAAATCGTACCAGTATTATTATTGCGCATCGTTTATCAACTATTAGAGATGCGGATATTATTGTAGTAATGGATAAAGGTCAAATTGTAGAGAGCGGAAATCATGAAAGCCTGCTTGCACAAAAAGGCAAGTATTATGAGCTGTATATGACACAGTATGCTGGTTTTGCTACATGATAATCAAGGCTTTGACTGCTGAAATAAATGAGGAAATTACATACTTGATTATTTTGATGAGAAGACAGCTCTCTCTGATTAAGAACAGAAATTAAGGCGCAGAGCTGGACACCAACAGTACATTGTGATGTCCAGTTCTGCGCTTTTTTACGATTGTTTAATTTCACCGGCTAATTGAAAAGCGAATTTTGCGGCAATAACTGCGATAATTTCGTTGATAATCGCCGCTGCAACGATTGTTCCCGATACAAGAGAAGCAAGGGAAGTATCAATTGAAGTTAAAGTTGAGACTGCTATTCCAGTGAATACTAAAGAGACGCCTGAATGAGGAAGCAGTGTAAATCCGAGATATTTTGTAACGGTCGGATTTGCTTTTGTTAATTTGCCGCCCAGGTATGCGCCGCCGATTTTTCCGGCTGCTCTTGAAAGGATATAGATAACTGTGAAGAAACCTGCTCCTGCTATTAGGCGATAGTCTAGGGGCATACCGAGGTTGATAATTACAATAATGAGCGATAAGTTCAGCAGAGGGTTATATAATGTTAAAGTTTCTTCTAATTGCTTTTCCGGCACAATGTTTGCAATTGTAGCACTGAATGCCATGCCGATTAGCAGATAATTTAAACGGAACGAATGAAAGACATAACAGTCGATTAATAGACCGCAGAGTGTTGATACACAAAGAAAAATCAGCAAAAGTATCAATGATACACAGTTGATTTTTGAACGCTTCATCAGAAATGAAGCACATAATCCCATCAAAATTCCAATGACAAATGGGAGCAGAACCATACCAACGATAGCAATTGGAGAGATGGAAGAACTTCCGTTTGTTCCGTTTACAATGGAAATAACTGTAAAGAAAACAATAACACCGATGATATCATCAATTGCTGCGAGCGGAATCAATGTTTTCGTGACGGGACCGCTTGTGTGATATTCATTAACAATGGACAGAGCAGGAGCAGGAGCAGTTGCTAGTGCAATGCCGCCGAAGATAAATGCCAGATAGACTGGGATGTTCGCTATTAGGAATATGATTGCAAAAACAGCGGATACAAATAAAAATGTTCCTATTGACTGTACAGCAGTAATGCCGATAATTTGCTTGCCGGACGACGCAATTTTTTTGAAAATAATTTCGCGTCCAATCATAACACCAGCGAAGCATTCAAGAAATTTAATAAAAATCCTGTACCATAAAGCATTCATACTCTCTAAGGTGACTACATTGGCCAGATAGGGACCAAAAACAATCCCTGCAATTAGCCAGCCGAGAATTGCCGGAAGTTTTACTTTGGAAACCAGCTTTCCGCAAACAAAAGCAGTGCATACAATTGCAAAAATACGAAGAAGTTCTATTATCATAATAATTTTACCAACCTTTCAATAACATCATCAGGATTCATTCGGGCATTGCAAAGTTGTTCAAATGAACTGTCAATAATGAGCCGAATAACTTCCTTGTCTTTTTCTGAGATCGTACCATTCAAAGTAAAGGATGAGGAAATTGTCATCCAGAGCAAATCATTTTGCTTTGCAGTATAAGAATATATTGTATTGTTTAATTTGTATTTGTTGAAAATTTCACTGCGAATCATCATTTTAGAATCAAAGTACAAATGAAGTAAATTTGAATAAATAGATGATGCTTCGCTGTTAACAATAAGTTTTTCTGCTTGATTCATGGCATCAGTATAATATTTTTGATATAAAGCTAATGCAAGTGCTTCTTTGTCAGGGAAATATTTGTAGATAGTTTTTTTTGAAATCTTCAATTTATTCGCTAACGTATCTACCGAAAATTTCAGTCCTTCTTGCTGAAGGCTTTTGATAGATTCTCTGATAATTTTTTCTTTCATAATGGAAACAAAATCCTCTTTTTTTGTTTCCATTATAATAATGCTTGTTTGCATTGTCAATAAACAGATGTAAATTTTTAATATTTGAATTTGATGATACCAGGGTCAAAAGGTTAAATAGAAAAAACTCAACTATATAAAATTAAAAAAAATAAATTATTGGAGCAAAAAAAATTAAAAATAAATTTTTTATAAAAAAAATAAAAAAAAGTATTGCGAAGTTCATTAAATACGTATATATTAGATTTAAACAAGGAAGTTTTTCAAAGGTGAAAGACTTTCTTGTTTTATTAATAAAAAATGAAAAGGAGAATGAACATGATGAAGAAAAATTGGCGTGTTCGGTTTTTAGCCGTACTGCTGGCATTTTTCCTGATGGTTCCCAATATTGCGGTTCCTTCTGTGTATGCAATGAATCTAGATGAGACATTTGTGACAGAATCCGATACTGAGGAACAAGAAACAGAGATAGAAAGCTCTGCCAGTGGGGAAAATCTAGCTGAAACAGAGGCTGCAGCTGAGACAGAGACATCTGTTGGGGAAACTATAGTTGAGACGGATAGTTCTGTCAGCGAGGAAG
>JBJELF010000128.1:6120-9190 GCA_051879015.1 Lachnospiraceae bacterium
GACAGAGATATCTGTTGGGGAAACTGTAGCTGAGGAAATGGTAACTGAGACGGAAACCTCTGAGGAAGAAATTGCAGATGAAGAAGGTGCAATGCAGATAACATTTCTCGTTGAGGATGAAGAATTCGAAGAGGCTGCGGAGTCTGAAATTGGCGAGCTGAAGCTAGTGTATGGTGCGGAGTCTGAAATTGGCGAGCTGAAGCTAGTGTATGGTGAAAAGTCCTTGGCAGATGAAGATGCGGTTGTTCTGTTGATTATGGGTGACGGATTTACAGCAAAGGAGCAGAAAGACTTTTATAAAGCTGCTGAAGAGACTGCCAATCACATAATGAATTCTTCCCCTTTTGATGAGTTTACAGATGTATTCAAAATTTATGCATTGGGTGTTATCTCCAATGAGTCTGGCGCGCAGGGAGAAGACGCTTCTTCTCAGGCAGAAGCGGAGATAGATGTCCGTGATACCTATTTTGGTGCTACTTTCTGGTCTTATGGTACACAGCGTCTTTTGACTCTCTCTATGGAGGGCGAGGCAAAGGGTGATGCTTTGAGAGAAGAGTATCTGCCGCTTACTGATTATAATGCGTATATTGTTAACTCTGATACTTACGGTGGAAGTGGCGGCAGCTACTGCGTTGCTTCTCTCAATACAGAATCTTTGGAAATCATGGTTCATGAGTTGGGTCATACGATAGGAGGTCTTTCTGATGAATATTATGCTCCTGGATATGAGGAAGAAAATGTGAATCTGACCCAGGAATCTGACCCAAAGAAAGTTTCCTGGTCCCGCTTTGTAGGAAAGAATGGAGTGGGCGTCTATGATTGGGGCGGATATGGCGGTACAGGCTGGTATGTTCCTTCGAATAACTGCAAGATGCAGTATCTTGGAACAGATCATGAATTTTGTGAAGTCTGCAAGGAGCAGATGAGAAAATCTTTCTGTGCGGATTCCGATGTAACGAAGTTGTTTTTCCAGACCTATGCGGATGAGTTTATTGCAGGCGAAGCAAAGGATATGAGTGAATACTTTATCCTGCGCAGAGGTAACAACGAAATTAGCGGGGATCAGCTGGGAGATGAGTTGACTCTGACCTATTATGATGCAGCTGGTAATGAGCTGGATGCTGCTCCTTCTCAGGGAGGTAATTACACTGTTAAGGCAGAGTTTTTAGGCAATGATACTTATGAGGCTTGCTCTGCGGTAGGAAGTTATACGATTGATTCCATCTACATTTCTATGAGTATTGCCTCCAAGAAACAGGATGGTAAGCCTGCTCAGCTGAAGCTTGATGTACAGTATGGAGAGGGTGTAGCAGAAGATGAGTATTATTCCGTTATCTCCTACTATGGTTATCAGTATTACAGCTATAGTGTATGTGCAGAGTATGACTGTTATATGTATAACACGAATAGTAAAGTCTTTGTAAATTATTATCTCACAGATTATTCAGATTATGATGAAGAAACAGGAGAATATAACTGTCTTGAGCAGGGTAAATACAAAGCAAAAGGCGGTCCTATTAATCCAGCTAATTATACTGTGACTGTTACCATTTACGATAAGGAGGGTAATGCGGTTGCAGAAAAGTCCATGGATTATAAGATTTCGTTTAATACCAATAAGATTGTCGATAACAATGATTACGATACATATTATGGTTATTATGGTGCAAATGATTATGGCAACAATAAAACCGTCCTGATTTATGGTGAAGGCTTTACCGCAAAGGAGCAGGATAAGTTTAATGAATTGGCAAACCAGCTTACAGATTCCATTTTGGCTACGGAGCCATTTAAGGAAACGCAGCTGTACTTTAACTTTACTTCTGTCAACAGTATTTCAAATGAATCTGGTATTGGCGTTGGAACAGAAGCAAATGATACTGTTTTCCGACTGACCTGTGATGAAAATGGAGTTATCACAGATACTTCTGCTTATTATGCTACTGGTGTTGGCAATAATCTGGGATACTATGATATCAATTCGTACTATGCTGCATGTATTGTCATTGTCAATGATGAGAATGTAACAGAAAGTGCAGCTTATGACACTTATTGGAATGACCCAACTTATCATTATTATCACACAATCTTCATCACTCCTGATGAAGAGGGTATGGAATATGCGGCAGGTGCGTTGCTGAATCATCTGACTTGGAATGAGTCGGATTATTGTGCGGAAAGTGAAGAAGAGCAGGAAGCACAGCGTTTAGATTTAATTTACGTATTGCACTATGACTATGCTCCTATTATTGTCAGCCGCGCTTATGATGAGACCTTTGTGGAAGATGGTACTGCCATTGACCTGACACCATATTTTGAGGTGTACTATGCGGGAGAGCTGATGTCTGGAGTAGAGCTTGCGCTGACTTATTATGACGCAGAGGGCAACGAATTGGATGGTGCCCCATCTGAAGCTGGTACTTATACAGTTAAGGCAGAGACCGTGCCTTACGATCCAGAAAATGAATATGAGGACTATTGGCAGTGGTATGTTCCGGAAGGAGCAAATGAGGAAGATGGTTTGTGGTTTGGTCTGTCCAGAGGTGTGACTACTTACACGATTCAGCCTGCTGAGAAACCAGAACCGGAAAATCCTGTAATACCTAGTAAGCCTGTGAAACCTATTTGGCAGAGTTGGCTGGAGAAGTGGTTTGGTGATCATCATAAGCCTTCTATGCCTGAAATGCCTGGTATGCCTAAGGATCCGTTTAAGTCTGACAACTGTTATGATTGGATTAAGGAATTTTTTTAATTCGGTCAATTATAAAACAGAAAATTCATAAAAAATGAAAGAAAGTGCTCTGTGCGGTTTATAAAATGTGGACTGCACAGAGCACTTTTCTTTGATGCTGCTGAATTCACTGTTAATTATGCAAGGTAGTATGAGTGTCTTGAAGAAATTTCATGATGTTGGGGTCAAAATGCCTTTTGACCCCATGATACCAGTCATACTTTTTGCTCCTGGTATCATTTCTATAAATTAGTATCGTTCCCGTCTATCTTTGCGGTCATCTCGTCTATCGTCTCTGCGGTCATCTCGTCTGTCATCTCTGCGGTCATCTCGTCTGTC
>JBJELF010000129.1:0-6207 GCA_051879015.1 Lachnospiraceae bacterium
AGTTTCAACTAGAAAAGCAAGGACAAATTTTCGTATCATAATCAATGCATAAGAAACGAAATATGCCGTCGCTTCTAAAAGAGGCGGCGGCACTTTGAGCTTAGTATCATTAAAATAACGAATGGATAGATAAAACATTATGATAGATTCTAACATTACATTTGAAATAAAACATTTATTAGAGCAGATACGTCAGCATCGCCCTGTCGTTCACTGCATCACCAATATTGTCACAGTCAATGACTGTGCGAATAGTTTGTTGGCTCTCGGAGCTGCCCCCACCATGGCTCATCATCCACTGGAAGTCGAAGAAATCACCAGTGGTTGTCAGAGTCTTATTTGCAATCTGGGTGCATTAGACGATTTTGAAGCCATGAAAAAGGCAATACAAATGGCTTCTGCTCTCCATCATCCCATTGTAGTTGACCCAGTCGGAGTCGGAGCTTCTCAATTTCGCCGCAATTGCTTTTTTGAACTGAAAAAACTAGGAAACATCACCTGTGTGAGAGGCAATCTCTCCGAAATGCGTGCACTTCTTCTTGATGCCACCACCGCCATCGGAGTCGATGTCTCCTCGGATGATATCCATGTGAGCGAGATGGAAACTTCTGCTCTAGCAGTGAAACTAGCCAAACGCTTAGGGTGCACCGTCATCATCTCAGGAGCAATGGATGTCATCAGCGATGGAATTCACTGTGTTGGTGTCGAAAATGGAGATATCATGATGTCTCGCATCACCGGAAGCGGTTGTATGTCCTCCGTTCTCCTAGGTGCTTTTTTAAGCCAAACCGATACTCCATGGAAAGCCGCCGTTGCCAGCTGCTGCATCATGGGCATTTGCGGAGAATTGGCGGCAAAAAAATGTCACGATGCCATGGGCGGCACCATGACATTTCGCATGATGTTGATTGATATGCTCTCCCAATTCCAATCTTCTTGGATTGATGCGTATGCCAGACTAAAGTTCTTGCCAGTCGAATAGAAATGCACAAAAAACGATTCATCTCATCACCCACAGTAATAACGCACCTTTACAGCCTATACAAAGCCTCCTAATTATCGACTAAAGTGGAAAGTGCGGAGGCTCTTTCATTAAGCAGATTCGCCGTCTCCAGAGAATTCAATCTGCACTTTTTTACTATATTGCCAAATAAGGACAATTACTCAAACATCTTAAACGATTTACAAAAGTTAATAGATAATTTCCTCCACCTCAGTCTGTGTTAATACTCGCAGATGGGCAAGTGCATTTCTTGCTTCTTTCAACAGAACCAATCGATTATAGTCTTTTTCTGTCACGTTGATACAGCGACTAACCGCCATATAACACAGCGTTCCTATCTCCACTTCTCGAGGTTCGCTGTAACATTCCCCATATGTAGTGGAGATGGGCAGCTGGCTCTGAATTTGTCCTTCATATTTTCTGATAAACTCACTGCGAAAGGTTTCAATGACTGGAAAGATTAATTTAATCTGAGTCTCCCAAATACTTCGTGTAATCATCTCATTCGACTCCTGATATATAAAATCAGAACCGTCGCTTCGCACTTCCTTCTGAATAATCTCCTCAATTGCTTTCCTTGGATTCATCAAAAAAGCTCTTCCTTTTTGACTACAGCGAGCAGATAATTCAATATCATCCTTTGCAATTTTTGATGCCAATTCTGCCAAATATGGTTTTAATCCTGTACGCACGGATGATTTTGCAGCCACTAACATACTAAATGTCATTTTATCATAGTCTGTAATCTCATTGATGAAAGAGACGGTCTGTATTCCCCGATAATACAATTTTCCAGTCAAATTGCGGTCTCTCACTTCTAAAATAAATGCACCTCGCTGATGCTTATGAGTCATCAGCCGACTATATTCCGCTGCAAAATTTGCCCACTCCGCAAGTTTTTCTTCCGAAAGATTGCTCACCCAGATATAGCGACTGTGCAATACCAATTCATCTCTCTCGGCAAAAAACTCCCAATATTTCATACTTGGACGATACTCTGCTCGTTTTTCACGTTTACAGTAATTATTCAACAAATATCTGCCTGGCAATTCCTGTACATCATTCACAAAGTCAAAGGAATGCCTGGAATTCTGTCTAATTGTGTCCGTTTCAATCAATTCCACCATCTTCTCATACCAAGGTATTTGACCTGGCATCACTAAAATGATACTCTTATAACTTAATAATCCATCCACAATCGAGTCAATAAAACTCCTTGCACTGTGAATCTGTCTCCACCAAATTTCGTCTATTGTTTCCTCCATCGTTTCCTCCATTTTCTCCATGTCAAACTTTTCTTTCGCCTAATTTTATGATATAAGGAGCAAACAACGCTTTGCCCCTTATATCAATCCCAGCTTGATAGGATTCCTCATTCACAGTAACTCCGCTATCTCCTTGTCAAAGCACTCCATCCCAAACAGAACGACTGCGATATCATCAGGAGGGCTCTTGCCCTGCATCCATATATTTTAAAATTTTTTCATCTACTTCCTCCACAGAACCCATCATCTGAAAAAAGCTGTAACGATAATACAAGTAATGATTCTTGGAAGTCACACGCAGTACATTCAACTCACGCAATTCTTCCATCAGAGCAGCAATATTTTCCACACTCATAGATTGCATACAAGGAATTTCATAATTATCTGCCTCCTGCTTAATATCCTCTGGAGAATACCCCTCCTCAGAACCATAGGTATGATACAGACGAGCCAAAAGCAAGGCAATAATATAATAATAGTGATCCTCATCCACTTCCAACGTGATATCAAACTTCTCCTGAATCTGCTTTCTAAATTCTACATCTGCTAAAACCTTTTTAATATGGTTTACCTGAATTTCATAAGGCGGTGTGGAGCCTTCATCATAACCAGCGTAGTCATTCTTCTTCATAGCCTCCACCAACTTTGCACAATAAAGCTGAATTAAACCAGGGAAATAATTGGTGCTGGCCAAAATTAAGGAAATCAGGGAATCTCTCTCCTGCTGCAGACGAAATCCCAGATAATACAGTGGAATTTCCAACAGTTCTCTCGCTTCCTTTACCTTAAAAGGTGTCACGGTGATGGCTTTCAAATGAGTCAGCACACTGTTTCGTCCCAAAGCTACTTCCTTATTAAAACGGACGATGTTTCTCAAACCGGCAACCACAAACTTGAAGCGGTCAGATCCCACACTTTGAATATCCTTTAAAGCATCAAATGGCTGATAATTGATCGGCTCACAGCTGGCGATAAAATGATCGGCTTCATCTAAGAGCAATAATAAGTAGGGAATTCGTTCCTCCGTCTTGCTCAAAAGACGTTTTTTGATGGCACGAGCCAGCTCATTCCAATCTTCTGTCTCGATTTCTTCTGTCAAAATGCCTTCATCATACAGTGTATGACCAATCTTTCTGGCAGCTTCCTGATAATTCTTATCCTTGATATCAATCAACACCGCACGATCGTGATTTTCATTTCCGTTGATATTGTTTTTTGCCATACGCAATAATGCAGATTTACCGAGCTGGCGACCGCCATAGACAATGTTGGCTCCTGTGGAAGATTCAATCTGCTCTAACTCTTCTTTTCGTCCCATAAACATTTCCGGCGGCATGACCACGCCCGACCCTTCAATGTAAGGCTGATAATAGGCAAATGGCATCATCAGCATCATCAACATACGATTGATGGCCGTCTCCGAATAATTGTCTGCCAAATACATCAACATGACACGATCAAGCACTGCAAAAATTTTATGACCGCCCACCTGCTTGATTTTTCTCGCCAAACGCTTGCGCTCTGGCTGAGACAACGCATAGTCCAACAGAACAATGGTATGCTTGGCGCTACCCATGTTATTCTCCACATCAATCAGACGGTCCGCATCAAATTTTCCATAAAGGCAGATAATACGGAACGCATTCTGAATCGCTCCTGAACCAAAAGCGGCAATCGGATGCTTAAAGTTTGACTTGCGGCCATTTTCTGGATTTTTTAAAGTTACATTATAGTTTTCAATTCGATTATTGAATTTTTCCTGTTCCTGTACCTGACTGACATCAAAACCTAAATCGGTCAGTAAAAATTTCAGTTTTTGCTCACCTAGATGTCCGCCATTTTTGGGCCAATTCTCCACCAATCGCTTTCCGCCTCGAGCATCCTTATTTCGGCTGTTGACATTGAGGAGCAGTGTATTCATACTCATACTACTGTCCGCCACTTTACGATAGAAATAATCATATTTGTCGTAAAAATCATTTAAAAAATCCACTCCAAAAAAATCAAAGGAATCTTCCAGATCATTGTTGACAATACGATTTAACAAATCTTCTGCCACCGTGTAATTCTGAATTTCCAGCATCTTCTGGATTTTTTCCAGCATCTCTACAATTTTCTCATCATCCAGCAATGTTTCATTATTTTTCTTAAATCGATTCAGTTCACCAACTAAGACGCTGCCCCGGTTCTTCGCCTCCTCACGGATTTTATTTTTATACTCCTTTAAAATTTTCTTGAAGAATCCCAAATTTCGAGTTTGCGTACAATACAGATACCATTCATTGACGTTCTCTAAGATTTTTTCTTTCTTATCTTCCTGCGAATTATCAAATTGACCGTAACTCTGTGCCAATTCCAAATCTTCCACAAATTGACTCAAACGCTGTGCCGCATCATTCTGAGCAAATCGCAAAGATTCATTCAAATCGTACTTATCATGCAACAGAGAAATCCCCTCCACTTGTTTTGAATACTCCTCAATCAAGGCAGCACAGCCATAATCATCTCCATACTCATTGAAAATCTCCTCCATGCGTTTTTCAAAATGAACAATCTCGTCTACTCGGCTTTCACAATGTTTTTTTATACGGTCAAAGAAAGTAAATCCCTCAATATCCAGAAACATAGCACGAAAATCTGGGGTATAATCCTCTGTAAGCTGAATATATCCTCCTTTCAAGAAATCAATATAGAAATAATTATAAGATTCCTCACTATAATCGCCTTCCAGACGATGAATTAGCTCTTTTAAGGTAGCAATCAGCACGCGGATGCCTGCCGCCCATGCTAGATGCTCCTCCTTGACTTCGACGAACAAATTCTCTAAATTTTCAACGGAGTTGTTCATCTGCTCAATCAAAGTATCTCTTTCCTGTTTATATCGCTCCATTCCTTTATCATTTTTGGGAATATGATTTGAATCAAAAATTTCCACCCAATTGCAGGTAATCTTGACAATCTTCATGATGATATTATACAGGTTGCTTCGCAAATCACTCATCAAATCGGAGGTCACTTTGACAGTATGCATCTCCGACATTGCTTTCTCCCAGTAGGAATCAATGAACTCATTAATCTTTGTGTTATCTACATTCGTAATTGCAATGTTTTCTCCCTCTTTGATAAAAAATACCTGAAGCATCTCACAAATTTCCTGCATTTTGTCCGTATTGTTTTCTGCCACAGTCTTGAGCATGGTTGCCATCTCGCTCCCCTGCTTTAACAGCATATTTTTTGCTATCACAAAGCGTCGATTGCTGGTCTTCTCCGAGCGATGTCTTAAAATGAAATGCTCGTAGGCGTTCTCTGCACATTCCCGAACTACAGTCAATTTTTTCTCCCACTCGGCCTGCGTCTTACTTCGATAATCCGCATAAGCATCAATTCCCTTCTCAATCTCCTCCTTAAACTTTAGCAGTTTATAGAGAATCTGCGATAAATCACTATTATCCTCCAAAATAGCACTTTGATTGACACTGTTAAACAGATAATCCGCACTATAATCATGCTGAATATGATTCATGAAATAAGTACGAAGCACGGCCGCTACTTTGTAATACTCTGATGCATCATCAATATTTTCTGCATATACACTAAAAATTTCATCGGAACGATAATGACAAACTTTCATCGGATCATTGAGTGCATACGCCAACTGCTGAGAGGCAGCCTCAAAATAACGATTAATTTGGGCAGCTCCATTTAAATAGGCCATTGCACAATACATTTTTCCGTCAATCAGCATGCGATAACATTCCTCCATCATGCGATTTCTATCTGCCGGGGAAATTTCACACTTACCGATACTTGGAAATAAAACATAATTTTCATCTTCCGTTATTTTTGTCTCATCAATTTCAAAATCTTTGTTAGAAATCTCGGAAGCAACATGCTGTCTTCCGCTGACTGATGGCTCTGCACCTGGACAGCTTTGATCTG
>JBJELF010000129.1:6307-9166 GCA_051879015.1 Lachnospiraceae bacterium
CTTCATTTCTGGCCTCATCTGACCACTCGTTCTCGACATTTTGATTTTTGGAACTGGAGCCCAACTCATCTTCTTTGCCGCGAAAGGGAAACACCTCTGGAGTTTCTTCACTCACAGCTATTTCTTCACTTGCAGTCTGAATTTTTTCCTCAACTACTTCATTTTCATCTGCATTCATAATATCCCAAATTTCTTTCAAAGATAACTTTTCATCAGAAACATAACTGAAAAACTGCTTTGCAGCTACATCATAACAATAAATATGGTCCAATGCTACTTTCTCAATCAGAACTTCCGCAAACTGCTCCACAATCTGTCTTGCCTGCTGCAAATCATATCCAACTACTACGCAATAGTCCCACTGATTGTGCATCTTTAATTTGCGTTTTGCCATTTCACTGATTTGAGACCAATCCATACCTTGATAAAACAGCATCGACAACAAAGCCATTGTCTTTTCCGAGAAATCATGAATAAATACATAGCTGATAAATTCTTCCTGAATACATTTTTTTTCAATATACCAGTCGGCCATTCTGCCGGAAGTCAACATTTCCTCCAGTACTTTTGCAAACAGAGCTGAGACCGTCACATAAGCAGTTTTCTCTGCACTCACCAGTTCCTTCTCTGCATGAGACAGTTTAGACATACGCAGCATCTGCAGCAATTCCTCATTATCTAATCCATCATATCCTTTCACGGATGGACTATAAAAAGCCTCCTGCCCAGTCACCTGATACTTGCGAATATAACCCTTTTGCAGCAACTTTTCTGTCTCCCTCTCCACCGTCAATTCACTTGCTCTCGTCAAATAAGTAAGCAGTTTTAAAGTAACATATTCGTATATAAAAATTCCGCGAATCACAGTATGATTCATTGGATGTTTCTTGATATCTCCTTTAAATTTTTTGATACCAAACTTTCCATCATCCTGCGTTCCCTTAAAAATCTGAATTTCATTTCCAACAGGCAAAGTAATCCCGTGAAGATTGTTTAATGCGTCATCAACTTCCTCTGCAGTTTGCTCAGCTTCTTCGCCATTTTTTTCTGTTTTATCTGTAGTTTGAGCTGTTTTTTCGGCTTCTGATTCTTCTCCCACAACCGATGAAGCTTCTTGTTGATCTTTCTCATTTTCTTCTTTAACTTCTTTATTTTCTTGATCCTTTTGAGAGTCTTCTCTTTTTTCTTCTGTTTCTCCTTGTTCTCCGCATTCTTCTCCATTGTCTGAATTTTGAAAGGTGTTATCTCTGCCGTCACGCTCGGAAAGACTTTTTTCGGCATCTACGCTTCCCGCGCCTCCTTTTTCTTCTAAACTTATCTTATCTCCATCTTTTTGATCGGATTCATCATTCTCCTCTTCCTGATTTTTTACACACCCTTCGTTCTTCTTAACCGCTCTTCTATTTTCTATCCATTCTTCCTCTGCTTGTTCTTGAAACTCTTCATCGGATTGTTGATTGGATTCTTCATCTAATTCTCTATCCAATGCTTCAATATCTGGGGATAACACTATCGCTTCTTCTTTTACAATTTCCTCTTCTGTTTCCTCTTCCGTCAACGCCAACATTTCTTCTACTGGAATCTCTAATGTCTCAGAACCTTCTAAAAATGATGCAATTTCAGAAACCAACGAAGATTCGGAATCAATTGAAGTCTCAGAATCGGTCAAAGTCTTTAAATTCGTTGAAATTTCGGAATCAGTTAATGTTTCCTGTAAATTTTCTTCTATATGTTCCTCTGTCTGCATAAAAATTTGTTTGCTGATGGTAGAATATACAATCAATTCTTTCTCAAATTTTCCATTCAACAGCTGTATATAGTCATATAGCTTCATTGGATCTGTCTCCTGCACTGCCCTCACCAAGTTATAATAAGGCTTTACTGCAGCCTCACACTGATTCATATTCAATTTGCCTACATTGATACGACTCAACTTACTCTTCTGATTTTCTAATAACAGATCTAATTCAGCAGTAGCACCATGAAACGGCTCCAATGCCTCCAATGCAGCATTGATAATTTCCTTTTTTTCCTCCAGCTCTCTTTCCCGCTTGATAATATCCATCAGACCTTTTACCGACTCTGGCATTACATCCTTTCGTCCTAACTGTGAATAGAGCTCCTTCAGTTCCTTTTGCTGCACTTGAATTGCTGATAAACGCAGCATCAAATTTTGTGTAATCGAATCAGATATCAAACAATTATCTTTTGCACAGGCAAGTATCTGATTTGCTCCACCATTTAACGCCACAATATCCATCTGCACTGCTTGTAAAAGTTCCTGCATTTTCATTAAAATTTCAATTCTGCTCATGTCATTTTCCCCTTCCGTAAATTTTCCTTAACTATTCTTCTTGAGATTACTATCATAACATATTTTTAAGATAATGTACATGATACCAACGTCAAAAAATCTTACCTTTCATTCCTGTCAAAATATGTAGGACTTTTGAATCCATTCCAACACGAAAAATAACTTAAATAGAATGAATTAGAGATATTTTTCAGATTGCGAAACAATCCTTATTTCACCATTCTTCATTCTCTGTCATATTATAAACTGGACAGTTAAAAATTACATTAACTGTCCAGTTTATAAACAAAAAAGAAAAAGGAGCTTAACCATGTATAACAAACCATACGACTGCGGCAAACAGGAACATGTCCATGAAATCACCGGAAGCACGAAAATCTTTAATGAATGTGGCGACTGTCACAACCATAGATTCTGTACAGTATCCGGAGAAGCCATATATACCAACGACAAGCGTGATCACTTCCATGAAGTTAAATTTCATACCGACTTTGCCGATGAGCATTTCCATGAATTTTGTGGAAAAACTTCGGGTGCCATTAATG
>JBJELF010000130.1:0-9065 GCA_051879015.1 Lachnospiraceae bacterium
TAGGTACTGATACGTTAGTCAGGAATTTACGCCTATGGAGTATACAAGAACTTGTAAGTAGTATCTGAATTTATTCAGTACAAAAGCATATACGATGAAGTAGGAATGAAACGTAAAAGTTTATAACTTTTTTATAAGTTTTCAGTAACGGTGCAGGACTATGTATTTAAAGGAAAGAATTAAAAACTCAAAAGAGCTGGAATTTGTCATATTCTGTATTGAGAGCATTGCAGAGAGATTGGGCGTGGATGCTGAGCGAATTTATGATGCCCTAACGGAAAAAAGTGATATTCTCAATGGATATATTGTTCCAGAATATGAGATGCTGCATACGCAAAGCAAAGAGTATATCGTAGATGATATTATTGAATTTATGAAAGAAAGAGGTGTGGAAGTATGATTCTTTATCATGGTTCTTTTTTGGAAATTGCTAAACCTGATTTGGAGCATTCCAGACCCAATGTGGATTTTGGGCGTGGATTTTACACTACACCGATCTACGAACAGGCTGTGAAGTGGTGTGGAAAATTTAAGCGGCGTGGCAAGGAGGGCATTGTTTCTAGATACAAGTTTAATGAGACTGCTTACGATGAACTTAAAGTAATGGAATTTGATTCGTATTCTGAGGAATGGTTAGATTTTATCCTTAATTGTCGCAGTGGTAAGGATACTTCAGATTATGATATTGTAATTGGTGGTGTAGCAAACGATAAAGTGTTCAATACTATTGAGCTTTATTTTGACCATCTCATTGATAAAACAGAAGCAATTAACCGCTTGCGTTACGAAAAGCCTAATTTGCAGATTTGTTTTCGCACTGAAACTGCGATTGGAAAGTATCTACATTTTGAAGGGAGTCAACAGGTATGAATGCAAATTCTATTTTACTGCAAAAAAAATACACCCGTGTAGTTGCATGTTTTTCTGAAAAGACGGGAATCTCTTTGGATGATGCCCTTGCATTCTTTTATCATTCGGAGGTGTATCGTCTAGTGTGCGAAGGTGTTTCAGATATGCACTGTATGAGTGACGAATATCTTGCGGCAGAACTTGAAATGGAGTATCAAATGAGAGAAATCAAAGATAAGAGTTTATAATGGGTCAGAGGGATGTGGCGATATTAGCCTACCTGCAGGACCGCTTTTGCCTGCTCCAGTCCAGAGGATGGTTCAGTTAATTCGCAAATGTGGGTGCTGACTCCAATGAAGCTCTCGTTTATAGTGGAATGTGTATGGGGAAAGATGCAGAATGTGCAATAGAAGAGGATTTTTGTATGATTGGAGATGAAAAAATGCTATTTATATGTTACCCTAAATGTTCAACCTGTCAGAAGGCTAAGAAATGGCTGGATGGACATAATATAGAATATACAGAGCGTCATATTGTGGAGAATCATCCCTCTTATGACGAATTAAATGAGTGGTATGAAAAGAGCGGACTTCCAGTGAAGAAGTTTTTCAATACCAGTGGTCTACTTTATAAAGAAATGAAGCTTAAGGACAAGCTTCCAACAATGAGTGCAGAGGAACAGTTACGCTTATTGGAAACAAATGGAATGCTTGTGAAACGTCCGCTTGTTGTAAATGGAGATATTGTGCTTGTAGGCTTCAAGGAAGTAGAGTGGACTGAAAAATTATTATAGTTGTAAAGTGAGGTGATTTATCATAGCAGAAAATCGGAAGGAAGCATGAGGGGTGTAAAAGGATGGAATTTGATTTTGAGACGCTGGTAGAGAGGAGACCCGCAAATTTGAAACGGATGCTGATGCCAGGAGAGATTGTAGATGCTGGTAATATCAGTTTTAATGGGGCGGAACCGGATTTTAAGACAGCTCCTGTGATAGAAGCAGCAGTAACACAATTTGCCAGAAAAGGATTGTATGGATTTACCATATGTGATGAAACCTATGAGAATGCAGTCGTATGGTGGATGAAACACAGCAGAAAGACAGAAATTCGACCAGAGTGGATTGTTCCTACGTTGGGTACGATTTATTCAGTGGCTACGGCAATCCGTCTATGTACAAGGGAGAGTGAGGGAATCATTGTGACAACCCCTGTCTATAACAGATATAAGCAGGCAGCAGATCGTCTCAATAGAAAAACAGTTGATTGTCCGTTAATTCAGGAAGAGACTACATACCATATGGATTTTGCTGCGATTGAGGAGGCTATGCAAGAGTCGACGAATCGCTTATTGATTATCTGTAATCCTCATAATCCCATTGGACAGATATGGCGTACAGAGGAACTTGAACAATTGGCGGAACTGGCGAATAGATATGATGTCACGGTTTTTGCAGATGAAATTTTTGGGGATAATTGTTATCAAGGGCTTCAATGTCCCTGTTACTTGGACGTAAAAGGTGCAGCCAAGCATGCTATTGTGGCAACATCCCTTGGAAAAGCGTTTGGTTTTACAGGTGTCAATCATGCTAATATTTTGATTGCGGATGATGATTTGCGGGAGCAATTTATAGACCGTAGAACAAGAGATCATTATGGCAGTATCGATCCGATGATTTATGAATGTGTATTGGCGGCCTATCGTCAGGAAGGAATGGCATGGGTGGAAGCTTCCAATCGATATGTGGAGGAAAACATTCGGCGTATCCGCCTTTTTTTTGAGAAAAATTTTCCTAATGTGAAGATTTATGGTGGTCAAGGTGGATACATACTTTGGATGGATTGGAGGGCATATTTCTCCTCAGAAAAAGAACTAATGGATTTTTTGATTCAGAAGGCTCATTTTTGTGTGGGAGAAGGAAGTGATTATAACAGACCGGGATTTACCCGAATGTGCGTTGCAAGTCCATGGTACTGTATTGAGAAAGCTTTGGAGGATTTGAAGGCGGCATTCCATTTCTTGTAGTAATCGGTAGGATAGCTTCGATTAGGGAAATTTGTTGAAACGTAGGATCTTTGTTGTTAGAAGATGTAAACAATCATTCTCTGATGATGGGTAGAAGTGCGAAAAAAGAATCGGATAGGGTGAGAGGGAGATACAGAATGATTCGGAAAGAAGAAATAAGACGGGTGTTGGAATATGCCCAAGCAGAGGGGATTGAATTTGCTGAACTTTTTCTTGAGGACCGGGAGGAAACGAATATTCCTTGTGTTAGTCGCATTGTGCAAGGAGTAAAGAGTCTGCGAATCTATGGAGTCGGATTGTATTTGATTCATGGTCTTCAGAAGGTGTATTTATATACGAATCAGGTGACGCAGGCGAGTCTTATGGAACTAGTGAAAAAGGGAGCAGAGATGCTCGAAACGGAGAGGAGAGCAGAACAAGCAGGAATTGTGCTGACAGAGAAATATTGGCATAATCCCTGTCCAGTCGTGTATTATCCGTCCGAGATAGAAAATCAGAGAAAAATCCGAGTATTGTTGGAAGCAGATCAGGCAGCTAGAAGTACAGATATTTCAGTGCGCTCTCTCAATTTGAATTATTTTGATACGGATCAGAGGGTATTGATTGCCAATACAGAGGGATTGTATACCACGGACAGAAGAGTGACTTCACGTATTCGGATGCAGGTTGTGGTGGGAGATGGAGAGGATGCTTATGGTACTTGGGATGATTATACCAAGGCTCAAGGCTTTGAAGCTTTTCAGCAGAATGAGGAGTATACAGAGTTTGCTCGGGATATGATTGTGCGAGCAAACCGAATCCGCACAGCAGATACGATTCGACCTTGTACGGTTCCTGTGGTTTTGGCAGCAGGTGGCTGTGGTACATTGTGGCATGAAAGTTGTGGCCATTCTTTGGAGGCGATTGCGATTGTGCATAAGGGTAGTGCATTTGTAGATAAAATTGGTGAGAAGGTGGCAAGTAGTCGGGTCACACTGGTGGATGATGGAACGCTTTCGGGACAATATGGCTCAGCGGCAATTGATGATGAGGGTCATCCAAGACAGCGTAATGTACTGATTGAAAATGGAGTATTGAAGTCCTATATGTGTGATCGGTATTACGGAAAGCTTCTAGGTATGGAAAGTACTGGAAATGGAAGAAGGCAAAATTATACTTATGCGCCGGTTCCTCGAATGACGAATACCTGTTTGGCAGAGGGAACGGATGAGGAAGCGGAAATCCTTGGTTCAGTGGAAGACGGGTTATATGTAGAGAGTATTGGCGGTGGATTTGGTGGTATGCAGTTTTCGCTGGAAGTGAAAGAGGGATTTTGGATTAAACATGGAAAAATAGACCGACAGGTGAAGAATATTATGCTGACTGGAAATGGAATTGATGTGATTAAGCGGATTGACCGAGTAGGTCGGAAGCTGAGCTATGAAAAGGGCGGCTTCTGTGGTGCATCTTCTGGTCTTGTACCTACGACAACTCCACAACCCATGGTTCGGATTTCTCATATGGCGATTGGATAGAGTAACATAACATGGAATGGTATTTTGCTTATTGGGGTTGAATGCCCAACAAGGAAGGGAGAAAATGAAAAATGAGGGAATTAGCTCAATATCGTGCTGTCATGTTCCATTTGCCAGAGGGCTGCAAGGATGCGGAGGTGGAAGCGGAGAAGCAGAAAGTATTATCGGTGGAAATAGTAGGTGGCATTCCTGATATTATGGGATTTAGTGAGCAAACAGAATTATTTGTAAGGGCATCGGGCGAGAGAACGGGTATGGTATATACTCAGAAATTGGATGAGGAGCCGCAGCAGGTAATTCGACAAGCATTGAGAAACAGTGAGGCGGCACAGAGTAAAGAGGCGGAGCCGATGTGTACGCCAAAGATTTGGCAGATGCTGAAAGAGAGCATGGCTAATACTGGATGTATCAGCAAGGATTTTGTACTGACTAAGGAAGAAGAAATTAGGGAACTTTCGGTGAAAGAGTTGTTTGATTATGCAAAATGGCTTTGTAGGGAGTTGGAGAAGGCGTGTGGAATGGGTGATTGCGTGCGGGTTTGCTTGAGCCAGACGATTAGTACTATGGGGGTAGTAAATTCTTGGGGGATGGATGTGACGGCATCTACGGAACGATTTGTAGTTGGGGTAAGGACAGACAGTGGCTATAGCGGATATCTGTCTGCGTTGTGTTTGGAAGAAATCAATGCTGAATTTTTTATTCGAGAGATGCATCGGCAGCAGAAAGAGCTTCCTATTGTTCCTTCAAAAGCGGGTACCTACCGAGCTGTCCTAGCATCAAGTGTGGTCAACAATATTTTAATCACAGCTTGGCAGATGTTCACTGGGAATAGAGCGCAGAATGGGAGTACGCCTTTATATGGAAAAGAAGGACAGCAGATTTTTTCTTCCTGTGTGACGATTCGGGATTATAAAGGTGGTAGAGACAGCGCTAATCCGATTATTTGTGGATTTTCTTGGCAGATTGACTGTGAGGGAGTGCCCAGTCAGGATTTAACTTTAGTGGAACATGGTGTGCTCAAAGGATGGATGCATAATTTATCCACTGCCTCAGCAGCAGGTGTCATATCTACGGGAAATGCCGGAAGGAAGACCTTGCTGAGTGGAAATATCCATACCGACATGCAGATTATGCCGAAAAATTTTACAATGGAATCAGGAGAGGCCGAGTTGGAAGAATTAATTGCAGCTTGTGGTGACGGTGTGTATATTTTTGAAAATTATGATCCGTTCCATGCGTTGAATGTGGTCAGCGGTGATTTTTCATTTCCTTGCAAGGGAATTCAAATCAGAAATGGAAAGATGGTGGGAATCATGGAGGGATTGACAATGAGTGGAAATGTATGCAGCTTGTTTTCCCATGTGGAAATAATGGGAAAAGACAGGGTAATCAATCCACTGGTGATGTATGACAGTTATGAGGTGTCTGGTCCTGCCATGTTGGTCAGTGAACTGAAAATCGGTGGGTGACAAAGAAGATAAGAAATGGGGGCGAAATTTGTGAAATTTTGCGATGTCCTAAGATATAGGATATATTACAGAAAAGAAATTGATGTGGTATATAAAAACCCCACGGCTGAAGCCGTGGGAGTGTCCAGACAATTATTTGTAGCTTTGTTTCTTCACAACGATTGAGGTAATACGAATCGATATACCACATAAGCAAAAGACATGACCAGCTCCTTTGCCTTAGTCTAACAAGCTATAGTTCCTGCGGAATCGTTTCCTTAGTATTCCTGCTATCATCACAGGTCATTCGTTCAATAAGTATCCACCAAAGATTTTACTTCCAATCGGTTTAGCAGGTCATTCACATCGGAAAAGGTGCCTCTCTGAATATCACTTTTTCTCACAGTCACTTGATAAAGTTCTGTATCTGTCAGATGAAAATAGTTTTCATTGAAAATCACATCTGCATCAATAAAATCCAACTCTACAAAGGCGGCAAAACAAAAACTTCTCAGTTGAATCACATACGCATCTTCTATCTCTCTTGCTGTCACCATAATCTTAGCTTTAGGAAGCGATAAGTATTTATATGGAAGTAATGTTTCCACTGTGCGCCGGATTTCTCCATTTTCTCGCTTCAGCACCCCTTCTAGAAATACCTGTTCTTCCCAGCTTCCTGTCTGGTGAGAGTGAGTCTTGCTCTCCACATATTTCGGAACACAATTTAAATCAAGCATCAGAACCTGACTTGAAGTAAATGCTTCAACCTCCACATCTGCACTGCAGCTTGCTATTACCTTACACTTCATATCTTTCAGAAAGATGGTTACTTTTTGTTTCTGTGTCTGTGCGGTCTCATTTTCTACAAACAGCTGTACTTGGTTTTCTTTGATTACCATACTACAGGCTACAGGAGCATAAAACTGCTCTGCCATGTAATGCAGCACTTTCCAGCGACCAAAATAGTCGATGCTTGCCCAGGAAGCTACTGGCCAGTTGTCATTGACCTGCCAGTAAAGTGTCCCCATACATCTGCCGCGATGTCTGCGCCAATGCTCCACACCATATTTTATAGCAATTCCCTGTAAAATTTGACTGACATACAATAAATGTTCAAATTGGTTGGGGTAGCGGAAATTTTCTGAGAGATAGTATAAAATTTTTCCATTGGCTGCATTATTTTTCTGATGGCTTTCCATCACTTGGGAGAAAATATTTTTATCCTCCTCCCTTGCGAAACTGTCTACTGTCTTCTTGCCTGGAAACGACTGAAAACCAAATTCGGAACAAAAACGGAAGAAATATTTTTGATAATCCGTGAATGGTTTTTGCCCATGCCATACATCCCAATAATGTGCATCTCCATCATTTTCATCTCCTGGACGGTCAAAACAACCACCTGAGGAGGGTGAGGAAGGCCAGAAAAAGACATCGGGTGCTGTCTCTCGCACTGCCTTTGGTAATATATGTTCAAACAGCTTAATATAATCCGCGCGCAGATATGCCGATTGAGTTTGAAATTCACCCCAGTAGCACCATGCCGATTCGATTTCATTGTTGCCGCAGATTAATCCCAAACATGGATGATGGCGCAGACGCTTCAGATTATCAATAACCTCCTGTCTGCAATTTTCTAAGAATGTGTCTGTAGCGTCATATACATTGCAGGCATACATCAAATCCTGCCAGACAATCAATCCCTTTTCATCACACATCTCGTAAAATTCATCGGATGGATAATAGCCGCCGCCCCACACACGCACGCAGTTAAAATGAGCACGCTTCATACTATTCAACAGATATTCCTGTCGTTCTCTGGTAATCCAGGAATAAATGCAGTCCTCGGGGATGTAATTTCCTCCCATGGCAAAGATTTTTACTCCATTCACCTGAAATGCAAACTCTCTTCCCCACTCATCTCGTTCTCGGTTAATTGTCAATGTGCGCAAACCAATCGTCTTATGCTGCACTTCCAGACATTCTTCTGTCCCATCTTTTTTTGTGGAAAGCATTATTTCCATCTCATACAATGGCTGCTTTCCATAACCGTTTGGCCACCAAAGTCGAGGCTGTCCTATCTCAAACATGATATTACATGTCCATTTTTGCTGACCGTTCTCACAAAAATGGTAGTGATAACATGCCACATGCTTTTGTGTTTCTTTTTCCTTCAATTCCATTTTTAGAAAATAATCATATTGAACGGGTAAACATTTGGATAAAGTCACTTTCGTTTGCAGATGAACTTTTCCAGCTTCATGAAACTGATGAAATTCTATTTCATCCAGCTTCACTTCATTCCAACTCTGCAGATAAATATCGCGAAAGATTCCAGCATCAATTAATTGAGGACCCCAATCCCAACCAAACATAGAATGTGGTTTGCGCAGCAGATGACTGCCATACATTGCACCACATGGAGTATAACTTACTGCTTTGTTCTCTCCATATTGATAATTTTCAATAAATTTTAATACTGAGGAACATTTGATAGAAATTGTATTGTCCCCTTGCCGCAGATGCGAACGAACTGGAAAATGATAGGTACGATGCATATTATCTGTATATGCCACCTTTTCTCCGTTAATTACAATTTCCGTCAGAGTGTCTAACCCCTCACAGACTAATTCAATGTGTTTATACTGTAAAAAAGCTGCATTGACTTGAAATGTTCGTTCAAACACATAGTCATTCCAAAACAAATCTCTTGTCTGATATTCATTCATTCGATCATATGGATCTGCGATTACCTTGGATTCTAATAGAGATGACAATACCGACCCAGGAATTTTCGCTGGATATGTAATATCCGTTCCACACTTTATTAATTTCCAACAACCATTTAATGTTAAACGCTTCATGTTCATTCTCCTTACCACTTCTTAAGCAACCCAATTTTTCTCAATAAATCCGTTTTTATGTTTATTATACTAAAAGAGGATATTGATTTCAATGAGTCTTTCTCATATTTTGTGGGTTCAAAGTCATGCGTTATCTTTACAGGCAGATTGACGCGCAATGATAGAAGCTAACATATCTCCAAGGGTCATAAGGTCAGCAGATAATACTGCAAGTTCGTCTTCTGATAGACATTCAGCAAGTTTGCAAGCTAAAGTTGACAATAAATATAAGTTTGAGCAATGATTCATAGTGATGCCATCTTGTAGTCTTTTTGTGTATTATATGCAAAGCGATAAATAATGTTATAATAGTTGTGGCGAAAAAACCATAG
>JBJELF010000131.1:0-8884 GCA_051879015.1 Lachnospiraceae bacterium
GTTGGAACATTATCTGGCTCATGTGGCGCTGTTCTCTAATTCGGATTTAGAAAATAAAGCAGATAAGGTAAAGATGATGACAGTCCATGCAGCAAAAGGTCTGGAGTTTCCCTATTTATTTGTCTGTGGTTTGAATGAGGGCATTTTTCCGTCCAGCAAGGTAAAGAATTTGCCCTGCATGGAAGAAGAGCGAAGATTGGCCTTTGTAGCAATGACGAGAGCAAAAAAAGCCTTATTTTTGACGGAGTCGGAGGGGCGCAATTTGGATGGTTCACCGCGATATCCCTCTCGATTTATCTTGGATATTGATGAGAATCTGTTGGAATACACCACACCTCCAAATCAAGGGTTGATTAAGACAGCACGAAATATGATTCGGTTGTCGGACAAGTGGCTTGATAAGGAAGCGCAAAAAAGCACGTTCAAAGTGGGACAGCGGGTGAAACATAATATCTTTGGTGAGGGTATAGTGGTAGACATTGATTTACAGAAGGGAGCGCATATTGTAAAGTTTGACAAGATTGGGACGCCAAGAGCAATTTCCTTCAAGGCAAAGCTTGAGGCAGAGGAAACCTAAACTGTGTTGATTGATAGTATAAAGAGAAATTTAGCGAGGCAGAAATTATTTTTTCTGCCTCATTTTTAATTTTAAAAGTGCTGCCGCTTTTCTGGCATCCAAATAACTCATAGAGTTTTCTCCAACTACGTTTGTCTCAATGCCTTCTGCACTTTTATTGATGTCTACAATGGTATCCATATATGGATTTGTGACAACAAAGGCTCCCTGCGTGCCGACAAAACTCATGCCGACTACAGGAATCCCACGGCTGCCAATCTGCTCGATGGTGTTGGCGAAGTCGATGTTGGAATTTCCCCAACTGTCAGCACTCACAATTGCTCCATCAGCGCGCATGGCTTCTAAAAGCACGCCAATACGCTCTCCTGTAAAATATTTATTGGTATTATCTTGGGGAATGCCTGCAACGATAACTCCCAGACAGTCAAAATCTTCATCTGCGGACACCACTTGCAGGAGTGGGTCACGAAAATGTTGTAATGTAGTTTCTTTTGTTGATGGTCCAATGCCCATGAAATATCATACTCCTTATATCATGTATTTCCGTTATCCCAAAGGGAAAACAGTAAAATGTTAAAATATCAAAATGTCAAAATCGATCCTTGCACTTAAAGTTGTATGCGGGATATTTAGTACATGGCACGAATTGCTCCATCACGGTACTCATTTGGAGAGAGTACAATTGGTACTCCTGTGAAATCAATGATAGAACGACTCTGTTCAAAACCAGAAGGTTCCTGTCCTAAAAAGTGAGTGTCATACATGGCCCCTTGACCAGAAACAAGTTTGACAATGGCAACTTTTTTCTTGTTAGGGCGAATGATATCTTGAAAAACATGAGATTCCGTACAATCTCTGGAAAATTTCTTTTTTAGTAAGGCACGAATTTCCTGGCAAAATAGGTCGCAGGCATGGTGAGCTGCATCGGGGCCAGAGCGGGAAAAGCCTGTCTTGGCTTTTAAAATAACTTCAAATAAAATGATGAAATCTTCATCGGAAGGTGTACCGGCACGATTGAATGTTACTTGTTCTCTTAAAATTCCATTGGAATTTCCAAAAGCACAGACTTGAGTTCCTTCCTCATCA
The DNA here is from genome assembly GCA_051879015.1 of Lachnospiraceae bacterium. Classification (GTDB taxonomy): domain Bacteria; phylum Bacillota; class Clostridia; order Lachnospirales; family Lachnospiraceae; genus JBJELF01. The sequence continues at coordinate 1,664 of JBJELF010000131.1, forward strand.
ACACCGGTCATCATTACATAAACGCCAGTTAGAGTATGAGTGACACCCTCACCAATTTTTCCAGTGACTTTCGTGGAAATGGGTATAATATCCATAATAGAGTTGATGTAGATGTCATGCTGTGTTGGAGGCAGAATACGAATGTGGATTTTGGAGATGAGTTCACTGCTGTTTTGATAGTGGGAGGCAATTTCTTTAGGAATGGTCAAAGTCCAGTAATTTTTTTTGTTTAAATCTTCTTTCAGAGAGAATTTTTCGCTAAAAGAGACATTCGTGATGTGAAAGGAGCGAATGGTGAGCTGTCGCTGGATAATATCAGTATTTGCCATAAAATCCTTCTTTCCTGTTATGTTTATTTTGGGTTTCTTTACGAAAGAAGGCTGCTGCACAGAAAATGCAACAGCCCCATAAGGTATCAAACTTTTGCAATGTACTCGAAAGGAAGCGGAACAACCTGTCCTGGGGATTCCAAAATCTCCAACTGTTCAAGGGCAGCTTTTACAATCTCATACTGCATTTTAAAATCGTGAGGAGCGCCGGCATTTGCTCCCATAGGAACAAGGGGTGCTACCGCACGAGGGGTGCCAGTTTGCTTTACGACTGGCGGAAGAGCAGCGATAATGACGGTAGGAATACCAATTTGCTCTATTGCTCTCTGCACCAATACTGCAGAGCGGTGACATGTGCCTCAGCCAGCGGTGAGGATGACTGCGTCAACATGATGTTCTTTTAAAATAGAAGCAATGGCTGGTCCTGTTTCATTTTTGAACTTCTCTTGATTTCCACCGCCGCCCATGAATCCGATATGAACATCCGATACGGCACCGATGACGCCATCTTTTGCTAACTGATGGAGTGGGTCGATAGGAAACATGCAGTTAATATCTTTGTTGACATCACTGTTGTCGTATCCACCGTGAGAAACCATCAATTCGCTGGAAGGCATATCATCTGTGACGAGACGATAGGTGAAATCGCCAGACAAATTAAAGCGCTTGTCTTTGTTGTGATGTACTCCGGCTGCAGTGGCAATGGCAACGGTCATCTGATTCAATGGCTTGGTGACATTGGCCCATACTGGTGGAGGAGTAACTGGCACAAAAATTTCGGACTGAAGTCCTTCAAGTGCTTTGTAATTACTCATCTATATCTCCTTTCCTGACTTTGTAAAATTTACTCAGTCATGTTTTTTAGCATTATGATTGTGAACATAAGTTTCATTAGGCTCTGAAGAGAGCTGTTCGATAAAACTCATGTTAAATCCAACTTCCTGACCAATTTGAATCGGGTAGTCAGTAATCAGCATACGGAGCGGAATTTTTAGGTAACCTAGACGACCCTTTAGGTCAATGCCAACGGCACCATCGGAAACTTCCACAATAATTCCTTCCATATAAATTATCTTATCTCCATATTTCATTGTTTGCCATTTCTCTCCCAAATTATATTAGGAGTATTTTTCCTTTCTCTTTTGGCTCATTGGAAGAGAGGTTTCGTTGAGTACAGGAGTGATTGGCTTTCCTGTGAAATTAGAAACCAATTCCAGGTTATTATCCTTAACTTGTGGATTCCACTTGCGCTCGGCTGCCTTGACATTCTGTCCATCCATAGCTGCTTTCAGCATATAAATAGCACGAAGTGCATCCTCATGACAGAGAGTATTATTTCCCAGAACTTCGTTTTCAATACCACCCTCGGATTTGTTGTTGTCTACCATGTGAGTCATGTATTTGTTTCCGACAACTAATGCGCCCTGTTTTGCACAGAAGGACATACCAACTACAGAAATTCCACGCATACCAATCTGCTCAATATGGCTTGCAAAGTCAATATGGTTATTTCCAAAGCCTTCGGTGGTAACAAATGCGCCATCTACATCCAAAGCTTCACAGGTCATACCGACACGCTTAGATACATAGAATTTTTCTGCGTTGATTTGAGGACTTCCAACCAAGAGGACACCGCAAAGGTCTAAATCTGGGTCAAATAAAGTTTCTAATACCAATGGTTCTCTCCAGTAATGGCGGGACATCTCCTTGGATGCAGGTCCGATACAGGTCAATGCATGGATACAGCCGTCTAAAAGCTCCAGTGGGGATACCATCACGGGAACATTGCCTAAGTCAACATTTGGCTTTGCACCGAGTACTCCTACAGGCTCCTGTGGAAGCAGCAGATTGTCATGCATAGCGCCTTGACCCATAATTTCCTTTACAACAACGACTTTTTTCTTGCCTGGGTGACGATATTGCTCAAAGGTTTCTTTGTTTACAATCAGAGATTCATCGGTCAGCTTCTTTAAAGCAGTACGAATTTCCTGAGTAATGACATCGGTGGCGGAGTGAGCGGCTAAAGGACCCGGACGCTCCATGTTAGTGCCTGCCTTGATGGTAACCTGAGTCTTGATGAAGATTTCACCCTTATCAGGACAACCAGGGCGACCCCACATAATGTTCTCGTCCAAGTAGCCTTCAGAGGAACCAAATTCTCCAATCTGCACACCATTTTCATCCGTACCAGTAACCATCATTACAACGCCGTCCAATACACGGGTGATGCCGCTGCCGACTTCACAATCCTTTTCTTTGGCAGCGATAGGCTGTACATCTAAGATAGTTTCGGAATAGGTATGATACAGCTCTGGGGTAATGATATCAATTTTTAAATCTAGAACCAGCTGCTGACTGGCGATGGCTTCTGCTTCAATACCTTCTCTGATATAGAGAACAGTTCCGTCAATCTTGGTTTCAGGTCCACGTTTTACTTCTGTAATTTTGTAGTGATGGCGTGTTAAGCTGCGAATCAGCTTGCTTTCAGGCTGCTTGGCTGGAGCAGAAGCCTCGGCAGCAGGTACGGTAGCGACTGGAAGGACAGCTCCGCTTTGTCCGATGGAACCAACAGGGACTTCGATATGAATATCTTTTCCCTCTCCAATGGAAATTTTCAGCACGCCGCCAGTTGGAAGGGGCTGAGCGATTTGCACTGGAGTAGCTGGTGTAGGAGCTGTCTCAGCTTCTGGAGCTTCTGCAGGAGTTTCATTTTCTGGCTCTATCACATGGTCAATGAGTTCAGCGGTCAAAGGCGTGAGAGAGTCGCATGTTTTTGTAAGAGTAGCGCCCAGTACTTGCTCAATACGAAGGCAGTTGCTAAGGTTGAGTAGTCCAGAATCTACCAAATCGTCAAATATGGCAGGGTCTTCTAAATTGTGGGAGGAAAGGACCACGCCAGCCTCTGCGCGGCAGCATAGTACAGCAGGATCCTTTCGATGCATTCTTGCAGTTTCTTCGCTTATTGACATAGTTTGTACCTCTTTTTTTTATTATGGAGATGATTTCGACGAAACATAGGATGGTTTGCGAAATCATTGCTTTTTCTTATTAACTAAAAGGGAAGTTCAATGTAAATATTTTTTCCCTCTTTGATATCGATGGTTAAAATACCATTGTTATAGCTTTGCTCAAAATGATAGCTGACAGGAGTAGAAGTCTTGTTGTCGGAATTTTCTACCGTTTTTGGAGAGATATCATTGGCAGCTGTCTCAGATGCTTCCTTGGAGGCTACTTTTTTGGATTTGGTTAAATAGCGTATACGTTCCATCCCCACCGTGTCAAATACATGGTCAGTCTGGTGATGAACCTGCAAACCTAATTTTGGAGCAGAACCCATAACGGTGTTTGTACAGTCACTGCAGTTTCCAATCAAAATATCAGTACAGCCTGCTTTCTTGAAGTTGAGACATTTCTGGGCCTGTCCAGGACAGTTGCCAGGGTTTTCGCATTTTAAGGTACCTTTGATATTGACTGCCTGTTTACATTGCTGTACCAATGCTACCTGTCCATTCATTTTTTGAGCTAAGTCCTGCATCCTTTCCAAATTTCCACCGCAGGCGCACAGGAGAAGTCCAAGTTTCGTCTGCTGCAAATCTGGAAATGGTTGAGTAACCAAAATTCCGCCTGTAGTTTTGCTGATAGGAGTGTCTAAAGTTACTGCATGTCCGGTGAAAGGACCACCCATAATAATTTCACCATAATCACCATCAATGCCGCCAGCCTTTTCAATCAATTCACCGACGGTAGTGCCTATAGGCACATCGAAAAAGACGCGAGTGTGGGTGCCGCCATTCAATTTGCCAGCGACGGAAACATGCTTGCTGATACAGGGACGATGGTCAATGACTGCCTCTGCAACACGAAGGACAGTTTCCACATTGATGACAACCGCATCTGCTGCAGAGGGGAGCGAAGTAGGTGGAAGCAGTTTACCAAGTACTTCCCGAACTACGGCACGTTCTTCGCCCATAGGATATAAATCTGGGAGAAGGTGAACGGAGATGGACGCTTCCTTGGAACAGAGTTTATTCAAAATTTCAACCGCTTTGCCGTGTTTTTCTTTGATGGCAAAGACTGCTTTGGCAGCGTTGCAGAGTCTCATGACAATCTTAAGACCTTCTAAAGTCTTTTCTGCACTGGTTTCAATTTGCTGAATATTGTGGTGTAAAAGTGGCTCACATTCTGCGGCATTAACTAAAATGTAACCACCCTTTAAATCGATATTACATTTGACAGCGGTGGGAAATCCAGCACCGCCCATACCTACGATACCGGCGGCAGCGACTAATTCTTTTTCAGTTGTACCCTCAAGAGGTACAAAGGAATCCAATTCATTGGAAGCATCGATTATCAGATAGGAATCGGTGATTTCACTAATAATACCAGAAAAAGGCGCATGGATGAAGGCTCCAAGACCGTTAGGTTTTGCGAGCAGTGCGCCTTTTTTTACAGTGTCACCGACTGCGACGACGGGGGTATCGACGGCACCGATATGTTGTTTTAATAAAATCTTATATTTCATGGGATTTTCCTCCCTTATTTTTGGCGGAAGCATGTGGGAATCGAACCCACCCGGGATACCTCACATACCCCACAACGGTTTTGAAGACCGCGGAGACCACCAGTGCCTCAGCTGCTCCCATAAACGATAGTGATAATAAGATGATCTAAGAGTCAAAGGGTCTTTTGACTCTAACATCAAAGTGGCTCAAGTAACAATTTGCTGCTTGATTGCTGATATTGTTCATGTCTGCCTAATTTCTCTGGGGATTAGGCAGTGGATTGTTCACAGAATCTCAGGTAATTTCTCCTCGATAAATTTAATAAAGCGCGAGGCAGCGGGAGATAAATTTTCCCAAGACCGTATGGCAATACCCAATTCACGGGAGAAAAAAGGCTCTAACGGTAATGCTAGAATCTGATTTCTGACTCCCTCAATGACTAAATTTGGCAGGATGCTGATGCCAAGCTGATTAGCTACCATAGAGACAATAGCATGGTCATCTTTAGAAGAAAACTGAATTTGAGGTTGGATACCAGATTGCTTCAATGCATAATGAATATCGTAATCGACTCCTTCAGCAGATATAATAAAAGGCTGTCGTGCCATATCTGTAATAGGAAAGGATTCCCGTGAAGAAATCGGATAGTTTAGAGGGAGAATTGCCATCAAAGGATCTTCATAGAGAGAAATCCATTCGAGAGGAGCGATATGTTGTTTGCTCAACAGTCCGAAATCGGCAATGTTGTTTTCTATCCAGTCTACAATCTCATCTGTTCCGCCTTCCAAAAGTTCAATCTCGATATTAGGATATTCTTTTCGGAAGGAGTAAATGATGGTGGGAAGCCAATTCCTGGAAATACTGGAGAAGGAAGCAATTTTAATATGTCCCTTTTCTAGTCCGTTGATGGAGGCAATTGTCTGTTCTAAAAGCTCGTTGGATGCTAACAGCTGTCGAACCAGCGGCAAAATTCTCTGCGCATCTGCTGTTAACTCTACTCCCTGCTTTGTGCGCAGAAAGAGCGGAAAGCCACATTCACTTTCTAAAAGTTTTAAGATGCGGCTTACGCCGGGCTGTGTATATCCCATGCGTTCACCGCTTTTAGTAAAATTTTTTGTCTCTGCTACATCAGAAAACAGAGCATATTTTATGATATCCACAGATGTACTCCTGTTTTATTAAAAATTCCAGTAAACAATTTAATTATATTAAAATTTTTAATAGAACGCAACCTTTAAATGCAGAAATTTTTACAATGCCTCACGATACAGGTTAATAATATCCTTTAAGTTGGAGCGGCGTGGATTTACTGCAATATTTCCACTCTTCATTGCATCGGCTGCCATTACTTCAATCTTGTCCTCTGTTACGCCTGCTGCAGTCAAGTTTGCAGGAATTCCAAAGGAGGCATTTAATGCAGCAATTTCATCTGCTAACATTTCGGTGCGGAATGCGCCTGCTGGAACTGGGTCTTTGGCAATGTAACGATAAATCTTTTCGTACTTTCCATGATCAGCCATTGCATTGTAGCGAATGATGGTTGGGAACAAAATAGAGTTTGCCACACCGTGAGGCACATTAAAGAATGCACTAATTGGGTGGCTCATCGCATGGATGTTTCCAAGTCTTGCCCAGGAGAATGCGATGCCTGCAAACAGAGAACCTACAATCATAGCATCGGCAGCTTCAACATCTGTGCGGTTTGCAACAAAACGGCGAATATTTTTACCGATTAATTCCAGTGCTTTTTCAGCCATTGCATCAGAAAATGGGGATGCAGCAGTGGATATGTATGCTTCAGTAGCATGAATCATAGCGTCCATACCACAGGATGCAGCTACGGAAGCTGGTGCGGTTGAAATCATGTCAGAATCCAAAATGGCGTAGGTTGGGATTAATTTGTAACTGAATACAGTCAATTTGTAATTTCTTACCTTGTCGGTGATAACGGAGAAGGCAGTTACTTCAGAGCCAGTACCAGCAGTGGTAGGGATGGCTACCAAAGGTACAATTGGACCAGGTACTTTGTCTGCACCTTCATACTCAGTAATGCTGCCGCCATAAAGTGCTAATACGCCGACTGCCTTTGCTACATCCATCGGAGAACCGCCGCCCAGAGCAACAAGACAGTCTGCACCACTTGCTTTGAACTGAGCGGTAGCCTTATCTACTGTGGCAACACTTGGGTTTCCTTCTGTCTCAGTAAAAGCATTGACCTGAAAACCAATAGATGTAATCATATCCTTACATTTTTGTACGGTACCCATTTTCTCTAAAGTTGCATCTGAGATAATAAATGCATGGCTGCCGCCCATTTTTTTTAAAACTTCCGGCAGCTTGTTCAGCGTTCCATGACCTACAATAATATTTTGAGGTACAGAAAATGTAAA
>JBJELF010000132.1:0-8686 GCA_051879015.1 Lachnospiraceae bacterium
GTATTGTTCCATATGCTCATGGGAATCTAAAATTAATTGTACACGATTTTTCAAATTAAGCAAGTTCAATCTTTCCTCCGTCATCTGCAAAGCTTGTTCTTGAATATCAAACGCAAGAACCTTGCCCCGCTCTCCACAGAGCTGAGCAAGGTATGCTGTGTCCTGTCCGGTGCCCGCTGTGGCATCGATACAGATATCTCCTTCTTTGATGTGCTGGTGCCAGAATTGCTGACACCAAGCAGTAATTTGATAGTTATTTTTCATCAATGATTGATTTCCTCTAAATTTTCACATACATTCCATTGATTTTGGATGACTATTTTTCATCCAAAATCAGTTCTGCTAAACTTCTCTTTGGCACATGATGAACCTGCTGCTCATCTCTCCAATAATTGAAATTTCCGTCTGCTGGCATAGGCTCGATTACCACGGTCTCCACAGGCACTCCAAGCGCAATCACCATGCTGATATCATAACGTTCTGCATCCAACTTCAATGCCTTCATAATGCCCATACGATCAATATTCATCAACATACAGCCACCAAAACCTGCATCCACTGCCCCCAACAAAATCGATTGAGCTGCAATTCCTTCATCTACGAACATATTGCTAAAAATTTGCTTGTCACGGAGCATAATAATATAAGCGGTGGGACGTTCCTCCACAATCGGACCATCCCAATCCTTTAAGGCACCCGCCCAGCGAAGATTTGGAAATACTGCATCCGTGGCCTCTTTGGTATAACAGATAACATATTTTAAATACTGACGGTTTACGCCGGAGCTGCTCAGCCGAGCTAAATTTATGAAAGCTTCCAGCTGCTCCTTTGTTATTTTTTTGCTGGCATCAAAACGACGGTAGGAACGATTTTTCTCTACTAATTCCTTTACAGTACTCATGATTTTTCCTTTCTTTTTCTGCTGCATGGACTCCTTCAACAGACTATGCACATTTATATGTTATTCCTGCATTGGACTCTGATATTTCTTTGGTCCACGTTCTTCCAAAAGCTCCATCTTCATATCATACAGTTTCTGAGACAAATCCACATGCACCTCGTTTGGATTTGTTAGACGAAGAGATTCCGGCCATAAGGTCTCCTTCTCCTGTTTGCAGATCTCACGAATCTCCATAACCGATGGAGACTGGTAAACACACTGACCATTCAAAAATACCGGAACCAACATTTCACGCATCTCATAAGTATTTGGTTCCAGATAGGTGCGCTTCCATGTATTAACTGGATCAAACAGCATCAATGGTTCATTGACATCATATTTCTCATCTGCCAAGCAAATCAAATCTGCAATAATCTTGTGATTATTTTTATCATAAATACGGTAAACTGTCTTATTTCCTGGATTCGTCACCTTTTCTGGATTCTCGGAAAGCTTAATCTTTGGAATGAACTTACCCGTCTCAGGGTCCTCAATAGCAGCTAACTTGTACACGCCGCCAAAGGAGGAACAAGTACTGGAGGTAATCATCTTGGTACCAACCCCCCAAGAATTGATGGCAGCTCCCTGATGCTTCAAGCTGTTAATCAAGGTTTCATCCAAATCACTGGATGCAGAGATGACTGCATCAGAAAATCCAGCTTCATCTAACATCTTCTTTGCTTTCTTAGACAGATAAGCCAAGTCACCACTGTCAAGACGAATTCCATAAAAGTTCAATGGAATGCCCGCCTCTCTCATCTCAGTAAATACCTTGATTGCATTTGGCACACCAGAACGCAGTGTATCATAGGTATCCACTAACAAGATGCAGGCCGTTGGATACAATTTCGCATAAGTACGGAACGCAGTCAACTCATCTGGAAAACTCATAATCCAGCTGTGAGCATGTGTACCTTTCACTGGAACATCAAACATCTGACCTGCCAGTACATTGGAGGTACCAATACAGCCCGCAATCATGGCTGCTCTCGCACCATAAATACCAGCATCCGGTCCCTGAGCACGGCGCAGCCCAAACTCCATAATACCATCACCCTTAGCTGCATACACTACTCTTGCAGTTTTCGTAGCAATCAAACTTTGATGATTGACAATATTTAGAATAGCAGTCTCCACTAACTGTGCTTCCATAATCGGAGCTACCACTTTGATAAATGGCTCACGTGGAAACATGACACTTCCCTCTGGAATGGCATAAATGTCACCTGTAAAATGATAACTTCTGATATAATCCAAAAACTTTTCTGTAAATAATCCTGTGCTTCTTAGGTAAGCCACATCTTCATAACTAAAGGACAAATTTTTAATATAATCAATTACCTGGTCCAAACCTGCACAAATTGCATATCCATTGTTGCATGGATTGGTGCGGTAAAACGCATCAAAAACCACTTTTTCATTTGCACCTTGCTCAAAATAACCCTGCATCATAGTCAACTCATATAAATCAGTCAACAATGTTAAGTTTCTTTCACCCATAACTTTACTCTCCTATGTGTTTTAATAATTCAACTGTACTTGTCAGGTGTCTTGACAGTAAACTCTGAAAGAAAATGAGTTTCTTCAACTCTTTTTTTAACAGACATGCCTCACAAACGGGACACTGCATATAGAAAAGTCGCTTGCTCCGTTCTGACGTACTCCCGCAATCGCTGACCTGTATGAGCAATCCAAGCTATCACTCCACTTGCTTATACAAGTCAGCCCATCAAATGGCTATGTATTCTCTCATGCAAACATGGCTCATACATAGCCGCTCGACAGGACTTTTATAGTAAATTATATCACGATATTTCATTCTTACAAGCAGAAATTTATAAGGATTCTATTTACTCATACCGTTTTGTTTTTTTAACATCTACTGAAAATACTTTTACCATAAATATTCTTCTTGAATATTGTCCCATTTTTTCATATAATGATGTTATCATAATTTTGGAGGAACACTCTTATGAAACAAACACGTTTTTCAGGTATTCTTGTCCACCCAACCTCCTTCCCGTCCAGTTACGGTATTGGAGACCTGGGCAAGTCTGCCTATCATTTTATTTACTTTTTAGAAAAAGCTGGACAAACACTCTGGCAGGTGCTTCCCCTTGGGCATACCGGTTACGGCGATTCACCCTATCAGGCTTTTTCTGCTTTCGCTGGTCAACCTCTTTTGATTGACCCGGACAACCTCATTGAAAATGGATGGCTCACCAGAGAGGATGTAGCCGACTGCCCAGCTTTTCAGACGGACTATGTAGAATATGGTTATGTCATTCCTTACAAAACCAAACTTTTGAAAAAAGCGGCCACCAATTTCTTTGCGAAAGCAACTCCTAGCCAGCTGGCTGAATTCCATGCCTTTGTGGAAGCAAACACAGATTGGCTTCCCGATTATGCCCTATTCATGGCCGGCAAAGATTACCACAAAGGAGTATGCTGGCTTGACTGGGATACTGAACTTCGTGATCCAGATGCCGATATCAAAGCTGCTTGGACTGAAAAATTAAAGGAATCCGTTCACTACTATGAATTTATTCAGTTTATTTTCTTTCAGCAATGGGAATCTCTGCGTGAATATGCTCACCTCCATCATGTTCGCATCGTCGGTGACATTCCAATTTTTGTATCCCTGGACAGTGCCGATGTTTGGGCCAACCGTGAATTATTCCAGCTAGACTCCAAAGGTTACCCTACCGTAGTTGCCGGAGTACCACCAGATTACTTCAGCAAGACAGGACAGCTCTGGGGCAATCCTCTGTATGATTGGGATTATCACAAATCCACTGGCTTTGAGTGGTGGATTCGCCGTGTGTCCAGCCAGTTAAAATTGGTAGATTACTTAAGAATTGATCATTTCCGCGGCTTTGAAGCCTACTACACCATCCCCTATGGCTCCGACAATGCCATCAAGGGCAAGTGGAAAAAGGGACCGGGAGCAGATTTATTTATCGCAATTCAACAAGAGCTTGGAGAGGATATTCCAATCTGGGCAGAAGATCTGGGCATTATCACTCCAGAAGTAGAGGAACTGCGTGACCGATTCCACTTCCCAGGCATGAAGGTACTTCAGTTTGCCTTTACTGACTTGAAAGATAATGACCTAATGCCACACCATTTTCCATCAACCAACTGCATCTGCTACACCGGCACTCATGACAATGACACCACCGTAGGCTGGTATCTGTCCGGGGCTACTGAGCGTATGCGTGACCGTGTCCGCCGCTTCATGAACACAGACGGTGCCAACATTCATTTTGACTTTATCCGCACCGCCATGAGCTCCATCGCCGCCTACAGCATTTTCCCTATTCAAGATTTGCTCGGTTTTGGCAGTGACTGTCGTATGAATACTCCATCCGTGGCTGCCGGGAACTGGCAATTCCGCTTCCGTCCTTACTATCTTTCTGATGGTCTTGCAAAATATTTGTTTAGCCTGACAGAACTCTACGGTCGTCTTTCTCCAACCGTAGTGGCACAGTTAAACGCACAGATTCCAAAGGAAGAAGAAGCTGACTTTGGGGTAGATACGATTGAAATTGAGGAAGATGAAGAGGAGACTTCCACTATTACTACAAAGGAGGAAACATTATGATTCGTACATTTTTCGTCGTACTTCTGATTGTCCTATATCTGGTTTTTGGACTTTTGCTGGAATTATTTTTCTGGATTGTCGGCAAATTTAATAAACCTTGGGCTGACCGAGCTTCCCTCGCCTGTGTGCAATGGATTTTCAAAGTTCTGCTTTTCATTGCCGGTGTCAAAGTCGAAGTCAAAGGCTTAGAACATGTGCCGGATGACCAGGCCGTACTATATATTGGAAATCACAGAAGCTATTTTGACATCGTCACCACTTATTGCTATGTCAAGGGATTATGTGGATTCATGGCCAAAAAAGAAATGGAGAAAATTCCACTGCTGTCCAATTGGATGCGCCATCTGTACTGCCTTTTTCTTGACCGTGACAATGTAAAGGAAGGTTTAAAAACAATTTTAACTGCCATCGAACAGGTGAAAGCTGGTATCTCGATTTTTATTTTCCCAGAAGGAACTCGCTCTCAACTAGACAACTATGAGATGCTTCCATTCCGAGAAGGAAGCCTAAAGATTGCAGAAAAAACAGGTTGTCCTGTGATTCCTGTAGCCATCAAGGGAACTGCAGAAATTCTGGAAAATCATTTTCCAAGCATTAAGCCCTCCCATGTGACCATCCAGTTTGGCGAGCCTATCGACATCAAAGGACTGCCAAAAGAGCAAAAAAAATTTGCTGGTGCCTATATTCGAACTGTCATCAGCGACATGCTAAAAGCAGAATGATATCATCCTTCCCAAGTGGGCGGCTTTCACCGCCCACTTTTTCACTCTTTCTTTTCTTTTCGCATATAGTAATACCACAAATGGAATCTCCACTCAAGGGAGGTTTAGTGCAAAAAAAACGTGATTCCGCATCGCAAATATTTTCTGTTGCATGCGAAGTTTAAAAATGCGCGTTTTTCATCACTATTTGTGCCGCCGACCAAAGGCGGCGGAATGGAGATTGCTATGAATAAATCCTATGAATTTGCCGTAGAGTTTGCCGTGATTGGCGGAGATTTGAGGCAATACTATCTGGCGAGACAGCTCGCCAATCATTCTGTTATCACTTACGCAATTCCTACTCCCCCTCAAATGCCTCCTATGCCGGAGGCATCCAGTCTACAAAAAGCCGTGACACAGGCACACTATATTTTAGCTCCCATTCCTCTGACAAAAAATAAAACTCACCTCCAAGCTAACATTTCCTCCAATGAACTGCGGCTTTCCAATCTTGTGAGATATCTCCATGATGGACAGCATTTTTATGCAGGCTGCATTCCTGAGGAATTCATTCAAAAATGTATGGAAAAAAATGTTTTTACCAAAGATTTTATGAAAAATGAGGAAATTGCGCTCTTTAACTCTATTGCTACCGCCGAAGGAACCTTAGCGGAGATGATTCTTCATTCTCCTGATAACCTGCAGGGCTCTTCCGTGCTAATCACTGGTTTTGGACGCTGCGCCCGCACCTTGAGCCGCAAGCTGAAGGTATTGGACTGTCAAGTGACCATCTGTGCCCGCAAACCCTCCGACCGCTTTGAAGCTCAAACTGCCGGCTATGCTGCCTTATCCTTTGAGTCTTTGCCAACAAAAATTTCTCATTTTTCTCTCATTATTAACACTGTCCCTGCTCCCATCTTCACAGATGACTTATTAGCCAACTGTGTCGCTGGTACGCAGTTCATTGATATTGCTTCCCTTCCCGGAGGCATCAGTGGTTCCGCAGAAAAATTCCCCATCCATGTGCATCATGCCCTGAGTCTTCCCGGCAAATACTCCCCTAAAGCCAGCGGCGAGAAACTCGCACAACTCATACTGCGTGAACGAAAGGAGCCAATATGTCTTTAAATCATAAATTAATTGGAGCCGCATTCACTGGCTCCTTTTGCACTTATGCCGCCGCCTTTCCACAGATTCAAGCTCTGCTGGATGCAGGTGCGCAAGTGCAAACTATTTTTTCCCCCAATGCTCAAACTATTTCCAGTCGTTTTGGAGCTGGTCCCGATTTCTTGCGGCAGGCCGAGGAACTGACAGGTCTGCCTCCAATTACCACCATTGAGGATGCAGAGCCTATTGGACCCAGCGGAAAACTGGATTTACTGCTCATCATGCCCTGCACAGGAAACACCATGGCAAAGCTCGCTAATGGAATCACCGATACCGCAGTGCTCATGGCCGCCAAGGCTCATCTTCGCAATGAAAAGCCACTGCTGCTCTCCATTGCCACAAATGATGCACTGAGCATGAACTTAAAAAATATCGGTCTTTTGATGAACTGTAAAAATATTTTCTTCGTGCCCTTTGGGCAGGATAATCCAGCTAAAAAACCTCACTCAATGATTGCCCATACAAACTTGGTGGTTCCAGCCGCTGAAGCTGCACTGGAGAAGCGTCAATATCAGCCTGTGGTAATCAGCCCCTTCTAACTAATACGCCCCCGGTTGGGCTAGCACTATATATAAAAGTCGATTGCTCCGCGCTTTGCGCTCTTGCAATCGCTGCCTATATGAGCAATCCAAGCTATCTCTTTGTCATACAGGCCAGGTCGTCAATGGAATATGAATTTGCCTGCAAGCAAGCTTATCCTATTTCATTGACGACACTTTTATAGCAAGCCGCATAAACTTTTTATTATCGGAGCAATCTGTAAATATTCCGGGGTCAAAATATCTTTTGACCCCAACATCTTGTCATGGAGGTATGATATGTGTGGAATTGCTGGTTTTTTTCATAGTCAGGCAGAGTATTTGAAGTCGCCCAAACAATGGTATACAATCTTAGAGGAGATGAACCGCACCCAAAAACATCGCGGTCCCAATGATGATGGTATCTTTTTGACGAATCACTGCGGTTTATCTCATGTGCGTTTGGCCATTATTGATTTGGTGACAGGGAATCAACCTATGAGCCGTAAGGAAGATGGCCGCACCTGTACCATTGTTTTCAATGGAGAAATTTACAACATGCTTGAATTAAAACGAGAACTGGAAAAGGAAGGCTGTCAATTTTACACCACCAGTGACACGGAAGTCATTTTGATGTCTTTTATGAGGCATGGCATAAATTGGTTTTCACGACTGAATGGTGTTTTTGCCTTTGCTATATGGGACGAGAGTTCACAGACCTTGACTCTTGCACGAGACCATGCAGGAGTAAAACCGCTGTATTATAGTTTTTATGGCGATACTTTCTTATTTGCATCAGAGATCAAGGGTATCCTTACCTATCCTGGGATGGAAGCTATAGTCGATACTCAAGGACTCTGTGAAATTTTTGCGCTTGGTCCTGCCCACACGCCTGGAAACGGTGTGTTTAAAAATATCAAAGAGCTGCTTCCTGCTCATTATATGATTCTCTCACAGCAGGGCTGCCAAATACAGCCCTACTGGAAACTCAAAAGTACCCTACACGAAGAATCCTTTGCAGAGACCGTGGAACATACTCGATATTTAATTACAGACGCCGTTAAGATGCAGATGTTGTCCGACGTACCTATCTGTACATTTTTATCCGGTGGTGTTGATTCCAGCTTAGTCACCTCAATTTGCAGTGAGGAGCTGCGCAAACAAGGAAAACAGCTGGCAACCTTCTCCTTTGATTTTCAGGGCAATGACCAATATTTTCGTGCCAATTCTTTTCAAGTAAGCCGAGACCGCCCCTATGTAGATCAGATGGTATTTTGCTGCCAAACCAATCATCAATATCTGGAATGCAATAATCAGCAGATGGCCGACTATCTGTATCGTGCGGTCGATGCAAGAGATTTACCCTGTATGGCTGATGTAGAATCTTCTATGCTCTATTTTTGTGAGCAGGTATCCCATTTTAACCGAGTAACTTTAACGGGGGAATGTGCCGATGAAATTTTTGGAGGATATCCGTGGTTTCACCGCCCTGAATTGCTCCATGCAGATGGTTTTCCTTGGTCCAATGATATGACTGCAAGAAGTGTGCTGTTGTCCGATGAAGTACTCACACAACTGCCATTGAGCGAGTATGCCCACGCAGCCTGGGAAACTTCCAAAAAACAGGCACCTCTTTTGGATGGAGAATCCGCTGAGGAATCCGCTCGCCGTCAAATTACCTGGCTTAATATGCAATGGTTTATGATGACTCTGCTGCATCGCATGGACCGCACCAGCATGCAAAATGGTCTGGAAG